>DAOPRQ010000023.1:0-1670 GCA_035349055.1 Propionicimonas sp.
GCCGCCAGCCCGGCAAGCACCAAAGCCCGCCGCCGGCTGAGCCGGAACGCGTCCAATCCGTTCGCCATTTGAGCATTCTCTGGCAAGCCGTCCGGTCCCGCAGCCCGGATAGCTCACTTGCCACGACAACGCAGCGCCGGACGACCTACCGTTGCCTGGTGAGGGAGTTGCGCATACCGCTGGCACCGGGATTGCCCGGCGGGTTGGTGATCCCGTCCGCCGAACTCGTGGAGCGGTACTCGCACGCATCCGGGCCAGGCGGCCAAGGGGTAAACACGTCCGACTCCCGCGTCCAGTTGTCCTTCGATGTCGAGGCCTCCGGTGCCCTCGACGAGACCCAACGGGCACGCCTGCTGCATCGCTTACGGCCACGGCTGGTCGGCACCACGGTCACGGTCGTCGGGGCCGAGTTTCGTTCGCAGCGCCAGAACCGTGCGGCCGCAAGGGAACGCCTCGCAGCGCTCCTCATCGACGCCCTCGCGCCACCTTCGCCGCCGCGGCGCGCCACCCGTCCGACCCGTGGTTCGATCGATCGGCGGCTCACCAGCAAGCGCCTGCGCAGCCAACTCAAGCGCAGCCGGACGCGGCCGCTGGACGAATAGCAATGCGCTGACACCGGGTAAGGAGGACGTCATGGACCAATCTGCTGGCACGCCCACCTTCGACGCGATCGTGATCGGAGCCGGCCCCAACGGGCTGGTGGCCGCCAACGCCCTCGCCGACGCCGGTTGGGACGTGCTCGTCCTCGAGGCTCAGGCCGAAGCGGGCGGCGCGGTGCGCAGCGGCACCGTCACCGCGGACGGCTTCACCACCGACCTGTTCAGCGCGTTCTACCCGTTGGCGGCCGCGAGCCCGCTGATCCGCGACCTCGAACTGGACCGGCACGGCCTCGAATGGGTGCAGGCGCCCAACGTGCTCGCCCACCAGCTCGACGACGGCCGTGCGGCCGTCCTGCACCGCGATCCGGAACGCACCGCCGCGGGGTTGGACGAGTTCGCACCCGGTGACGGCGATGCGTGGCTGGAGTTGTACGGGCAGTGGGAGCGCATCCGCGACGGCCTGCTCAGCGCGCTGTTCACACCCTTCCCTCCGGTCATGGCCGGCACCCGAATGCTGCGTGCGCTGCGGGTCGCCGGGGCACTTCGACTGGCCCGACTTGGCGTGACCCCAGTGCGTCGGCTGGGCGAGGAGTTGTTCCGCGGCGACGGCGGACGGCTGCTGCTCACCGGCAACGCCATGCACTCCGACGTGCCCCCGGACGGCGCGGGCAGCGGGATGTTCGGCTGGCTGCTGGCGATGCTCGGCCAGGACGTGGGCTTCCCCGTCCCCAAGGGTGGCGCGGGGCGCCTGGCCGGTGCCTTGCGCGCACGGGCTGAATCGCTCGGCGCCGAGGTGCGGACGAGCTCACCGGTGACCGAGGTGCTGGTGCGGTCGCGGCGTGCCCACGCCGTCCGGCTGGCCGACGACACCATGATCTCCGCTCGTCGCGCGATCCTGGCTGACGTCACCGCCCCGGCGCTCTACGGCGACCTGCTCGATTCAGTGACGCTGCCGTCCCGGGTACGCGAAGACCTGACCAAGTTCCACTGGGACCACGCCACGCTGAAGCTCAACTGGGCGCTCGATGCTGGCGTGCCCTGGCTGGCCGAGGAGTCCCGGCAGGCGGGCAC
>DAOPRQ010000023.1:1770-9060 GCA_035349055.1 Propionicimonas sp.
GCCGGGGCGATAAGGGCGAGCCGGGGCGATAAAGGCGGGCCGGGATGGCGAAGTCGCGCAACGGAGCTCTCCGTCATCCCGGCGCAGGCCGGGATCTCGTCAACGGGCGAACGCTCAGCTAGTCGCGGCGGAAGTGACCCTCGGCGAGCAGAGCGAGGCGGTGCAGCGTCTCCCGATTCCGGGGGCCGAGCAGCAGGTGCCGGATCGGCGGCGGGATCAGCTTGCCGGGCCCGGATACCGCGTCCTCGGTGATGGTCACCTCGCTGGCTTCGGCGCCGTCCGGACGGACGCTGATGTGCACGTGCGCCTCGCCCACCGGCCAGCCGCGGGCGGTCAGCACCAGCTCGCGTTGCGGCGTCACGCTCTCGACTCGGGTGAAGTCCTGGATGAGCAGCAGCCACAGTCCGAACGAGTGGTGCACCCGGGTGCCCTTCGCCGGCCAGCCCGAATCGACATCGCGGACGCGCGCCGCGCCCACCACCCAGTTGGCGTACGACCAGCCGTCCGCCAACACCGACCAGACCGCGTCCGCCGGAGCGGCCACCCGACGCGAGATTGTTGGGCCTGGGTCTTTCCGATGCCCAGCTTCGGAGCTTCCGGTCATCGAGCTTCCTTCCTCTGGTTGGCTTCCAAAGCGTCCGTACCCACCACTGACCGCCGCGCCCGCGGGAACCGCCTGCATCACATTCCCCGCAGTCGTCGGGATGTCGGCTCGACGGCCCTGTGCCAGCGCGGAATAGAGGGGTCCTACGAGCAGATCGAAAAGCTCAGGCAGCGTCCACGCGTCCGAATCGGTCGACCGCCGCTTCGAACAGCCGGTCGACCGCAGCCGCGTCCCGGACATCGGTAGGCACCACCAGGACGGTCGCATCGGAAGCGCCGAGCTGTCGGCATTCGTCCGCCACCGCAGCCAGGGCCACATCCGAGCGAGAGCAGAGCACCAGCCGGTAGCCGCGTCCGGCCAGCTGCTGAGCGACCGCTCGGCCGATCCCGCTGCTGGCGCCGGTGATCAGCACCACGCGCGGAGATTCATTCGCTGGTTCCACCCGACGCCTGGTCATGCACTGCTGTTACCCCGCAGCTCCCGCCTAGGTTACGTTCGTCTCAGCCTGGTCTGCGGCAAAGCTGCATAAGCTGAGCTTTCGCGGTGCTGGACGGAGGTATGCGTGCGCAAGTGGTGCGCGGTGTTCGTGGCGATGTTCGCCCTGGGTGGCTGCTCGGCTGTGGCTCCGACCACCCCCGCAACCGCGCCGCCACGTGGTGGGATCACCCCGCAACTGCTGGCCCTGCTGGCCGAGGAACACTTGGGAAGCGCGGCCGCGGTGACCGGGCAGTCCGGGCCGGTCGTGGCGGTTCGTCCCACCGAATGGGTGGACGGACTCAGTGCTACCGCCTACTACCGCGCGACCCCAGGACAACCGGCCGGCTGGCTCACGGTCAGCTATTCGCCGATGCCGTATGCCGGCGCCGATTGCACTGGCGCGACGTGTACCGAGCGGGACGGCGTCCAAGTGCGAAGCGATCCTGACGAGGTCATCGCCAGGCGCGACCCTGGGTTCGTGCAGGTCGAGGCCTCGGCGGCCTACTTCGAAGGCGAGTTGCTGGAGGCCGCGATCGCGCTCGCCGCAGACCCCCGGATCGCACCTACCGTTGATGGGAATCTGCTCAACAAGGCCGCAGCCAACCCGCGCTGGCGGGACACCGACGACCTGGGCTGCGGGGACGCGTCGCTACAGGCTCCGATTGCCCTCCCTGAACCGGACGACTCCAGCCAGCCGGCGACCCCGCAGGCACTGGCCGCAGTGGTCGCTAGCCAGGTGGACGCCAGTTGCGCGGGCGACGAAAGCGCCACGAACCTCGTCCGCGGCACGGTGTATCTCGGCGCGGACACCGAGCGGGTGAGCCTGGCCATCAACACCGAGCCCATCCAATGCCCGTATCTGGACGCCTGCGAACAGCAGGGCGACCTGATCGTCGCCCGCCAGCTGGATGTGCCCACCGACTATCCCGTCCGGATCGTCCTGGCCCGGCCGCTGCCGGACGGCAACCACTGGGTGGTGGTTGAGCACGCCAGCCTCCGCGCGCAGCCGAGCGGGAACTTCCCGGTGCCGCTGTCCACGCTCAAGTCCCTGGTCAGCGATGCCCGCGTCGGCGCCCAGGTGGACGCGGCCCTCAACCGCGCCGGCGACGAACTGCCGTTGCGTTGGCGGCTCACGCCACGCACGTCCGAGTAGCCGAGCCGGCACCTTGGGGTAACTGCCCAGGGTGAGCCGGCAGATCGAGGACTACGCGCTGGTCAGCGACTGCCGCACCGGCGCGCTGATCTCGCGCGACGGCAGCGTCGACTGGCTGTGCCTGCCGCGCTACGACTCGGCTTCGACCTTCGGCGCGCTCCTCGGTGACCCCGATCACGGCCGCTGGCTGGTCGCCCCCACTGATCCGGACGCAGCCGCGTCCCGGCGCTACCTGGACCGCACCTTTGTGCTGGTCACGACCTGGCGGACGGCTACCGGCGAGCTGGAGGTCACCGACTTCATGCCGCACGGCGGCGGCCGCTCCGATCTGGTCCGCCGGCTGCGCTGCCTGCACGGTGAGGTCGAGGTGCACGAGGATCTGCGGGTCCGCTTCGGGTACGCGTCCGCCCTGCCGTGGGTGCGCCAGCTCACCGAGGACGCCAAGCCAGTGCTGATCGCGGTGGCCGGGCCGGACGCGGTCGTCCGACGCGGGCCACGGCTAACGGCCGAAGGTCACGCGCACACCGGCGACTACCGGCTGCGGGCGCGAGGACACCGAGCACGCCATGGTCGCGGGCGATGTCCTCTACCTCGCTCCGGGCGCGCGACATTCGCTGATCGCGGACGCGCCCTGCCACATGAGCCTGGTGATGGTGGACACCGACGCCTGAGCGCTAGGGCATGTCGCGTAAGCCCGCACGCGCTCGGGGTTACGCGACCCGCCCTGGGCCGGCTCAGCCGTGGTTGGCCAGCCCCAGACCCCGCCCGTAGTTGCTGAACGCGTGGTAGCCGTCCCGCGGTGGCACGGCGGCAGCCTTCCATTTGCCCTTGCCAGTGGTGGTCACCGCAACGACCTGTCCGGTCTCGAAGACGTCGTCGCCAATCGCCCGGGAGAACGCGTCGCCCACCAGCACCACGTCCGGGGCCTTCCCGCCGGCTGCCGAACTCAAGGTGACGATCTCGCGTCCGAAGTAGCGGAAGGACAACCCGAAGGTCGCCTTCGGCAGCCAGCGCGACGCGCACCGCTTGCCCAGGCCGACCACGGTCACCGCACCTGAAGGCGTCTTGCCGACCTTGTCGCCCTGCGCACCGATCACGACGCTCATCGGCGTGCAACCAACGTTGGCTGCCAGGGCCACCGCGCTGCCCCAGCGGTCGGTGTTCTCGTTCTTGCCCGGAATCCCGGGGCTGTTCTGGTGGAAGTTGTAGACCTTCTTCACCTTCGGCTTCTGGCTGTTGGCCAGCGCAACCACATGCACGATGCCGACCGCGTAACCGCTACCGAACCGCTCCTCGGGGACACCGATCGCGATGTAGTTCGCGCGCACGCTCAGTTGGTCGCCCATCTGCTCATCGCTCGCGGCGCGGGTTTCGAAACCGGAGCTGTCCTGCGTCCAGCGCACCGCGTTGAAGGCCAGACCGACCCCGGTGAACTTCAGCAAGGTGACCGCACCCGAGCGCTTCTTGCGGTCCGACTCACCGGGCGCACCGATCACCAGGAGCTTCCCGTCCACAGCGATCGTCGAGCCGAATGCGTCGCCCTTTTCACTGTTGCCCGGGATGCCTGGGCTGTCCTGGTGCAGGATGGCCGCCGTACCGGGCGTACCGTCGTTGGTCAGTGGATAGAGGTACACAGCCCCGCCGCCATGCGGTGAAGCTGTGGAGCCTGGCGCTCCGACCACGAGCAGCCGGAGATCCTTCATCACCGCGAAGGACGAGCCCCAGTCATCCTCACCCTCGGGCCTGGCCAAGCGGACGGCTGCGCTCGGCACCAGCCCTGCCCCCGACCCCGGAATCAAGTAGATGCCGTCATTGCCGTTGGTCACCACGTCCGCGCAGCCGTCCCGGTTCACGTCCACCACCAGCGTCGTGCCGCCCAGCGACGCGACCGCTGGAATGCCCACGTCCGCGCCGCCGATCACCTGCTCGGGGGCGGTCGAGTTGTGCACGTCCAGGTAGGACGGACCGCCGCCCGTCGGTCCGAAGGTTTCCACGACCGGATCGGCCACACCGTCGCCGTCGATGTCGCCGATGTCGCGAGCGGCCTCGCCTGGACACTTGCCGGCGACGGACGGAAGCGCTGTCGTCGCAGCCGCCACAGATGCGGGCATGCAGGCGAGCAGCAGCGACAAACTCAGCAGTGCGGCGCCGGTTGGGTAGATCCTGGGGTGTTGAGCCATGTCACCACGGTAACTCCGTTCGACCCGGACGCAGGTGTTTCGCCCCGGCAGTCGGCTGATCTGCCCGGAGGCTAGGGTGCATGTACATGAGCGAAGCAGTGATCCACTCAGCCCGCGGCGTGGTCAAGTTCTGGCGGGATGAGAAGGGCTGGGGCGTGATCAGCAGTGAAGCGCTGCCGCCGGGACGGGACGCCTGGGCCCACTTCTCGGTGATCGACGCGGACGGCTTCCGCTCGCTCGCCCAAGGCCAGGCGGTCGACTTTCGCTATCACGCAACGAAGCAGGACAGCTTCGACTTCGTCGCCGACTGGGTTCGCGCCGTCGACGAGCCTGACTTCGGCTGATCAACCATGGCTGCAACGGACCCGCGCGTCCGGGGCGTGTGCGTAGTGTGAGTATGCACGTCGAGCCGGCCGAAGGAGGCTGCGATGGGAGCGACAAGGGGCGCTGCACAGCGACCGCGGGCACCGTGGAGTGACCGCACGCGCGTCCTCGTCATCGCGGTGTGCCTGCTGACGGTCGCCGGCCTCGCGCTGACGGCGTGGTCCCTTCGCGCCGGCTGGGGCGTCGTCCCGGCCACTCCGGCAGCAGCCGAGACCAAGGTGATGATCGACGTCTTCTCGGGTCGGGAGAATCCGGTGGTGACCCTCGACGCTGCGGTCGCCGAAGAGCTCTACCTGATGCTCGCCGACCACGAGAGCGCAGGCGAGGTGCACGCCGGGGCTGCCCCGGATGCGGTCCTCGGCTTCCGCGGCCTGGTGGTGACACCGGCGGACGACTCGCGTCCGACGCTGCGGATCCTGCCGGACACGTTCCACTTCGAGCGCGACGACAGCTGGTGGCGCATCGACGATACGGGGCAGTCTTTCTATGACCGGGTCTACCACGCGATCCGTCCGCTCGTCTCCGCGGACGTGCGCAAGCTACTGCCGGACAGCAACCCGCCGATCCCGGAAGTGAGCGCCGTCGTACCGCCTGCGCAGGGGGTGACGGCGACCTGGCGACTCGCGGATCCCGCCGAGGTGAGCGCCGACTCGGTGAGCCTGTCACTGCTGGTGACCCGGCTGGAGTGTTCCGGTGGCAAGACCGGGGAGCTGATGGAACCCGTGGTCTCGGTGAGCGCGGAGGACATTGTGATCCGCGTCGACGCGGTCCCGAACCCCGCCGGCACCTACACCTGCCCGGGCAACGATGAAGTAGCGGTTGCCGTCACCCTGACCGAGCCGGTGGGCGTCCGACCGCTCGTCGACGCCGCCTGCTTGGCTGGGGACGCGGTGCGCACCAGCTACTGCGCGGACGGGGCCGTCCGCTGGCGGCCCTGAGGAACCGCTGATCAACGTTCTCCAACGGTGGCTGAGGTGGTCCAACGGTGGCTGAGCCTGACGAAGCCCGTAGTCAACGCGCGGATGGACGACCCTTCGGCAAGCTCAGGGATCGTTGATCAGCGTCTCCCCACGCGTCCGTCTGATCAGCGATCGACAGCCACGATCGGGTCGGACGCAGCCCGCTCGCGCCGGGCGAGCAGAATGAACGGCAGTGCCAGCACTTGGACGCCGGCGCTGGCCAGAAAGGATGCGGGGTAGCCCGCCGCGTCCGCCACCCGGCCCAGTGCCGGCTGCGCGACGACACCGCCGGCCGAGCCCAGCAGCGAGTCGAACGACAGCACGGTCGCCCGCTGGGCGGACGGAATCGCGCCGTTTACGAACGATTGGCGCAGCGGCGCCACCGCGGCTCCGGCCATCGACCAGATCGCCACCAGCGCGAGCGCGACCACGAAATTGCTGACCAGACCGAGCAACCCCAGCAGCACCACCCCGAGCAGACCGCCGACCATCAGGACGCTGGTGCGCAGCCGGAACAGTCGCCGCAGCCGCGGTGCGAGCAGCCCACCGACGATCTGCGCACCGGCGGACAGTGCGGCGGCCAGCCCGGCGACCCCGTACGCATTCGGGTCGCCGTACAACTGCAGCAGGTGCGGCTGGAGCGCGTAGAAGACATAGACGCCGGTTCCGGCGGTGAAAGGCGCGGCCAGCATCACCCACCGCACCGGACGGTTACGCAGGCCACCCGCCACCGCACCAGCCAACACGTGCCGCACCGCGGCCACCGGGCTGGCATGGGCCTGGCGAGTGAACCCGAGGTCGCGCATCGCCCACCAGCCCACTGCGAAAGTGAGCGCGAGCACGCCCGCCCGAACCAGGTACGGCATGCCCAGATCGGTGAACTGGGCGATCACCCCACCCAGCACCGAGCCGGTGAGCATGGCGCCGCCCGCAACCACCTGGGCGCGGCCGAAGACCGCATCGAGACTGCCCTTGAAACCGGTCGCGGCAAGGGCGTCCACGAGCCAAGCCTCAGTGGCGCCAGAGAAGAACGTGAATCCCAGCCCGATCAGCACTGAGGAGATCGCCCAGCCCCACATCGGTGCCCGGAGATCCCACATCCACAGGTACAACAGGGTGGACGCGAGCAGCGTGCCCGTGCCGAGCAGGAATGAGAAGCGACGCCCGCGAGTGTCGGCCACCACCCCGGTCGGCACCTCGAACAACACCATGCCGAGGGTGTAGAACGCGTTCGCCAGGAAGGCTTCGGTGTTGCTCAGGCCGGCGTCCAGCAGGAAGAGCGTGTTGACGCCCCAGATGAAGGACGCAGCCAAGGTGGTGAGCAGCGTCAGCAGCAAGTAGAGCCGCTCCACGCCGCGGGCATCGGTCACCGCGCAAGGCTAGCTCAAGGGTCGAGTCAGCTGGGGCTCGGCAGGCTCGACCAGCGGGGGCTTCGTCAAGCTCAGCCACCGTTGGGGTTCAGGCTTCGTCAGGCTCGGCCAGCGGGGGCTTCGTCAAGCTCAGCCACCGTTTCGGCTCAGGCTTCGTCAAGCT
>DAOPRQ010000023.1:9160-32844 GCA_035349055.1 Propionicimonas sp.
GGCTTCGTCAAGCTCAGCCACCGTTTCGGCTCAGGCTTCGT
Source organism: Propionicimonas sp. (assembly GCA_035349055.1). Lineage (GTDB taxonomy): Bacteria > Actinomycetota > Actinomycetes > Propionibacteriales > Propionibacteriaceae > Propionicimonas. Next base: position 9,202 of record DAOPRQ010000023.1, read on the forward strand.
CAAGCTTAGCCACCGTTCGGGCTCAACCACCGTTTGTCTCCTCGTCCTCGATCTTGATCATCGCGGCTACGGACGCGGCGGCGGACATCTCCGGTTCGGCGTCGTAGTTGGCGTGCTCGATCAGCACCAGGGCGCTGCTGCCCGCGAGGGTGCGGGCGGCGCCGGCCGCCAGGGGTGCGGCCTCGGGACCGTCCGCTGCGGTATCGATCGCGACGTCCCACTCCGGCGCGTACTCGGCGGGCGGCAGGGTCAATTCGACATCGTCGGCACCGCCGTTGAAGTACAGCAGGAAGCTGTCGTCGACGATCGCGTTGCCGGTACCGTCCTTGCCGGCGATCGCATCGCCGTTCAGGAACATGCCGATCACCCGGGCGCCGTCGGCGGTCCAGTCCGCATCCGCCATCGGACGGCCGTCAGGGTGCAGCCACACGATGTCGTTCAGCCGCTGCTCCTCGCCGACGTGACTTGCTCGTCCGGTGAAGAAGCGCTTGCGCCGGAAGGTGGGGTGCTCGGCCCGCAGCTTCGCGATCGTCGCGGTGAACTCCATCAACGGCGCGTCCAACGCGTCCCAATGCACCCAGGAGATGTCGGAATCCTGGGCATAGGTGTTGTTCACCCCGTTCTGGGTGCGGCCGCTCTCGTCGCCGTGCAGCAGCATCGGCACGCCCTGGCTCAACAGCAGCGTGCTCAGGAAGTTGCGCTGCGCCCGCGCGCGCTCGGCCAGCACCTCGGGATCGTCCGTGGCACCTTCCACCCCGTGGTTCCAGGAGCGATTGAAGCTCTCGCCGTCGCGGTTGTCCTCGCCGTTCACCTCGTTGTGCTTGTCGTTGTACGACACCAGGTCGCGCAGCGTGAAGCCGTCGTGAGCGGTGACGAAGTTGATGCTCGCGAACGGGCGGCGTCCGGATTGCTCGTAGAGGTCGGCGGAGCCGGCGATCCGGGCGGCGAACTCGCCCAGGTTCGGCTCGCCCCGCCAGAAGTCGCGGACGGAATCGCGGAACTTGCCGTTCCACTCCGTCCACAGCGGCGGGAAGTTGCCGACCTGGTAGCCGCCGGGGCCGACGTCCCACGGCTCGGCGATCAGCTTCACCTGGCTGATCACCGGATCTTGCTGCACGAGTTCAAAGAAGGTGGCCAGCCGGTCCACGTCGTAGAACTCCCGGGCCAGCGCCGCGGCCAGGTCGAAGCGGAAACCGTCCACGTGCATCTCCAGCACCCAGTAGCGCAGCGAGTCCATGATCAGCTGCAGCGAATGCGGGTTGCCGACGTTGAGGGAGTTGCCGGTGCCGGTGTAGTCGAGGTAGTACTGCCGCCGGTCGTCCACCAGCCGGTAGTAGGCCGGGTTGTCGATGCCGCGGAAGCTCAGCGTCGGGCCGAGATGGTTGCCCTCCGCGGTGTGGTTGTAGACCACGTCGAGGATCACCTCGATGCCGGCTTCGTGCAGGGTCTTGACCATCCCCTTGAACTCCTGCACCTGGCCGCCGCCGTCCCTGATGGCCGAGTATTCGGCGTGCGGCGCGAAGAAGCCGAGGGTGTTGTAGCCCCAGTAGTTGCGCAGCCCCTTCTCCACCAGGGTGGCGTCGTGCACGAACTGGTGGACGGGCATCAGTTCGACCGCGGTCACCCAGAGCGATTGCAGGTGCTTGAGCACGGCCGGCTGCACCAGGCCGGCGTAGGTGCCGCGCTCGGCCTCGGGCACGTCGGGGTGCAGCGCGGTGAGTCCCTTCACGTGCGCCTCGTAGATGATGCTCTCGTTGTAGGGCACGTTGAGCCGGCGGTCGCCGGTCCAGTCGAAGAACGGGTTGACCACCACACCCAGCATCATGCGTTCGGCGGAGTCCTCGTCGTTGCGCGAGTTCTCGTCGCCGAAGTTGTAGCCGAACAACGACTGGTGCCATTCGATCTGCCCGTCCGTGGCCTTGGCGTACGGGTCGAGCAGCAGCTTGTTCGGATTGCAGCGCAGCCCGTTCGCCGGATCGTGCGGACCGTGGACGCGGTAGCCGTACCGCTGGCCCGGGTCCACCTGGGGCAGGTAGCCGTGCCAGACGTGCGCGTCCACCTCGGTGAGGTCGAGCCGGCTCTCGGTTCGGTCGCCGTCGAAGAGGCAGAGCTGCACTCGGTCGGCCACTTCGCTGAACAGCGCGAAGTTGGTTCCTCTGCCGTCATACGTCGCGCCCAGTGGGTAGGGCGATCCGGGCCAGACCTGCAATCCATGCTCCTTGGTCGAAATGGTTGGTGGGTTGCGCCTACTACTTGGACTTGGCCTTGGCCGCCTTCGCCTTGGCGTTGGCTTCCGCGTCCGCGATCTTCGTGAGTAGTTCGTCGGTGCGCGACTCCTCCTCAAGAGTCTCGCTCAACAGGTCGTAGGCGTCCGGCAACGCGAGCATCTTCGCCCAGCGGCGCAGGGTGCCGTACCGGGTGATCTCGTAGTGCTCCACGGCCTGCGCGGACGAGATCAGCCCCGCGTCCAATGCGCTGGTGCCCTCGTACTCGGAGAGAACGTGGTCGCCCTCGGTGAGGATGCCCTCGATTCCGTCGCACTTCTTCGCCGACGGTTTGCGATCGATCAGGCCGAACACCGACTCCAGTCGCTGGATCTGGCCCTCGGTCTCAGCGGTGTGCTTGTTGAAGGCTGCCTTCAGTTCGTCCAGGGTGGCGGACGCTTCAAGCTTGGGCAGTGTCTTCAGGATGTGCCGCTCGGCGTAGTAGACGTCGCGCAGGGTGTCGTGGAACAGGTCTTCGAGGCCCTTGTCGGCCATGGTGGTCCTCCTCGGTGTAGTTGGTCACCGGTTCTGTACCCATGGCATCCGTAGCTAACCCCTGCGCAGCCTCAGACGGTCACCGGCTCGCTGTGCGTGGTCACCCAGAACCGCGAGGTCACGACGACCCCGACCACCAGGAGCAGTGAGGTCAGGATGAAGGGCCAGGTGCGGTCCATGCCCGACAGCCACCCGGAGATCCAGCCGAACGGAGCGGTGACCAGCATCACGCAGGTGCGCTGGATCGCCATCACTCGGGAACGCTCATCACGGTCGACGTGCAACGCAACCAGCGATTCGGCGAGCATGAACAGGATGCTCGCGCCGAACGCGTCCAGCAGCAGGCAGACCCCGAGCATCGCGTAGGTGGACCAGTTCGCGGCCCCGTCCGGCGCCGGAATGACCACCAGCAGCACCTGGCCGGCCAGGTACACCAGGAACCCCAGGAGCGTGGGCAGGCGCAGGTGCTTCTGGTGCGTCAGCCAGGGGATCACGGTGAAGAAGAACACCACCGAGAGCACCGAGCGGATCATCGGGAAGAACGGCAGCAGCGGGTCGGGCACCAACAGGTGCTGGTTGATCACCACCTGCCAGAAAGTGCCGTTGACCAGGGCGACGGCCCCCACGAGCGCCGAGATCGCCAGCGAGAAGATGGTGCCCTTCGACTTGAGGATGAGCCCGAGCACGCCCCGGTACTCGGCCAGCAGCCGCCAGATGCTCACTCCGCGGGTCTGCTGCTGTCGCTGCCGTCCGACCTCGGTCTCGGTCGACCAGCGCCAGAGGATGTAGATCTTCGCGCTCATGATCACGAACGCGTTCAGATACAGGATGCGGACGGCCGGCTCCAGCCCGAACTCCGCTACCAGGACGGCGGCGATCGGCGCGAACAGCGCGGAGAACTCGGCGGCCACCTTGATCAGCGAGTAGACGTGGGTGATCTCACCGCGATCGACGTCTTCGACCAGCAGGCAGTCCCAGGAGTTCTGGGTGACCTGCCAGGCGCCATTGATGACGGACGCGACCAGGAACCACCAGAAGTTCTGTGCGAACGCCCAGATCAGGCAGGGGATCGACCACGCGATGATGTCGAAGATGGCGGTGGTGGCCCGGCGGCCGAGCTTGTCGGTGATCACGCCGCTGAGCAGGCCGAACACCACCTGGGAGAGCACTGAAATGGTCGCCAGCAACCCGATCTGCTGGTCGTGCACGCCGAGCGCCAGCATGAACACGGACGCGTACGGCAGCACCAGCATCATCGAAAGTCCCCACATGGGCTCGGTGTACACGCAGGCACGACCGTTGCCGCGCAGCCCGAGCAGGCTGGTCAGCAATGGGCTTCTCGATCTCGGCACCGGATCAGTTAAGCACTCGCGGTGACACGATTCATCCGGACGCGGAGTGGCCCGCGACCCCGATCAGTGCACGGGCGGGGCACCCGCTTCCGAATCCTCCGGCTTGCGCAGGAACAAGGTGGCCAGGAAGCCAACCAGCCAGATGGCGCCAACGGTCAGGAATGCCGCCCGGGCGCCGGCAGCAAGGGACTGCTCGGCGCCGAGGGTCTCCGGCTGGGCAGCGGCCACACCGGCCATCACCGTGACGAAGAGTGCCGTCCCGGCCGCACCGGCGACCTGCTGCACCGTACCGAGCATCGCCGAGCCATGGCCATATAGATGCGGAGGCAAGGCACCGAGGGTGATGGTGAACAAGGGCGTGAACATGAACGCCAGGCCAAGGCTGAGGGTGAGGTGGGCGATCAACAGCTGCCACCACTGCGTGGTCACCGCCAGCTGGCCGAACAGTCCCAGCGCAACGGACACTGCCACTGCGCCCGGCACGATCAGCCAACGCGGCCCGACCCGGTCGTAGAGGCGTCCGACGACCGGTCCGAGCAGACCGGTGAGTAGCGCGCCGGGCAGCAGCAGCAGGCCGACGTACAGCGGCTCGGCATGCAGCACCTGCTGCAGGATCAGCGGCAGCGCGATGATCGTGCCGAACAGCACCGCCATGGCGATCGCCATCACCCCTAGCGCCGTGGTGAAGATCGGGTAGGTGAAGGTGCGCAGGTCGAGCAGAGCGGCGTCCGTCCGCTGCAGGACGAGCTGTCGCCAAATGAACAGGCCGAGCGAGACCACGCCCACTCCGAGGGCGGCTTCGAGCAGCCAGCCCGCGGTCGGGCTGCCGACCAGACTCAGTCCGTACACCAGGCCACCGAACCCGAAGCCGGTCAGCGGAATGCTGAGCACGTCGAGCTTTACCGCCACCGGGGTGTTCAGGTTCGGCACCTGCCGCAAACCGAGCAGCAGGATCGCCAGTGCGATCGGCAACACCAGTACGAACACGAACCGCCACGGCAGGAACTGCAGGATCACTCCCGAAAGCGTCGGCCCGATGGCCGGCGCCGCCGAGATCACCAGGCTGATCGTGCCCATCACCCGGCCACGAAGCTTGGCCGGCACCAGCTCCATCACCGTGGTCATCAGCAGGGGCATCATGATCGCCGTACCGCTGGCCTGGATGATTCGTCCGGCCAGCAGGCTCGGGAACGCCCAGCCGAGCGCTGCAACCAGGGTGCCGACGCTGAACAGCGACATGGCGAGGGTGAACACCGTCCGGGTTGCGAACCGTTCCATCAACCAGCCGGTGATCGGAATGACGACGGCCATGGTCAGCATGAAGCCGGTGGTCAGCCATTGCGCGGTGCGCTCATCGATGCTCAGGTCGGTCATGATCCGCGACAGCGCAACGTTCAGCGCGGTCTCATTGAGGATCACCACGAACGCGCCCACCAGGAGCACGGCGAGCACGCGGACGGAGGTCGCCGGCAGCCGGTCGACAACTTCGGGCTCGACGGTAGCGGCGGTGTTGGTGGACATCTATCGGTACTCCCATGCGGTTCGGCAGCTGAGGTCGGCGGCGCGCGGCCGCGGGCAGGACTAGCCGTTCGGGATCAAGGCGCTGTCTGATGGGTATATTCCCGAGTGAAGCCCGGACAGCTCGACACCGGTCGATGAAGCCAGCGTCGTGGGCAGGTTGGGCTAAGCAAGAATGCGGAAGAGGAGACCCATGATCAGACTGGCCACGATCGGCACCAGTTCGATCACCCGGACGCTCGCGACGGCGGTCGCCCAGACCGACGGCATCCAAATCGATGTCGTCTATTCCCGGGACGCCGAGCGTGCGGCAGCCCTCGCGATCGATCTGCGTGCACCGGAGTCGAGCTCAGACCTGACCGCGATGCTGGCCCGCGAGGACCTGGACGCGGTCTACATCGCCAGTCCCAACAGCCTGCACGCGCAGCACGCATCAGCAGCGATCGGGGCCGGCAAGCATGTTCTGCTGGAGAAGCCGGCGGCGCCCTCCGCTACGGAGTGGGCGGAATTGGTCGGTCATGCCCAGGCCGCCGGTGTGGTGCTCCTGGAGGCCATGCGCACCGCGTACGACCCCGGCCTGCAGGCCGTCCGCCAACTCCTGCCCGAGCTGGGTCGGCTGCGGCGGGTGTCCTTCCGCTACGAGCAACGCTCGTCGCGCTACGCCAACGTCCTTGCCGGCGAACGGGTGAACATCTTCGATCCCGCCATGGCCGGCGGTGCGCTGTACGACCTCGGTGTGTACTGCATCCACCCGCTGATCAGCCTGTTCGGGGAACCGTCGCGCGTGGTCGGTGAGTCGGTGCTGCTGGACACCGGTGCGGACGGGGCTGGCGTTGCGCTCGCGGTGTACCCGGACTTCATCGCCGACCTGTCCTACTCCAAGATCACCTCCTCGGAGCTGCCCAGCGAGATCCAGGGCGAGGATGCCACCCTGACGATCGACCAGATCGCCAGCCCGAGGTTGCTGCGCCTGGCCCGTCGCGACGGCCAGGTCACCGAACACCAGGTCACCGGACCGCCACAGCATGGACTACACGGCGAGGTGGCGCACTTCGTCCGCTTGATCGAGGCCGGGGAGTCGGCCGCGCGCGACCAGACGCTGACCCTGCAGACCCTCCGGGTGATCGACCAGCTGCGGGCCGCGCGGGTGTGAACCTCAGCCAAGCCTGGATCGAGGCTAAGGGGCTGAGGCATCTGTTGCTCGGCGATCATTGAGCCCGCAGCCACCGACTCGGGTGGTCGAGCTTGTCGAGACCAGCTCAGCGGGTGAATCTGGGCTGACACCGGTAGGTTCAACCCAGTTTTGACCGCTTATGAAGCCCCCACCATTGCCCCCGGAAAGAGCAACCCAACTTTGACCGGCAATGGAGCCAGAATCCGGCCCGATAACCGGTCGAAGTTGGGTTCACTGCGGCGAGGCCACAAGGACCGTCGCCAAATCCGGCTGAAAGTGGGTTCATTCTCCTCCGCGCCTCCTCAAGATCAAAGCAGACCCCAGCAGTACGACCAACCGGGCCCCCGAGCCCGGCGCCTGACCCCTCTGAACTGCGATTCAGCACCGACTTCGACAAGCTCAGCCGGCGCTACCTCAGATTGATTCGCGCTTTGGAGAGTCCGGATCCGGCTAAGAATTATGACTAGCCGGCCTAGACAAGCGTTGTCCGGCCGCGGGCCCGTTGGCAGACTCTTGGAAGGCGAACTGAACGGGAGCCCGGATGACCGATCGAGACCGACGTGCCATCACCACCGCGACGAGCGCGGACGCCGACCTGGTCGTGCTGCTGGACGCGCACGGCCGCCCAGCCGGCACGGCACCTCGGGCCGAGGTACACGGCTTCGACACTCCGTTGCATCTAGCCTTCTCAAGTCACCTTTTCGACGACTCCGGACGGGTGCTCCTGACCCGCCGCGCCCTCACCAAGCGCACCTGGCCGGGGGTGTGGACGAACTCCTGCTGCGGGCATCCGCGACCAGGCGAGCATGCAGCCGATGCGATCCGACGGCGAGTGGCCGACGAACTGGGCGCGGAGGTGACCGGCCTTCGGCTGGTGCTTCCCGAGTTCCGTTACCGGGCTACTGACGACAGCGGGGTGGTGGAGAACGAGATCTGCCCGGTGTGGGTAGGACAACTGCGCGGGACCCTGCGGCCGAATCCGGCCGAAGTGATGGCGACCACCTGGGCCGAATGGGACGAGGTGGTCACCCTCGCCAAAGCCACGCCGGCGCTGCTCAGCCCATGGGCAGTTCAGCAGGTGCCGCTGTTGGGAATTGAACTACGAAAGGCCGGTGCCGCATGAGCCTCGCCACTCATCCCGACCGTAGCCATCGCCGTCTGGAGAGCTCACCAGCCGAGTCGGACAACGCGACGGTCGCCGCCGTCGACCGCCTGATCGAAGGCACACTCGCAACGCTCCGCGAACACTGGACGGATCTCGCCGCAGGGGTGGTGCCACGCCCAGGGGTGCTGCATACCGACTCGGTGCTGGAGTTGCTGGCCGGACTCGCCATGTCCGGCGGCAAGCACCTGCGCCCACGTATGGTGCATTGGGGCTGGGTAGCCGCCTCCGGGCGGGTGAGCGGAGGCTACGAAGATCTCGTTCGTGCCGGTGCCGCGCTGGAGCTGTTGCACGTGTTCGCGCTTATCCACGACGACGTCATGGACCAGTCGGAGACCCGACGCGGGCGTCCGTCCGTGCATGCAGAGGCGCGTCGCCAGCATCTCCGGTTGCGCGGTCTTGGCGACTCCGAACGGTACGGCGAGAACATCGCCATCCTCGCGGGCGACCTCGCGCACAGCGAAGCGGACGCGCTGGTGGCCGGCCTGCCGGAGCGGATGCAACAGCTGTGGCGCACCCTGAGCACCGAGCTGATGATCGGCCAGGGCAGGGATCTGGTCGGGGCGGCCAACGGACGCCGCGACCTCGAGCACGCCCGCGAGGTGGCCCGGGCCAAGTCGGGTGCTTACACGGTCTGGCGTCCGTTGCAGCTGGGCGCGGCGGCCGCCGGGGCCGCTGAGGCGACCTTCACCGCCCTGGAGCGTTACGGCATTGCGGTTGGGGAGGCGTTCGCGCTGCGCGACGACATCCTCGGGGTGGTCGGGGACGCCAAGGCCACCGGCAAACCCGTGGGTGACGACCTGCTGGCCGGCAAGCCGACCGTACTGCTGGCGCTGGCCACGCAGCGATTCTCGCCGCGCTGGCGACGGGTGCTCGCCCGAGCCGGCACCGCGAACGTTCGGGCCGGTGACGTCGCGGCGCTGCGTGGCGAGTTGGTCAGGTCGGGGGTGATCGACGAGGTGGAAGGCATGATCGCTGCCGCGGTCGAGGCGGCCACCCACGCCCTGGACGATCCGGCGATCGCTCCGGAAGCCGCAGTCGGGCTGCATGCTCTTGCCCGCCGGGTGGCCTGGCGGACGGCGTGAGCCGGGTCATTGTGGTTGGCGCCGGCCTTGCCGGGTTGGCGTCGGCGTGCCGGCTGGTCGGGGACGGGCACGAGGTCACGCTGATCGAACGCGCGACCGACCCTGGTGGGCGCAACGGCATCATCCGGGAGGGCGGGTTCACCTTCGACTCGGGCCCGACCGTCTTCACCATGCCGCACCTGCTGGATCGGGCCTTCGGGCATCTCGGGCGCCGGCTGGCCGACGAGGTTCGGCTGGCCAGGCTCGATCCCGCCTACCGAGCGGTGTACGCCGACGGCACGCAGCTGCGCGTCCGGGCCGAGCTCGGTGACCAGCTGGCCGAGATCCGCACCGTAGTTTCGGAGCGGGATGCTGCGGCGTTCACGGACTTTGTGAAGTGGCTGGAGGAGCTTTACGCGGTCGAGATGCCGAATTTCATCGAACGCAACTTCGATTCGCCGCTTGATCTGCTGACCCGGCCCGGAGCCGCGGCCAAGCTGATCGGCCTGGGCGGATTCGGCCGCTTGGGCAAGGCCGTCGGCCAACGCTTCGCCGACGACCGGCTGGTGAAGCTGTTCACCTTCCAGGCGATGTACGCCGGGCTGGCGCCGGCGGATGCGCTGGCGATCTACGCAGTGATCACCTACATGGATTCGGTCGCCGGTGTGTGGTTCCCAGAGGGCGGCATGCACGCGGTGCCCGCGGCGCTCGCCAGTGCGCTGGGGGAGTCTGGTGCCGAACTGCGGTTCGGCACGTCGGTGACCAGCATCCTGCGGGATTCGTCCGGACGGGTCGCGGGCGTGGTCGCGGGCGGTGAGCAGCTGCGCGCGGACGCCGTGGTGGTCACCCTCGATCTCCCGGTGGCGTACCGCGAGCTGCTGTCTGACCTGACGCCACCCAAGGTGCTGGCCGGCGCGCAGTACTCGCCGTCCGCGGTGGTGTGGCACGTCGGCGTCCGCGGCCTGCCGGGGGCTGGCGTGGCCCACCACAACATCCATTTCGGCAGCGAATGGACCCGGTCCTTCGAACAGCTGATCAGGCGCAAGGAACTGATGAGCGATCCGTCCCGGCTGGTCACTATTCCGAGCCTGGACGCGCCTGACATGGCCCCGGACGGCCACAGCGCCCTCTACGTGCTGGAGCCGGTGCCGCACCTGGGCGCCCGCATCGACTGGACGCGGGAGAGCGGGCCAATGCGGGAGCGGCTGCATCGGTTCCTTGGCGACCACGGCTACCCCGACGACGTGGTGGTCGAGCGCCTGGTCACGCCGGCGGACTGGGCTGCGCAAGGGATGGCGATGGGCAGTCCGTTCAGCCTCGCCCACACCTTCTTCCAGACCGGACCCTTCCGCCCGCGGAACTTCGAGCCGCGGGTGCCCGGCGTCTTCTTCGCCGGCAGCGGCACGACTCCCGGTGTCGGTGTGCCGATGGTGCTGATCAGCGGCGAGTTGGCGGGGGTTCGCGTCCGGCAGTACCTGAATGCAGCGTCAGCGTCATCCCAGCGTCCTCCGTCATCCCGGCTCACCTCTTCGTCATCCCGGCCTACCTCGTCGTCATCCCGGCCCACCTCTTCGTCATCCCGGCGCAGGCCGGGATCTCAAAGCCCGATCACCACCGCGAGTCAGGCCGAGCGATGAGGGCAAGCGACGTGACTGAACTGGCAGCCGGCTACGCCGAATGCGCCCGGCTGACCCGCGAGTACGGCACCACCTACTACTGGGGCGCGCTGCTGCTCCCCAAGGCGCGGCGCCGCCATGTGTACGCGATCTATGCGCTCTGCCGACTCGCCGACGACGTGGTGGACGCGCCCGGCGCCACCACCGATCGAACCCCGGAGACCCGCGCTGCGCTGGCAGGCTTCCAACAACGCTTCGAGGCCGCCCTCGCCGGCTCACCCGACGACGCGGTCATGGCGGCGATCGCCGCGAGCGTGACCGAATGCGGGATCGATCCCGAGTGTTTTGACCGCTTCTTCAGCGCGATGGCGATGGACCTCGACGTCGACCGCTACGAGAACTGGGCCGACCTCTGCGCCTACATGGAGGGCTCTGCGGCGGTGATCGGCGAGATGATGCTGCCGGTGCTGCAACCCGCGTCCGCGGAGGCCAGGGAGCCGGCCCGGGCGCTCGGCTTCGCCTTCCAGCTCACCAACTTCCTGCGCGACGTCAACGAAGACCTCGACCGTGGGCGGGTCTACCTGCCCCAGGCCGACCTGGCCCGGTTCGGTGCCTCGCCGTGGCACCGCTTGGTGGACGAACCGTGGCGGCGCACGATGGCGCTGCTGATCGCTCGCAACCGGGAGCTCTACGCCCAGGCTCGCACGGGGATTCCGTTGCTGCCCAGCCGCTCGGCGCGCTGTGTGGCCACCGCGCTCACGCTGTACTCGCAGATCCTCGACCGGATCGAGCGCAACGACTACGACGTCTTCTCCGGACGGCTCCGGGTGCCGACCTGGCGCAAGGCCGCCACCGCCTTGACGATCCTGGCCACTGGTCCACGGCTCGCCAAGGCCCCGGCGCTTGGAGGCCAACTTGCGAGCTGAATACCTACTGCTGCTGGCAGCCTGCCTGGTGATCACCCTGCCGCTCGAGTTCGTGCTCGGCGCGCGGGTGTACCGGCGGCCCCGGCGGCTCACCCTGGCGGTGCTTCCCGTGCTGGTCGTCTTCTACCTCTGGGACGCGATCGCCATCGCCCGCGGGCACTGGGACTACCATCCCGGGCGCACCAGCGGAGTGATCCTGCCCGGCGCGATGCCGCTTGAAGAACTGGCCTTCTTCATCGTGATTCCGCTGTGCGGGCTGCTCACCTACGAAGCCGTCGGCAACGTGCTGCGCAACTCGCGGGCACGACGGACGCGGGCGCGAGCGGTGGGGGAGCGGCATGCCTGAGTACACCATCGCCACGCTGGTGGCGGTCGTCGTGGTGGTCGTCGTCGAACTGCGCTGGGCGCGAACCGGCATCTTCGCCACCGCCCAGTACTGGCTGGCCATGGCGATCGTGTTCGCCTTCCAGGTAATCGTGGACGGCTGGCTGACCAGGCTGCCGGACGCGATCGTCCGATACGCCCCGCAGCACTTCCTCGGTGTCCGGTTCCCACTAAACATTCCGGTCGAGGACTTCGGCTTCGGGTTCGCCCTGGTCACCGCGACGATCATCGCGTGGAAGGTGGCAGAGCGTCGGGAGCCGGTTTCGTGAGGGCCTGGCGTCCGGGGCGAGACCCGAAGGCAGTTCGTCATGGCCCATCGACTTCGGCGGACGGATCGCTGGCCGTCGCCGACACCCAACCGCAGGTCCTGGTGGTCGGTGGCGGCATCGCCGGCCTGGCCGCCGCCACCGGACTGGCCGAGCGCGGCGTCCGCGTGACGGTTCTCGAGGCCGAAGGGACTCTCGGCGGACGCGTCCGCGCCTGGCCCGTCGCCGCACCCGGCGGGGGTACCACCACGATGAGCCGCGGCTTCCACGCCTTTTTCCGGCAGTACTACAACCTTCGTTCGCTGCTCCGCCGGGCCGACCCAGCGTTGAGCCGGCTGCTGCCGATCGAGGACTACCCGCTGCAACTGGCCCCGTCGACCAGCCGACCAGCGCCGGTTCGGGACTCGTTCCGGAACGTGCCACGTACGCCGCCGTGGAACCTGGTCGGCTTCGTCGCGCAGAGCCCGTCTTTTGGGTTGCGGGATCTGGCCCGGGTGGACGTCCGCGAGGCGCTGGGGCTGCTGCAGGTGCGCTTCCCGCAGACCTACACCGATCTGGACGGGATCAGTGCGGCCGAAGTGCTCGACCGGCTGCACTTTCCGGATTCGGCGCGGCACCTGGCCCTGGAGGTGTTCGCCCGCAGCTTCTTCGCTGACCCGCGGGAGTTCTCCGGGGGCGAGTTGATCGCGATGTTCCACACCTACTTCGTCGGCTCGGCCGAAGGGCTGCTGTTCGACGTGCCCGACGACGACTACGACACCGCGCTGTGGGCTCCGCTCGGCCGCTACTTGGCCGCACTCGGTGTGAACGTGGCGACCGGGAGTCGAGTGCGGGGTCTGGAGCACTCGGGTGCGGGCATCGTCGCACACTCGGACGCGGGCGAGGTGCACGCGGACGCGGTCGTTCTCGCGCTGGACACCCGCGGCCTGCAGCAAGTCGTGGCGGAATCTCCGTGGCTGGGCGATGCGGCCTGGCGCCAGCGGATCGAGGGCCTGCGGATCGCGCCGCCGTTCGGCGTGGGCCGGCGTTGGCTGTCCGGACGGTTCCCGGACGTGGCGTCCTTCCTCGGTACCAGTGCCTACGGCCCGCTGGACAACCTCAGCCGGGTGGACGCCTTCGAGTCCGGCGCAGCCCGCTGGGCCGCTCGGTCCGGCGGCACGGTGGTGGAGGCGCACGGCTACGCGCTCACCGACACCTCGGACGCCACCCGTGACCGGCTCTGGGCCGAGGCGGCCCGGCTGCACCCGGAACTCGGCGCCGCCAAGGTGCTGGCGGAGGAATGGCTCGTCGAAGCCGACTGCGCCCTGGTCGACACCTCGCCGTGGCGGCTGCGTCCAGAGGTGACGACCCCGGATCCGCGCGTGGTGCTCGCCGGTGACCTGGTGCGCTGCGACTGGCCGATCGCCCTGATGGAGCGCGCCGCCACCACCGGCTGGCAGGCGGCTAACGCGCTGCTCGCCCGCCTGGGGAAACCCGGCCACGAGCTGTGGTCGCCACCGCTACGCGGCCTGCTCGCCCGCTCTTGATCCGCCGCCTGCGATCTAAATCGTCGCGGGGAAGCTGAGCTGGAAGTTGCGCAGCCAGTAACCGGCGATCAGGTCGTCCCAGCCGAGTTCGGGCTCGGTGACGATAGTCGGCTTCAGTGCCAGCAGGCGGGTGAGGAAGACGTCCGATTCCAGGATGGCCAAAGGCTGGCCTGGGCACTTGTGGGCACCGTCGCCGAAGCTGAGCACGGCCGGGTTCACCCCCGACGGCAGCGGACGCTCCGGGCAGAGTCCGAGCGGCGCTTCCCCGACCGCAGCGGGGTCGGTGTTGGCCGTCCGCACGGACAGGTCGAGCAGATCACCCGCGGCCACGGTCCAGGTCTGGTCGCCGTCGGCGATCTCGAACTCACCCTGCGCCCTGCGGTAGAGGTGCCCGACCACCGGTTCGAGCCGGATGATCTCGTTCAGGATTGCGACCCGCTCGGGCTGTCCGGCCACCAGGTAGCGCTCGCGCAGCGGGTCGTTCGTCAGCAGGTGCCAGGCCGCCATGGCGATGAACTCGCGCGTGGTCACCATGCCGGCGGTGCCGTAGGTGACGCACTCCACCAGGATGTCGGCGTTGGTGTAGTCCTCCGCGATCAGGTGGCTGATCACGTCCTGGCGCGGACGCTTCCGCCGTTCCCTGATCGCGGGCCGCACGTCCGACAGGTAGAAACGCAGCACCGGTCCGAGCCCGTTGACCGCGGCCTGGGCCCACTGCCGGGGCGTGCGACCGAGATCCGGACGGGTGATGTCGAACGGCGGCTGGTTGAAGAAGCTCACCAAGCGACGCGACATTCGCCGCACCGGCGAGTCGGTGAGTCCGACTACTTCCGCAGTCACCTCGACCGCGTAGTACAACGCGAGATCGTCCAGCCGAAACTTCCCGGAGGCGGCCGCCTCGGCCAGCAGCGCGTCCGCGCACGACTCCATCAGGCCCGTGTACCGCTCGGCCACGACCGCCGGCGCGAAGAACCGGCCCACTTTTCTGCGCTGCTCGTCGTGCGACGGGCCGTCCGAGATCAGGATCGGGTGATGCTTGAGGTAGCCCTTCGGGATCGCCTCGGACGTGAACCCCGCCTGGGTCGTCAGGTTACGGGCGCGCAGCACCTGGCGCGCGGTCTCCAGAGACCGGATTCGCCACACACTCCCGTCCCGCTCGACCCGTGGCGCGTCGGTTTCACCCGGACGGTGCGCCCGCCGCTGCTGAGGTGCCGGTGCCGCGCTCAATTCAAGCCCCCATCGCCCGTCGCACGGTCTTCGATCCTCGCCAGTGACACGACCGGAGTCGTGGCCCAGCTGGCCAGCAGTCCGAACGCTTCAGCAGACGGGCTGCCCGGCTCGGCGACATAGGCGTTCAGCCGCAGCCCCGGGTCGGTCGTCAGGTCCATCGACTCGTAGGCGAGCGTCAGTTCACCAACGATCGGATGGCGGAAGCGCTTCGTACCGGTGCGATGTTGGCGCACGTTGTGCTCGGCCCACAGCCGTGCGAACTCATCGCTGCGAGTGCTGAGCTCGCCGATCAGCTCGCTCAGGCCGCGGTCATAGGGATTCTCGCCGGCCAGCGTGCGCAACAGCGCGGTCGACTCGGCCGCCACCCGGTCCCACTCGACAAAGAACTCGCGACCTCGCAGGTCGAGGAAGATGAAGCGCGCGACGTTGGGCCGTCCGGCCATCTCGAAGATCGGTGCGTACAGGGCTGCGCCGAGCCGGTTGGCCGCCAGCAGGTCGAGCCGGGCATTGCGGACGTAGGCAGCCGAACCGGTCATCGCGTCCAGTAGCCACTGCACCGGCGGCCGGAGGCGGTCGCGCGGCAGGACCCGCGGTTTCCGTCCCTTGGTGCCCACCGTCCGGGCCAGGTCGTGCAGGTGGCTCCGTTCGGCGTCGTCGAGCTGCAGGGCGGTGGCGATGGCCTCTAGGACGCTCTCCGAGACACCGGCCAGGTTGCCTCGTTCCAGCCGGACGTAGTACTCGACACTCACCCCGGCGAGGAGTGCCACCTCCTCGCGGCGCAGCCCGGCCACCCGGCGATTGCCGCCCCAGGTGGGGAGGCCGGCTCGCTCCGGGGTGATTCGGGCACGTCGGGACACCAGGAAGTCCCGAACCTGGCCGCGGGCGTCTGTTCCATCCATGGCTGCTCCGGCTCAGGGACGCAGCAGCGCCTTGATGGCACGCCGCTCGTCCATGGCCCGGTAGGCCTCGGCCACCTCCGAAAGCGGTAGCTCGAGGTCGAACACCAGCCCGGGATCGATCTTGCGATCCAGCACGAGTTCGAGCAGCTTCGGCAGGTGGGCGCGGACGTGGGCCGGCCCGCCTTTGACGCCGACATTGCGCCAGAACAACGAGTCCATCGGCAGTGCGCCGTGCGGCACGCCGACCAGCCCGATGTTGCCGCCATCGCGGACGCATTCGGTTGCCTGAAGCCGCGAGTCCTCGGTGCCGACGCATTCCAGGACCGCGTCCGCCCCGATTCCGTCGGTGAGTTCCTTCACCTTGGCGGCTCCATCCGCACCGCGTGCGGCGACGATGTGAGTGGCCCCAAATTCCGTCGCGACCCGTTGCCGATCGGCGTGTCGGCTCATCGCGATGACCGTCGGGGCACCGAGCTGGACAGCGGCCAGCACCGCGCTGAGCCCGACCGCGCCGTCACCGACCACCGCGACGGTGGTGTCCGGGCCGACGCCGGCGCTGACCGCGGCGTGCCAGCCGGTGCACATCACGTCCGAGAGGGCCAGGATGCTGGGAATCAGGTCGTCGTCCGGCTGGCCGGGTGTGGCGAGCAGGGTGCCGTCCGCGTGCGGGATGCGGATCCGTTCGGCCTGGCAGCCGTCGTAATGCGACCCGTGCTGGCAGTTCGCGGTGGCGCCCTTGCGGCAGACCGGACAGGTGTTGTCGCTGGGATTGAAGCCGCCGACCACGAAGTCTCCCGGTTTGACGGACCTGACCGCGTCGCCGACGACCTCGACGATCCCGCAGAACTCGTGCCCGATCGGCGTTGGCTCGGGCACGGGCGAGATGCCGCGGTAGCGCCACAGGTCCGACCCGCACACACAGGCCGCCACCGTGCGGACGACTGCGTCGGTGGGCTCGATGATCGTTGGCTCGGCGCGTTCCTCGTAGCGAACGTCGCCGGGGGCATGGATGACAGCTCCGTACATGGCTTCAGTCCACCACGTCTGCGGCCGCGTTGGGAGGTACTGTCAAGCCCTGTCTGCCGAACCCCCACCACGGTCCTGAATGTGCCGGTGAGGAACGATCAGGGCAGCCGGGCGCCGCGCATCTGCTGTGAGGAGTAGACCGAGGACACCACCACGCCGCCCAACCACGCGGTGAGCCGCTCGGCCTCAGCGTTCAGGGCGGCACGGGCGAGCCGTCCGGGGTCGTGGCGCAGCACCACCTGAACGCTGCCGTCGGGCGTCTGCACCCAGCAGCCGACGATCCGTCCATTCCACCAGGCGGTGGTGCCGCCGTTCCCGGCCGAGTCGAACAGGTACGGCACGTCATCCGCGTCAAGGTAGAACCCGCGTTGCTTCCAGCCCATCGTGGTGGCGTCGAGCACCGGCAGCAGGGCCGCCCAGGGCCGGACTTCCTCGGCTTCGGTGTCGCCGGGCAGCACCCAGCCGAGGTCACCGGAGTCCAGACCCACCTGCTCGGCACCGACATCAGCCAAGGCACGACGCACTGCGGTCTTCGTCGCTCCCAGCCACCAGGCCAGATCGGTCTCGGTGCCCGGCCCGAACGTCCACAACCATCGCCTCACCAGCTCTGCATAGCCGTCCGACTCCGTGTCACGTTGAAGTTCATCGTCAGACTGACGAAGCCAAGTCGACATGGTGGTCCACCGTGGCCGAGAGATCCGCCAGTGACCGCCGTTGGGTCCTCGCACCAACTCGCCACGGGCGCCGAGCAAGGTGAGCACTCGTGGTGCGACCGGGGCATCCGTGCTCCACTTGCCGCCACCGAACACGATCCGCGACTGCAGCAGCGGTACCTCGTTGCGCAGCGCGAGCGCGTCCGCCTCGTTTCCGCCAGCGAGCCGTTCCAGCACCGCGACCGCAGCGGTCTCGACCCAGGCCGCGCCGTCCTCGGCCACGCCGGCGCGCTCGATATCGGCAACGAGTCGTCGGAACTCCGTCCCGGCCACGCGAGCCGAGGCGCTGCCCCAGGCGGCGGGCAGCAGCTCCCGTGGGAACACGAAAAGCGTGCGACGCATCGCCAACTGCTTCACGAGTTCACGCGAGTTGTAGAGCGCGGCCTCCACATCGGCGACCTTCACCTCGGCAACCCGCGCCCACAAGGAGAGATGCACGGTGGCCGGTTCGGTCGCGTGCAGCACGGTCATTGCCCGGGTCGCGTCGACCGGCTCGGCGAGGCGACTCTCGGGATGCAGCCCGTGCCGAACCGCCAGGCGCGCACGGCGCTTCTCGTCGGTGAAGTGCTTCAGCTCCGGCGACCCTTCCGGTACGGCTTGTTGCCGTCATCGGGGCGGCGGCGGGGCTGGACGGGGGAGAGCTCGATCAGCTTTCCCGAGATGCGGGTCGTTCGCAGCGCGTCCCAAACGTGTTGTGGCAGGTGCGCGGGGAGTTCGACCAGCGAATGGTCGGGCCGAATGTCGATGTGGCCGAAATCAGCGCGTCGCAAGCCGCCCTCGTTCGCCAGGGCACCGACGATCTGGCGGGGTTCCACCCGATGCCGCTTGCCCACCGCCAGCCGGTAGGTGGCCATCGGCGCCTCACTGCCGCGGGCCTCCCGCTGGGGCCGACCACCGCGCTCCGGCCGGTCGTCGCTGTCGTAGCGGTCGCGGCGATCCTTTCCGCCACGCTCGGATCGCGCGTCCGGTGCCACCGGCTCACGCTTCGGATCGATCAGCATCGGTTCCTCACCCTGCAGCTGCAGTGCGAGCGCGGCAGCGACGTCCACCTCTGGCACGTCGTACTCGTTCACGTAGTGCGCCACCACTTCGCGGAAGAAGTCGAGTCGCTCGGAATCGAGGGCAGAGGTGATGGCATCGTCGAACCGGCTGAGCCGGGTGGCGTTCACGTCCTCGGCGGTCGGCATCGGCACTGGGGTGAGCGTCTGCCGGGTCGCCTTCTCAATCGCGCCGAGCAGCCGCCGCTCGCGCGGGGTGACGAACGAGATGGCGTCGCCGCTACGGCCGGCCCGTCCCGTCCGCCCGACGCGGTGCACATACGACTCGGTGTCGAGCGGGATGTCGAAGTTGACCACGTGGCTGATCCGCTCGACGTCCAGCCCTCGGGCCGCAACATCGGTGGCCACCAGCACGTCCAGCTTGCCCGACTTCAGATGGCCGATGGTTCGCTCGCGCTGCGCCTGGGCGACGTCGCCATTGATCGCGGCAGCCGAGAATCCGCGGGCCTGCAGCTTCTCGGCGAGCGTCTCGGTCTCGTTCTTGGTGCGGACGAAGACGATCATGGCCTCGAAGTTCTCGACTTCCAGGATGCGGGTCAGCGCTTCGACCTTCTGCGGGTAGGAGACCACTACGTAGCGGTGGCGGACGTTGGCCGCGGTCTGGGTCTTGCCCACCACGCGCACTTCGACCGGGTCGTTCAGGTACTTCTTGCTGAGCTTCCGGATCGGCCCGGGCATGGTGGCGGAGAACAGCGCCACCTGCTTGTCGGACGGGGTGTCGGCAAGGATCGTCTCCACGTCCTCGGCGAAGCCCATGTTGAGCATCTCGTCGGCCTCGTCCAGCACCAGGAAGCGCAACTGGGTCAGGTCGAGCGTCCCCTTCTCGAGGTGGTCCATGATCCGTCCGGGTGTACCGACAACCACATGGACGCCGCGGGCGAGGGCGCTCAGCTGCACGCCGTAGCCCTGGCCGCCGTAGACCGGCAGTACATGTACGCCCGTGAGGCGCGCTGCGTACTTCTGGAACGCCTCACAGACCTGCAGCGCCAACTCCCGGGTGGGGGCAAGCACCAGCGCCTGCGGCGCCTTCTGCTTCAGGTCAAGCCGATCGAGGATCGGGAGCGCGAAGGCGGCGGTCTTGCCGGTGCCGGTCTGCGCGAGCCCGACCACATCGCGCCCGTCCAGCAGCGCGGGGATGGTCTCGGCCTGAATGGGCGATGGAGTTTCGTAGCCGACGTCCCGCAGCGTACGCAGCAGCCGGTCGCCGAGGCCGAGGTCTGGGAAGGTGGTCTGGTTCGTCGAATCGGCGGGGGCTTCAGCAATGTCGTGGCTCACCCCCTGAACTTACCGTGAACACCCCGGACAAGGCTCGTCTGCGCTGCGCCGGACACACCCATGTGGTGTGATTGCCGAATGGACTTCATGGACGCAATCGCGACCGAATCGGAGCGCTTCATCGCCGCCATCGAGCAGACCGAGCCAGCGGACCGGGTGCCGACCTGCCCGGAGTGGACAGCGGATGACCTGCTCTGGCACCTGACCGAGGTGCACGGCTACTGGGCCGGCGTCCTGCACCGGAATGCGCAGACCGAGGCCGAAGCCGAGGAGGTGGAGGCGAACGCACCCGAACGCGCGGAGGACCGCGAACAGATCATCGAACTCTTCAATGCCAACACCGCCGCACTGATCGGCGAACTTGAACAGCGCAGCGATGCGGAGCCCGCCTGGTTCTGGCTGGAGTCCGCCAAGACCGTGGGCTCGACCCGCCGGATGCAGGCCCACGAGACGACCATGCACCGGGTGGACGCCGAACTGGCCGCCGGTCTGGAGTCGGTCGGTGTCGATCCCGACCTGGCCGCGGACGGCATCGCCCACGCGTTCGACGTGATGTGGGCTTGGTGGGGCACTCTGCCCGGTTTCGCGTTCGTCGAGGTGGGCGGTCCGGTCGAGTTGGTCGCGTCCGACCTCGGCCGGAGCTGGCTGGCGCAGCCGGGGCGCTGGCAGGGTACCGGCCAGTCCGGTAAGCACTACGACCAGTCGGGTGCGGTGCTACGGCCGGCCGGCGAGCCGGTCGCGCACTACACCGGCACGGTCGAGCAGCTCTACCGCTGGTTGTGGGGACGCGGTCCAGAACCGGACGCCAGCGGCGATGCCGTCAGCCTCGACGGTTTGCGGGCTGCGCAGGCGCAGGGTATGCAGTGACCGCCACCGAGCCGAGCGAGTTCTGGGAAGCGCGGTACGCCGGGCAGCCCCAGGTATGGTCGGGCCGGGTCAATCGGGTGTTCGCTGAAGTGGTGGGACAGTTCGCGCCCGGACGAGCCCTCGACCTGGGCTGCGGCGAGGGTGGGGACGCGGTCTGGCTGGCTGAGCACGGCTGGACGGTGACCGCGGTCGACATCTCCGCCACGGCCGTCGAACGCGGTCGGGGTGCCGCGGTCGAGCGCGGCGTAGCCGACCGGATCGAGTGGGTGGCCGCCGATCTCGGCTCGTGGCGGACCGACGCCCGCTTCGACCTGGTGACGGCCAGCTTCCTGCAATCGCCGGTCTCGTTGCCGCGCGGGCAGATCCTGCGCGCTGCTGCCGAACTGGTCGCGCCCGGCGGTCATATACTGATCGTCGCCCATGCCGCACCGCCGCCGTGGGCGAGCCAGTTGCACGGGCACCATCGTGAGTTCCTCACCGCTGCCGAGCAGCTGGCCGAACTGGGGCTGGACGAAACCTGGCGAGTAGAGCTGGCGGAGACCCGCTCGCGCCAGGCAACCGGTCCGGACGGAGTCGAGGCGACCCTTGACGATTCGGTGGTACTGGCGACCCGGTCATGACCAGCCGGCGCGCGCTGCTCACCGGTGCGGGTGCGGTGCTGGCCGCGCACCTGACCGGTTGCCAGTCGGCTGGCGCGAAGACACCGCCCAGCGCGGCCACCAGCCCACCCGGAAGGCCGGTGATGCCGGCAACGCCGAGCCGATCGAGCCGTCCGCTCCGGTTCGTGGTTGGTAGCGACGGGCACCTCGGCGATCCGAAGGCCCCGGGCGATCCCTACCCTGCGTTCGTGAAGACGGTGAATGCGCTGCACGCGCAAGCATCCCTCGACTTCGTGGTGGTTAACGGTGACATCACCCAAGGCGGGGTGAAGCGACAGCAGCAGGTGAAAGGCGTCCTGGCCGGGCTCAAGATGCCCTACTTCGTGGTGCCGGGGAATCACGACGAGCTGACCAGGGCACAGTGGCGCAAGGTGTGGCGGGCCGAGCCCAACCTGGTCGAACGGTTCGGAGATCGCAGCATCATCCTCGCGAACACGTCCAACTCGGCCGGGGACTATCTCTGCGCCAAGAGGAGCTGGCTGCAGGAGGCGCTCCACGACCAGGCGAGCCAGCAGGACGTGCTGGTGTTCATGCACATCACGCCCGACGACTGGACGAAGTTCGGCGTCGACTGCCCCAACATTCGCAAAGTGCTGTCGCAGACCCCCAACCTGCGGGCGGTGTTCAACGGACACGACCACGACCAGGACGGCCAGATGACCAGCGCGGGGGTGGACTACTTCTTCGACGCCCACCTTGGCGGGCATTGGGGTACCGATTACGTCGGGTTCCGGCTGAGCAGTCTGGACGGCAACAGCCTCACTACCCAGATGGTGAAGCTGGACGGCACGCTGCTCCCCGAGACCAGTCTCAGCTGGTAGCTGTTCAGCGATAGAAACGAGCCATGCAAGCTGTCGTCTACGACCGTCCGGGCGCGACCCCGGTGCTCACCGAGGTGCCGGCGCCGGTCTGCCCGGCCCACGGGGCGGTGATCGCGGTGCGCGCCACCGGGGTGTGCCGTTCGGACTGGCATGCATGGAAAGGCCACGACCCGGTACCGCTGCCCAACATCCCAGGGCACGAGTTCGCCGGCGTGGTGGCGCAAGTGGGCTCCGCCGTGCACAACTTCAGCGTCGGCGATCGGGTGACCGTGCCCTTCGTCAACGGCTGCGGTCAATGTGGGTACTGCCGAAAGGGGCAGGCGCAGGTGTGCCCGACACAGACCCAGCCCGGCTTCACCCACCCCGGCTCGTTCGGGGAGCTGGTGGCGGTGCGCGCAGCCGACTTCAATCTGGTGCGGCTGCCCGAATCGGTCGGCTTCGTGGCCGCTGCGGCGCTCGGTTGCCGCTTCGCCACGTCCTTCCACGCACTGGTCGCACAGGCGGAGCTGGGCGCGGGGGAGTGGCTGGTCGTCTTCGGCTGCGGTGGAGTGGGGCTTTCGGCCATCCAGGTGGCCCGCGCACTCGGTGCTCGAGTGGTGGCGGTGGATCCGAGCGCGGCGGCCCGCGAGCTGGCCGAACAGCTCGGCGCGGAGGCCACTTTGGCTGTCTCGGAGCCCGCGGCGATCGCGGACCTGACCGGCGGAGGAGCGCACGTCAGCATGGACGCGGTGGGCTCCGCGGCAACGTCGGGTGCTGCGGTGCGGAGCCTGCGTCGGCGGGGTAGGCACGTCCAGGTCGGGCTGATGCTGGCCGCCGACGCGGACGCGGGCCTGCCCTGGGGCGAGTTGGTCGCGAAGGAGCTGCGGGTGATCGGCGCTCACGGCATGGCCGCCGCGGATTACCCGGCGATGCTGGCGATGATCGCGGACGGCAGGCTCGATCCGACGGCGTTGATCGGCCGGATCGTCGGCCTGCCCGAGGCGGGCGCCGCGCTGATGGCTATGGACGGGCCAGCGGTGGGCGCGGGCCTGACCGTGGTCGAGCTGGCCTGATTCGTCGCGGGCTCTCGACACCCGAAGACCGGGCGGCTACCGACGTGAACGTCCAGCGAGTACTCATGGGGAAATCGAGTTCGGCTGCACCGCTGAATACCGCGGTCGTCGTCGGCGTGCTCACGGTGACACTGTTGGCGGCCGGGATGAATTTCAACGGCTCCCTGATTGAGTGGTCGGGTCGGCATCATCGAGCTGGGGGCATCCCTGGTCGCACTGACCTGTCGGGTCGGGGCGTGCGGATTGATGGGCTGGCGTTCGACGCCGTTCCTGTGGTTCGCGCTGACGTACTGGCT
>DAOPRQ010000024.1:0-25451 GCA_035349055.1 Propionicimonas sp.
GCTGCGCGGCCGGCAGAACCTGCTCGGTCAGTTCCTGCGCTTCATCGCCTTTGACCTGCGGATCATGCGGATGGTTGCGAAGGGCCACCACTGATTAAATGCATTTAGCGGACGGCGCTTATCGGGCCGTCCGCTAAATGCAAGTCTGGCGACCCCGAAAAGTCAGGGGCGTACGCTAGTCGACACCGCAATCGAAAGCAAATCGCCGGCGCCGCTTCTCAATTAAAACCGGACGCCGGTTCGCTTGACGATTAGGCCAGGGAGAGGAACAGCTTTTCCAGGGACGAAGTGTCGACTCCGGTGCCTTCCGGATCGGCGGTGATGCACTGCCGCAGCCCGACCGCGATGACCGCGAACCCAGCCCGATCGAGCGCCTTCGACACGGCGGCGAGCTGGGTGACGACCTCCTTGCAATCGCGGCCTTCCTCAATCATTCGAATGATACCGCCGATTTGGCCCTGAGCTCGCTTAAGCCGCTTGAGCACTCCAACCAGATCGCTTTCTTCGAGCTGCATTACGAAATTGCCTTCCACCCGTTCAGTGGATTCCACTGTACCGGCATGGATCGGTTCTTCAGGCATTGCTGGCTTCCGAGTTTTGCTCATCGAGTTCGGCGCGTACCGCGTCCATGTCGGCCGCGCGGACGGCACTGATCAGCTCCTCCAGCGCCGGCGCGGGCATGGCCCCAGGCTGGGCGTAGACCAGAATGCCTTCGCGGAAGACCATCAGCGTCGGGATCGACATGATCCTCGCTGCGGCCGCCAGGTCACGTTCGGTCTCGGTGTCGACCTTGCCGAAGACCAGGTCAGGGTGCTGCTCGGAAGCGGCCTCGAATACGGGGGCGAACATGCGACACGGGCCACACCAGGCTGCCCAGAAGTCGACCAGTACGATGTCGTTCTCAGCGATCGTCTGCTCGAAAACCGCCGCCGTCAGTTCAGTCGTTGCCATGCCAGAATCCCCTCAAGAGTTATACCCCCAAGGGTATCATTTGCCGCCCGCCGGCCCCGTTGAGCCGATGTCCTCGTCCGGGCCGTCCGGCGGCGGCAACAGGTGGGTTCCGATCGGCGGGTTGGTCGCGAAGCCGAAGGCCCGCAGCTCGATCTCCTGGTCCTGAGCGGTGAGTCGCTGCTCGTGCTGGTGCAGGTGTTCCTGCCAGGACGGCACCGCGAAGATCTCCAGGTAGGTGTCAGCGCGCTCCCCTACCCGGTAGAGCTCCCAGCGCATCGCACCACTGCGCATCCGCGAGCGCCGCAGGTCCTCCATCGCGGCCCGCCAGTCGGCCACCCGGTCGGAAGGCACGACGTACTCGACCATCACCTGCACCGGCCCAGCGTCCGGCTCGGGCGAGTAGAGCACCTGGGCATCACCCCAGTAGACCAGCGGCGACCGGTCCAGCTGGGAGCTCTCCGGGAAGTGCCAGGCCAAGCCGGCGAGGCCCCCCGCAGCCAGTAGTGCGGCCGCCGCCCAGACCGCGGCGGACAGGCTCACATGCTGCGCGACCAGTCCCCAGACCGGGGCCGCGACGGCCTGCACACCGGCGAAGACCATCAGGTAGACCGCGAGGGCCCGGGCGCGCACCCACCCGGGCAGGTAGAGCTGGAGCTCGGCGTTCAAGGTGGAGATGGTTGCCGTCCAGGTGAAGCCGAGGATCGCCAGTAACGGGACCGCAGCGAACAGTCCCGGAACGACCATCGTGAGCGCGAAGGCGCCAGCGAACAGGACGGCGCTCCAACTGAGCACCTGGTTACCGGAGAAGTGCTTGGTAACCCGTCCGAGCGACAGCGCCGCAGCAACCGCGCCCAAGCCGAGGAAGGCGAACAGCAGGCCGTAACCGCTCGCACCGAGGCCGAGCTGGCGATTCGCGATCAGCGGCAGCAGCGTCCACATGGCCGTGCCGGGGATCACGAACACGGCGAGCCGACCCAGGATCAGCCGCACTACCGGCTCGTGCCGCACGTAGCGTCCGCCGGCGCGAAGGGCCGGCAGGAAGCGCTCGCGGGCGCGCGGGGACTCGTCCGGACGTCGCCAGGCCAGCAATGCGCCGATCAGGAACAGGGCGCTGACCGCGGTGAGCAGGAAGACCAGCGGGACGCCCCAAGCCGCGATGATGAGCCCGGCTATCGCCGGGCCAACCGCCCGCGCGACGTTGACGCTGACCATGTCGAGGCGGGTGGCCTGCGCGATCTGGGAGCGCGGCACCAGCTCGGTGATCAGCGGCTGCCAGGTGGGCACCTGCATGGCGGTGCCGGCGCCGATCAGGAAGGTGAAGGCGAGCAGGAGCAGCGGGGGCATCCGGTCGAGCCAGGTGAGCACGGCGAGGATGATCGCGACAGTGCCCGAGTAGAGCTGGACGAAGAGCAGCAGCCGGCGCCGATCGAACGCGTCGGCCAGCGCCCCTGCGGCGAGTCCGAAGAGCAGCATCGGCAGCACGGACGCAGTCTGGACGAGTGCGACGATCGTAGCGGCGTTCGGGTCGCTGATGAACAACCACTGCGCCCCGACCATCTGCGCCCACGCGCCGACGCTGCTGATCACCACACCAATCCAGAGCCACTTGAACGCCCGGTTGCCGAATGGGGCGAGCGCGGAGACGTGCTCAGTGGTGCCAGTGCCGGTCATCGGCGCAGCGTTCGGTTCAGCCAACGCATACCTCACCACATCTGGAGGCCCACCGGGAGAGCTGGGCCATTGGTTGCAGGGCTTACTCCCCACGACGACGGAGCCACCTGCGGGAATCGAACCCGCGACCTACGCTTTACGAGAGCGTCGCTCTACCGACTGAGCTAAGGTGGCGAGGCTTTTCAGCCGAGGCACAACTATAGGGGCAAGCCGCCCAAGCTGCCGAAACGACGCCCCACGCGTCCCACGACCTGCTGGATGGTCGAGTTCGTCAGGACTGAGTGCGGCGGAAAGCGGTCTCGACAAGCTCGACCAGCCGAAGGACTCCCCAGCCGAGGGCTCGGACGCCGACAAGTCAGCTGCAGCGGACGCCTTCCGCGGGCATCGTGCCTTTCACCAGGTAGTTCACCACGATGCGGTCGACGCACTCGGACTTGCCGCCGAAGGTGCCATGGCCCTCACCCTCGTAGGTCACCAGCGTGGCCGACTTGAGCTGGTCGGCCATGTCCACGGCCTGCTGGTAGGGGGTCGCATTGTCCCCCGTCCCGCCGATCACCAGCAGGGGCTGCGCGCTGGCGCCGCGGATATCCAGCCGACGGGCCGGCCGCACCGGCCACAGCGCGCAGGTGTACTGCGGGCCGAAATACTTGCCGAAGATCGGGGCCTTCTGCTGGTCCTCCGCCCATAGCCGGTCGGCGTCCAGCACCCCCTGCTCGGTGGAGTCGTCCGCACAGCTGATCGCAGGGAATGCGAAGAACATCGGGTCGTGGGTACCGTCCTCGTCGCGCGAGTTCAGGAAGTCCGCGCCCCACAGCAGCGCGTCGCCGCGGCCCTTCGTCGCCGCCAGCACGGACGCGGCCAACGTCGGCCAAGTGCTCTTGCCGCCGTACAACAGCGCCGCGATCCCGGTGGCAGCCAGCGTCTGGGTGAGTTTGCGCTCGCCCACCTTCAGCGGCGCCGAATCCAGCTTGTCCAGCAGGCCGGTGATCAGATCGAGCACCTCGTCCTTGCTGGAACCGAGCGCACACGCCTCCTTGGCGCACCAGGACGCGAAATTCCCCAGCGCCAAGTCGAAGCCCATCGCCTGGATCACCTCGTCGGTGTCGGTGATGTTCACCGCCGCGTCCAGCACCAGGCGTCCGGTGAACTCGCCGAAGAGTTCGGCGTAGGTCGCACCGATCTGCGTGCCGTAGGAGTAACCCAGGTAACTCAACTTCGCGTCGCCCACCAGCTCGCGCATAAGGTCGAGGTCGCGGACGGTCTCGATCGTGGAGATGTGCTCCAGCAACGACCCACTGCGCTCCCAGCACGACTTGCCGAAATCGAAGACCCCTTCGATCAGCGCAGCGCGTTCGGCCTCGTCGTCGGGTGAACCGTCCAGGTTGTTGAAGGCGTCCGCCTGCCGGTCGCTGAAGCACTGCACCGGGGTGGACGCGCCAGTGCCTCGCGGATCCCAGCCGAGGATGTCGTACTGCTCCAGTCCGTCATTGTCGAAGCTCTCGGCCAGATCGGTACCGGACGCGCCCGGCCCGCCCGGGTTGACGAAAAGGGTGCCGAGCCGCGGGCTCTTCGTGGCCGGCTGGCGACGCAGTGACAGGGTGACCGCGGCCGCGGCCGGGTTCGCGTAGTCGAGCGGAGCGAGAATCCGTGCGCACTCGTCCTCGTCGCACGGGCTCCACTCCACGGACTGCTTGAGATAGCCCGAGAGCCCGTCACCGGTCAGGCCATCCACGAGGCCTTCGACGTCCGGCTGCGTCGCGGCGAACTGCGGACGATCCACCGCCGGACCGGGGACGGACGAGATTCGAATCCCATTCTCCGGAACCACGGACGCGGACGGCGCGGACGGCGGCGCCGGCGTCGGCGTGCACGCGCCTAGCGCGAGCGCCAGCGCGATGACGACGAGGCGGCGGATCGTAGAAGGCACTCGTTCAGGGTAGCCAAACCCCCCGAACGCCGGTTTCATGGTTCACCCGGGCGGCGCTTTCCTCGCGGGTCGTGGCGGATCCATTGGACTGCCGATACTGGCCAGCGGACAGCGCACCTGCTCGTGTCCGATCTGAACCATCACCGCTTCCAGCGGCACCACATGTCCGACCACCCGTCCGGGCCCCTCCGCGGTGGTCACCCTGGCACCCAGTCCCGGAGCGCGCTCGCGGAACTCGCGGTACAGGTCATGCTCGTAGGCGAGACAACACATCAAGCGGCCACAACCTCCCAGGAGCTGCGCCGGGTTCGCGGGCAGGTCCTGCGTCCGCGCGAGCCGCATCGAGATGACGGCTTCTGGCAGCCCAATCGAGGCGCAGCAGTACTCCCGGCCGCACGCGCCCACGCCGCCCAGGATCGCCGCCGCGTCCCGGGATCCGACCTGGCGGAGATCGATCCGAGCTTTGAGCGCACGCGCCAAATCTGGGATCAGGGCCCGGAAGTCCACCCGTCCGGGAGCCTCGAAGTAGACCACCGCCAGTTGGTCGAACTCCTCGCTCCGATCGACGTAGTCGACGCCCACCACCCGCATGCCCAGATCGTGCTGGGCGATCAGCCGCCGGGCGACCGCAGCGATCTCGGCCCGCTTCGCCCGATTGCGGGCGTCCCGATCGAGGTCGGACGGCTGGGCGATCCCGATCAGCCGGGGTAGCTCGGTGTCCCACTCCAGCGTGACCGGGCCCCAGACGCAGGTGGCCACCTCAGCGCCGGCCCCGGACGGCACCAGCACCTGCTGGCCGAAGCTGACGTGCTCCTCGCCGGGGTCGAAGTAGTAGAGCCGACCCAGTGGCTCGTAGGCGACAGCCAATACCCGGGGCATAGCGCAAGGCTAAGGCTTGAGAACCTGGTCCGAGTGTGATCAGGACAAGCTGACGACAGTCTCAGCAAGCGTTCCCGACTATGCGGTTCGCTAACTGGCAGCGTTGCGTTCGGCCTTGTCCCGCTCGCGACCGGCACGGAAGCTGCGATCCAGGCTCCAGCCGCCCCCACCGATCAGCAGGAAGAGCAGGCCGACCGCGGCGAGTAGCAACTCGAACTCACCGAGGAAGCCCGGCTGACCGGCGACGAACGGGCTCCACGGCCCCCACAACACGAAGGCCAGCACCCCGCCGGCGATCAGCGCGATGCCCAGGCCGGCCAGACGGGTCAGCAGTCCGAGCACGAGTGACAGGGCGATCAGCAGGGACGCGACCCCGGTGACGATCGCCATGAGCTGCGGCTCCGGCAGGATCGTCTTGGCGAAGGTGGCCTGCGCGGCCGGGATGTCGGTGACGATGTTCAGCCCGCGAATCGCGAAGATCACCGCCACCACCAGTCGCAGCAGGAACAGGCCGAGCGAACCCCAGAACTTGTCGTTGGTGCGCTTGTGGACGATCACCGGCGCCGGTGCGGCGATCGCCATCGGCGCAGTCGCGGCAAGCGCGGCCACGCGGGCGTCACGGCGGGCGGCGCGTTCGGCGGCCAGCTTGGCCTCCTCGTCCGACAGTTGCTCGACCGTGGTCGGCTCCTGCGAGGGGCTCACCGGACGGAAGATCGACTCGGTGGGCACGGCTGCCGTCGGTGCCGGTTCGTTGGGCAGCGCGATCGTCGGTTCGACCATCGGCGGCCCGGCAACCGGACGAATGGCCACAGTCTCTGCGGTCTCCGGCTCGGCCGGCACGATAGCCACGGTCTCCGCCTGGGTGGTCGGCTCGCTGTCGATCACCAACTCGGGCTCGGGCGCCACCACGGGCTGCGGCTCGGGAGTTCGAGCTTGCGTCGGCGCTGGTTCGGGGACTGCTACCGGCTCGGGAACAGGTGCCGGCTCAGGCTCGGGCGTGGCGACCGGCTCAGGCTCGGGCGTGGCGACCGGCTCGGGCTCGGGCACCGAGACCGACTCGGGCTCATCCAGTGGCGCAGGGACCACCTCAGGTTGGGCCGCCGGCGGCTGGGACTCCAGCACCGGCTCCGCGACTGCCGGGGCCTCGATCGTCGGTTCCGGCCCGGCGAACGGTTCCGCCTGAGCGGGAGTCTCGAACTGAGCGGATGCCTCGGGCTGGGCGGGCGTCTCGTCCACGGCTGCGGGCTCGGCCGGCTGCACCGGGCGCCAGGTGCTCAGCTCAGGTTCAGGGGTGTCGCTGACCGGAGTTGCGTCCGGTGCGGGCACGTCGGCATCGACTACGGGCTCGAAATCGCGCGGCTCGGTCACAGGAAGTCCTCTCAACAAGGGCACACTCTCGTGTCCATGCTTGCATCCGTCGACGCGGACGGCCGTGAGCGACACGGCGCAGGGCGCGCTCTGCGAAGTCCCTGATCAGGTTGCGGGCATCGAAAAGGGGGTTTCCCGACCGGGATCGACCACCAGAACCCGCATTTCAATGCCCGGACCGCGACGAGCGGGCGGATTCGCGTTCAGTGCCAGTCAGCCAGCGCCAGCAGCAGCGACTCCATCGCCAGCAGCGGCGCAACGTTGGTTTCCAGTGCCGTGCGGCAGGCCAGAATCGCGTCCAGCCTTGCCACCGTGGCATCGGCCGATCCGCGACGGGCGGCGATGCCAATGGCGTCCGCGATTTCGGCGTTGATCAGCGCCGCCCCAGAGCCGGTCTGGATCGCCAGGACATCGCGGTAGAAGGCGGTGAGCTCGGTGAGGACGCGGTCGAGCGCGTCGCGCTGCAGTCGCTTGGCGCGGGCCTTCTGCTGATCCTCCAGCTCCCGCAACGCCGCCTGCGCGTTCCGCGGCCGAGCGCCACGAGTGCCGAACCCCAGCGCTTCGCTCAGTTCGGCCTTCTCGCGTGCGTCCAGCTCGGACGTGACCGCGGCAGCCTCCTCGGTCGCGGCGTCGACCATGCTCGCCGCCGCGCTCAGGCAGGCGCCAAGGGAGGTCAGCCGACCCGGCAGCGCCAGCACATCGGCTCGGCGTGCGCGGGCGGTCTCGCTGCGGGCCAGCGCGCGGGCGCGTCCGATATGGCCCTGGGCGACCCGCGCTGCGAAACCAGCCAGTTGCGGCTCGACGCCGTCCCTCCGCTGCAGCAGTTCGGCGATGGCAGCGGTGCTCGGAGTGCTCAGTTCCATCAGGCGACAGCGGGAGCGGATCGTCGCCACGACATCGTTCGACGTGGGTGCGCACAGCAGCCAGACGGTTCGGGGAGCCGGCTCCTCGATGCTCTTCAGCAGGGCGTCCGCGCCCCGCTCGGTGATGCGGTCCGCGTCCTCGACCACCAGCACCTGGTAACGGCCCAGCGTCGGCGCCATCGCCGAGCGTCGTACCAGGTCGCGCACCTCATCGACACCGATGCTCAGCTGCTCGGTGCGCACGAGGGTGACATCGGGGTGCGCACCGCTGAGCGCCGTCAGGCAGGTATTGCAGTCACCGCAGCCACCGAACTGGCACTGCAGCGCAGCGGCGAAGGCTCTGGCTGCGTTCGAGCGGCCCGAGCCCGGCGGACCGGTGAACAGCCAGGCGTGGGTCATGGCGTGCCGGTTGCCGTCCGCGCCGGCGCCACGGACGGCGCGTTGCAGCACTTCGACCACGCGATCCTGGCCGATCAGCTCGGTCCAGACCCCGTCGGCGAAAGTGCTCGTCGAGTTCACGGCGTCAGCTTGCCAGACGGCACCGACAACAGCTCGCCCACCCGCTCGCGCACGGCGGCAGCGATGCTTTCGATGCCCGTTCTGGCGGGCAGCACCAGATAGTGCTCCGGGTCCCGAGCGGCGAGATCCAGGAAGAACTGCCGCGCCCGGACGTGCAGGTCGGTGCCGGCACCTTCGAGGCGATCCTTCTCGGCGATCGTCGCGAGCCCGTGGTCGGGGTCGAGATCGAGCAGGACGGTGAGGTCGGGCAGCAGGTCTTCGGTGGCCCAACGCGCCACCTGCTCGACCCGCTCGACGGACAGCACCCGACCCGCGCCCTGGTAGGCCAGCATCGAGTCGACATAACGGTCGCTGATCACCACTGCACCACGGCCCAGCGCCGGCTTGACCACCTCGTAGACGTGTTGCGCCTTGTCAGCGGCGTACATCAGGGCTTCGGCCCGCGGACTGACATCACCCCAGGACGGGTTCAGCACCAGGTCCCGCAGTACCCGCCCGATCGCCGTCCCGCCCGGCTCAAGGGTGACCACGACTTCGCGTCCCTGCCCGGCCGCCCACTCGGCCAGCAGCGTCGCCTGGGTCGACTTGCCCACGCCGTCACCGCCCTCGAAGACGATGAACACTCCCTCGCCCATCGTGTCTCCTCTCCCCCCGTCCGCCTTCCGGAAACTTCGCTCCCGAAAGGGACCCGCGCTCCCGAATATTCGGGAGCTAGCGTCCCTTTCGGGAGCGAACTTGCCAGGGAGCGGGCGGGCTACTTGGCCGGCTTGGTGGTGGTGGTGGTCTTCTTGGTGGCCGGCTTCTTTGTGGTCGTGGCCTTCTTGGTGGTCGTGGTGCGGCGTGCGGTGGTGCGCTTCGGCGCCGGTCCCTTTGCGCGCTTCTCGGCCAGCAGTTCGGCGGCCCGCTCCAGCGTCATGGCCTCGACCGAATCGGTGCGGCGCAGGGTCGCGTTGAACTCGCCGTCGGTGACATACGGACCAAATCGGCCGTCCTTGACCACCACCGGCTTGCCGCTAACCGGGTCGGCACCCAGTTCGCGCAACGGCCCGGACGCCGCGGCCGCCCGTCCACGGGTCTTCGGCTGGGCGTAGATCGCCTCCGCATCAGCGAGGGTGATCTCGAAGATCTGGTCTTCACTGGTCAGCGAGCGCGAGTCCGTCCCCTTCTTCAGGTAGGGACCGTAGCGCCCGTTCTGCGCGGTGATCTCCTCACCGTCCGCGGCCTTGCCCACCAGGCGCGGCAGGCTGAGCAACTGCAGCGCCTGCTCCAACGTCACAGTCTCGGTGCTCATGGACGCGAACAGCGATCCGGTCCGCGGCTTCGCTGACTTCGGCGCGTCCTCGGGAAGTACTTCAGTGACGTACGGACCGAAGCGTCCGTCCTTCGCGACGATCGCGTTACCCGAGGCCGGGTCGATGCCGATCGTCCGCTCCTCGATGGCCGGCTTGGCCAGCAGTTCACGGGCGAAGTCGAGCGTCAGTGCGTCCGGCGCCAGGTCGGGATCGACGTTGGCTCGATGCCCCTCGGAATCCTCGACATAGGTGCCGTAGCGTCCGACCCGCACGTCCACATCGTCGCCGAGGTTGAAGGTAGACAGCTTACGCGCGTCGATCTCGCCGAGTTCGGTGACCAGCTTCTCCAGACCCTCGTGGGCCGAGCCTTCAGGGCCGAAGTAGAAGTCCTTGAGCACCGCGACCCGGGCGGCATCGCCGGCGGCGATCTCGTCGAGGGTCTGTTCCATCTCTGCGGTGAACGCGTAGTCGACCAGCTTCGCGAAGTGCTCCTCCAGCAGCCGCGTGACCGCGAACGCCAGCCAGGTCGGCACCAGCGCCGAACCCTTCTTGAACACGTAGTCCCGCGACGTGATCGTGCGGATGATCGCCGCATACGTCGAGGGACGCCCGATGTTCAACTCCTCCAGCTTCGCCACCAGGGACGGTTCGGTGTAGCGGGCCGGCGGCTTGGTCTCGTGGGCTTGCGCGCTGATCGTCTCCGCTTCCAGGCGCTGCCCGGACGCGAGTTGCGGCAGCCGGGCCTGCGCGTCGTCGGTGGACGAATCGTCGTCGACCGACTCGACGTAGGCCTTCAGGAAGCCAAGGAAGGTGATCGTGCGACCGGACGCGTTGAAGGTCGCGCGGCCCGAATCGACCACCTCGCCGGTGGCCGCGTCGGTCACTGACACACGCTCGGGCAGGGTCGCGCCGATGCGGACGCTGACCGTCTCGCCCTCGGCGTCCTTCATCTGGGACGCGATCGTGCGCTTCCAAATCAACTCGTAGAGCCGGAACTGGTCACCGTGCAGGCCGGTCTGCTGCGGCGTGCGGAACGTCGCGCCAGCGGGGCGAATGGCTTCGTGCGCCTCCTGCGCGCTCTTCACCTTGGACGCGTACACCCGCGGCTGCGCGGGCAGGTACTTGCCGCCGTACAGCTCCTTGACCTGGGCGCGCGCGGCTTCGATAGCAGTGCTCGAGAGCGTCACCGAGTCGGTTCGCATATAGGTGATGAAGCCGCGTTCGTAGAGTTCCTGGGCCACCGACATCGTGCGCTGCGCGGTGAAGCCGAGTTTGCGGCCAGCTTCCTGCTGCAGGGTGGTGGTGCGGAAGGGCGCGTACGGCTTGCGGGTGTAGCCCTTCGCCTCCACGCTGCCGACCGAGAAACCGGCCTTGGCAAGGTCGGACGCGAGGCGCTGCGCCGCATCGATGCCGAGCTGCAGCAGGTCCTTGCCGGCGAGCTTGCCGACCGAGTCGAAGTCGCGGCCCTGGGCGATCCGGCGCGATCCGAATGCGGTGAGCTTGGCGGTGAAGGTGCGCGGATCAGCGTCCACACCGGCGTCCAGGACCGCCTCGATATCGGCGTAGGCGGCAGCGCGGAACGCAATCCGTTCGCGCTCGCGATCAACGACCAGACGGGTCGCCACCGACTGCACGCGGCCCGCCGACAGCTTCGGCATGACCTTCTTCCAGAGCACCGGCGAGACTTCGTAGCCGTAAAGCCGGTCGAGGATGCGCCGGGTCTCCTGCGCGTCCACCAGGTCGGTGTCGAGCTCGCGGGTGTTCTCGACTGCGGCGTGGATCGCCTCGGGCGTGATCTCGTGGAACACCATCCGCTTGACCGGCACCTTCGGCTTCAGCTCGTCGAGCAGGTGCCAGGCGATCGCCTCGCCCTCGCGGTCCTCATCGGTGGCGAGCAGGAGTTCGTCCGCGTTCTTCAGCTTGGCCTTGAGGTCGCGGATCGTGCCCTTCTTGTCGGCCGCGACGACGTACAGCGGCTCGAAGTCGGCGGCGATGTTGACGCCGGTGCGGGCCCACTTCTCGCCCTTGTACTTCGCCGGCACCTCGGCGGCACCGGTCGGCAGGTCGCGGACGTGGCCGCGGCTGGACTCGACCACGAAGCCCGACCCGAGGAACTTGGCCAGGCTGACCGCCTTGGTCGGGGACTCGACGATGACGAGCCTGGACTTGTGCTCAGTTGCCACTTGGCTTCTTCCTGGCGTTCGGGGACACGATCGATCGCTCACTCTAGTTCTTCGCCACGGATGCTGGTGATGTGTCCCTCAACTGGCGAGTCAGTTGTCGGAGGCACCACTGGCCAACCGTGGAATCGGTAGGGCCGCACCAGACCGGTGCCCTGGCCAGCCGAGCCACGAGATGGCAGATCAGGTCGTACTGAGCGTGGCCGGCGACGCCAGGCGCCCGGATGGAGTCGCGCAGCGGCCTCGGGTTTGCCGGCACCGAATCGCGGCGAACCCGACTTGGATGGCATCTCGGCGACCTGGCTTCGTAGCGAGCGAGCCTGACCCGACTTGGATGGCATATCGAGCCTCACCAGCAGCCCATAAGCCATCGAAACCGGGTTTCGCCTCGAACAGCCGGACAGACCCGCCCCAAATGCCATCAAAGTCGGGTTCAACCGCGCGAAGCCAACCAGGCCGCGCCGATCAGGTGCCGCTCGCGACGACAGCCATCGGTGGATCCGGGCTGAACCGGGCTAACCCGGATCCGATCTGGTCGCAACTGCTCAGTTGACTGGACTGCTGCCCAGGGTGACCGTCGCCTCCTTCTGCGAGCCGTTCGAAGCCGTCCACTCGATGCTCACCTGCTGGCCCGGTTCGAGCGCCCGGATCACTGTGGCCAGGTTGGTGCTGGCCTTGATCGTGGTGTCGCCCACCCGGGTCAGGGTGCTGCCGGCCTTGACCCCGGCCTTCGCGGCCGGGCTGTCCGCCACCACTTCGGTGATGGTCTTGCCGGCGGAGCGCTGGTCGGCGTCCGCCACCTTGATGCCCAGGAAGCCGGCCGGGCCGACGCGGACGGTGCCAGCGTCCTTCCCGGATTCGACCTGCTCCACCACGGCCAGGGCGGTGGCGATCGGGACGGCGTAACTGGTGCCCTCGCGAGTGGAGCCGGCGGTGGTCATGCCGAGCACCTCGTTCTCGTCGTCGAACATCGGGCCGCCGGAATCGCCCGGGACGGCACCGGCGTCGGTCTCGATGAGGCCGGTGAGGTCCTCAGTGTTGCCCCACGGCGAGTCGGACGAGACGGTGAGGTCCTGATCTGTGCCGGTGACCTCGCCGGGGGCCTTGACCAACTCTCCCCCACCGTTGGCGTTGCCGACTGCGGCCACGGCATCGCCGACGTCAACGGGGTCGTCGTCGATCGTGACGGTGTTCAGCCCGCTGGCGTCCTTCAACTGCAGCAGGGCCACGTCCTTGGTCTGGTCGAAGCCGACGACGGTGGCGGAGTAGGTGTTTCCGCTCACTGCGTCGGTGACAGCCAGCTTCGTCGATCCGGCGACCACGTGGTAATTGGTGAGCACCCGGCCGTCCGCAGTGAGAATCATGCCGGTGCCCGCGGCGAGCCCGGAGGCGGTTTCGGCTTCGATCAGCACCACGCCGGCTGCCTGCCCGTCGCTGACGCCGTTGCTGGTCGCCGAGCCGCCGGTCTCCTCTTCGGGCTGGGTCGGCTGGATCTGGGCAGGGTCCTCGGACGGTTCATCGCGCGGGTAGTACGGCTCGATCGTTGGCTGCGTGGTGCGGCTCGATGACGGCAGCGCACCATCGAACTGGCGGGCCGCCCAGAACGAACCGGACGCGATCAGCAGGAATGCCGCCAGCATCGCAAGCACTGCGATCGGCCAGCGCTTCTTCGTCGGCGTGGTGGTGTGCTGCGGCTGGTAGTAGCCGTTCGGCCCGTAGGGACTCTGTCCGTACGCTGACTGAGCCGGACGTTGGGCGTCCTGCTGGTAGCCCGGGCCGTACTGGGCATGGCCCGGTTGCTGACCGTAAGCCTGCTGGCCGTAAGCCTGCTGGCCGTAAGCCTGCTGGCCGTGAGGCTGCTGGCCGTGGGGCTGCTGACCGTAAACCTGCTGGCCGTAGGGCTGCTGG
Source organism: Propionicimonas sp. (assembly GCA_035349055.1). GTDB lineage: Bacteria > Actinomycetota > Actinomycetes > Propionibacteriales > Propionibacteriaceae > Propionicimonas. The sequence continues at coordinate 13,559 of DAOPRQ010000024.1, forward strand.
GAGTACTGCTGCCCGTAGTAGCCGGGCTGGTAGTAACCCGCCTGCTGCTGGCCAGCTCCCGGACGGAAGTAGGGCTGCTGTCCGTACGCCTGGCCGGGATACTGCTGCGCGGTCGGGTACTGGCCGCCGCCGGGCGTGGTGGGGATCGGTGTGGTCGGACCGGTCGCCGCACTCGGGATCCGGGTGGTTGGATTGGCCGCTGCGGGCGCATTCGGGGTGGTCGCATCGAAGCGCTTGGTTGCGTCCGGCGCCGCCCAATTGCCACTCAGGTCCGCCGGGCGCGCCCAAGGGGATGTCGGCGCCGAAGCAGCCGGCAGCGGGGGCACCGGGACACTCGGGAGCACCTGGGTGGGCTCGGTCGCGTCCGCACCCTGCGGGGCATCGGGTCGAATATCGTCAAGCTCTGCCATCGTCTTGGACTCCGTTCTCTTCTGACCTCCAGTGAACGCGGTCACTCAATGGGGAAGCTGTACCAATCCTGTGAGAACCTGTGAAGGATCGCCGGCGCTCACGCAACTACGAAGCCATCGGCCACCAGCCGCCGCAGTTGCGGTAGTACTTCCGCGGCCAGCTCTACGGTATCGGTGTCGAGAAGGCCCGCGACCGCGCCGATCAGGACGCCGAGTGGCAGATCACCATCGCACGCGCCCACGATCGCGGCGAGCGCTGTGCCGGCCTCGACCGCGCGTCCGAAGCCGAATTGCTGGCGCAGCACGATGTGCTGGGGGTGCGCTGCGCCGGGCATCCCAATGGTCTCCTGGACCACGCCGGGGTGCAGCCGCAGCGAGGTGGCGAGCAGTTCGGCGTCCGTCAGTTGGGTGGTCGGAATCGCCGTGAAGAAGTCACTGAAGGCTTGTCCGACCGGCTGATGGACGGCGTGCGGCCATTCCTCGATCCGCACGACCGGCGCCGGACACTTCGACTTGGCCAAGCCGATCCAGCCCATGCCAACGCCCACGATGCGCAGACTCACGAAGTAGTCCAGCCATTCGGCGTAGCGGGACGCATACTCGTCGGTGCCTTGGAGGCCGGCGTCGGTGAGCCAGATCTCGATGTACTCGTAGGGGTCGAGCAGTTCGCGCTGCAGCACGAGGGCATCGCAGCCGTCCGGTATCCACTCCTTGAGGTGCTGCTCCCACTGCTCGGGATCAGTGACCGCCCAGTTACCCAGCACGATCAGCAGTCCGTCGTCGGTGAGGTGGTCGGCGGCCTGAGCGACCACGGTTCGCATCAGTCCGTCGCCGCTGAATCCGCCCTCGCGGTAGACCAGCTTGGCCTCGCTCGGCGGGCTGAGCACGTAGGGCGGGTTGGTCACGATCAGGTCGAACCGCTCACCGGCGACCGGCTCGTAGAGCGAGCCGAGGCGCAGCTCGGCCTCGACGTTCGAGAGACCGAGTCCGATCCTGGCGAGTTCGAGGGCCCGCGGGTTCAGGTCGGTGGCGACGATCTCGGCTGCGTCCAGGTGCAGCGCCTGGATACCGCAGCCGGTGCCGAGGTCGAGCACCCTCGGGTAGCGGCGCGGCGGCACGAGTTGGGTGAGCGTGGTGGACGCCGGCGAGGCACCCAGGACGAAATCTGGACGCGGCTGCGGAACCCGTTCATCGAGCGGGGTGTGGTCGGAGCAGATCCAGCCCTCGCGGCGGTCGGAGCCGTGTGGCTTGAGTTCGATGGTGGCGCGAAGCTCTGCGTCTCCGACGACCAGCCCAGCTGCCTTCAGCGCGGGCAGGCTGGTCCAGTTCGCCAGTCGCTGCGCCGGAACGGGTAGCTGCAGCAGCCAGAGCCGGATCGCGTCCGCTTGGGGGTCCGTCGCGTCGCCGAGCGCCCGGGCGGCGGCGACCGAAGTGTTGCGGGCCAGCGCGGCGATTGCCGCTGAGCCCAGACGCTCCGTCAGCCCGTCAAGGGTGTAGTCGGCGGCGAGCACGTCGGCGCGCAGCTGGGCGATGGCGGAGTCGGTGAGCACCGGTCAAGCTTGCCAGCAATCGCTCTGCACACAGCGCCGCGGGATCGTGGACGCAACGGTGGCTCAGGCCAGGTCGACTTTTGCCAACTGCACGCCGGCGCAGGTCGGCCCTAGGAAAGTGGAGTTGCCGAGATGCGGGAGGAGCCATGCGGATTGTCTTGCTCGGGGCGTCGGGCAATACCGGGCGCGAGATCACCCGACTGCTGTCGCCGATGCTCGCCGAGGATGACCAGGTGGTGCTGGCTGGACGCGATCGCGGACGGCTGGAGGCCACCGCCGAAGTGGTGAGCGGGCCGGCCGAAGTGGAACTCAGGCAGGTGGACGCAACCGTCGACAGTGCCGTACGGGACCTGGTCGAGGGCGCGCAGCAGGTGGTGGTGACTGCCAGTCTTCCCGATCGGGTCGGCGCGCTGGCACAGATCGTGGCGGACGCGGGCGCGGACTGGATCGACACCCTGCTCTCCTCGCCGGCCAAGCTGGCCGCGCTACGTGCCCTGGAGCCGGTGCTGCGCGCCCGCGGGCGGTGCTTCGTGACTGACGGCGGCTTCCATCCGGGGCTGCCGGCGGCGATGGTGCGGTGGGCCGGTGACCAGGTCGATGAGCTGATCACCGCCGACGTGTTCGGTGGGATGCGGATCGACTGGCGGGCCGACAGCCTGGCCGAGTCGACCGTGGCCGAGATGCTGACCGAGTTCGGCGACTTCGATCTGAGCACCTGGGTGGACGGTGGCACCCGGAAGCTGCGGATGTCGGAGTGCCCGAAGGTGGACTTCGGCCCGCCCACAGACCGAGAGTGATCTGGGACCTCCCGCAGGCTGACCGCCTGCGGCCTCGGTGCACCTCCCCCAACGGCTCCTGAGCTCCACTGATTCGGCTGGTCAAGCAGGTCGAGACCCACCCGATTGCAGCCGGGGAATACTTGCGTGGCAGGCTGTCCGCGTGGCAGTTCCGGCTTGGCTTCTAGACGATCCGCGGCTGCGCCACCACCATCACCGCGCGGCGGCGCACGGCAGCACCGCTGACTTTCCCGATTGGCTCAGCGAACGGCTGCGGGAGCCGCTGTCGGCACAGGGCATCACTCGACTCTGGGAGCACCAGGCCGTCGCAGCGGAAGCCGCTTTCGCCGGCAGGCATGTGGCGATGGCCACCGGCACGGCTTCCGGAAAGACGCTCGGCTACCTGCTGCCGGTGCTCGCCGCTACCGCGGACGGCACGGTCGGTTTTGACATCGACCACGGACCACTAGATCTTGGTCGCCGGCACAGCGCCATCTACCTGGCACCCACCAAAGCCCTGGCCCACGACCAGGCCCGGGTGTGCCGCTCACTGGCCCTGCCCGGGTGGCGCACCACCACCCTTGACGGCGACTCCAGTACCGAGGAACGACGGTTCGCCCGCGATTTCGGCCGTTATGTGTTGACCAACCCCGACATGCTGCACCGCTCGGTACTGCCCCGACACCAACAGTGGACGCGGCTACTGTCCACCGTGCGCTACGTCGTGATCGACGAGGCCCACCGTTATCGCGGCGTCTTCGGCGCACATGTCGCCGCGGTGCTGCGCCGGCTTCGGCGGCTGGCCAACCACTACGGCGCCGACCCCGTGTTCGTCTCGGCGTCAGCAACCGTCGCGGACGCGGGCGGTCTGCTCTCGCTGCTCGCCGGCGTGGATGACGTCCTCGAAGTCGCCGCGGACACGTCCCGGCGGGCCGCGCTCGACTACCTGATCTGGCAACCGGAGGCTGACCCTCACCACGAGGCTGCCGACATGCTCGCTCGACTCGTGAGCGAAGGTCGCCAGACTCTTGCCTTCACCACCTCGCGGGTGCAAGCCGAACTGGTCGCGCTTCGTGCCCAACGCAAAGGCGGCGACGACTCCGACATCCAGCCGTATCGCGGCGGCTACCTGGCCGAAGATCGCCGCGAACTCGAGGCCGGGCTGCAGTCGGGCCGCCTCCGCGGGGTGGCCTGCACCAACGCGTTGGAACTCGGCGTCGACATCTCCGGCGTGGACGCGGTGCTCACCTGCGGCTTCCCGGGAACCCGCGCCGCGTTGTGGCAGCAGGCCGGCCGGGCCGGGCGAGCCGGACGCGACGCGCTCGCGGTCCTGATCGCGCGTCCGGACCCACTGGACGCGTTCTTCTGTGAGCATCCCGAAGCCATCTTCGACGCTCCGGTCGAGCGGACGGTGCTTCACCCCGAGAACCCGAATGTGCTGGCTCCCCACATCGCCGCGGCTGCAGCCGAGTTGCCGGTCACGCTGGCCGACCGGAAATGGTTCGGCGAAACCCTGCCCGCCCTGCTGGACGGGTTGACCGCGGCCGGGCACCTGCGCAAGCGTCCGGGCGGTTGGTTCTGGACGCGCTCTGATCGTCCAGCGGACGCGATTGACCTGCGCTCGATCGGCGGTGCCAGCGTCGAGGTGGTCGAGACTGTGACTGGTCGCGTGATCGGCCAAGTCGATCCAGCCGCGGCAGACCGGACCGTGCACACCGGCGCGGTCTACCTGCATCAGGGTGACCAGTGGCGGGTGCTCGAGTACGACCCGGCTGGTCACACCGCTCTGGCGCAACGGGTGCAGGAGGGCTACTTCACCCAGGCCCTCGGCGCCAGCGACGTTCGGATTCTCGGTGTTCAGCAGGAGCGGGTCCTCGGTGCCGGCAGGGTGTACTTCGGCGCAGTGGAACTCTCCAGCCAGGTGACCGGCTTCCTGCGTCGGGACGAGGCTTCCGGAAAGGTCTGGGACTCGCACCCCCTCGACCTGCCCCAACGAACCCTGCGCACCCAGGCGGTCTGGTACACCGTCCCCCCCGCTGCGCTCGGCGGCATTCCCGTCCGCGATCTTCCCGGTGCGGCGCACGCTGCCGAGCACACCGCGATCGGCCTGCTGCCGGCGTTCGCGCCGTGCGATCGCTGGGACATCGGCGGGCTGTCGACCGCCCTGCATGCCGACACCGGCCAGCTCACCGTGTTCGTTCACGACGGCCACCCCGGTGGCGCCGGTTTCGCCCAGCGCGGCTTCGAATCGGTCGAGGCTTGGCTCACCGCGACCCGGGATCGGCTCTTGCAGTGCCCCTGCGCCGCCGGATGCCCAGCCTGTGTGGTCTCGCCGAAATGTGGCAACGGAAACCAGCCACTGGAGAAGGCTGCGGCGGCCAGCCTGCTTGCCCTCCTGATCACCTGATCGCGGCCACCTCGGTGGCACATCCGGTACCCGAGCCACCTCGGTCACCCCAGCCCGGTGCGCCCGGCTCGCGCCGTGGCTTGCACCCGCTGCGGCAGCACCGGCGCTCCAAACCGTACGGAACGCGCAACCGTGACCACGACCACGAAGTCCAAGGTGTCGCCGACTACTCGACAGCCAGTCACCGCCACTTGGTTGGCGCTAGCCGTGCTCCGAGCGGCTCGGCACGCGTCGGCTCCCCGAACGCGCTCGGCAGCGGCCGACAGTGCCACCAGGTCGGCGGCACCGCGAGCCTCATTCAGGGCGGCCAGGTAGCCGATCACCACGGCCAGAGCGCCCACAACGACCAAGAGCACAAGGGAAACCGCCGCCATCTGCGCGGTGCCGGAGCCGCGCTCCACCTCAGGTGGACGAAAACCACGCCTTCGCTCGGCGCGACGGACGCGGGATGCGCGGCGCTTCATGCCGGCTCCCGAATGACCGTCGCGGTGGCGGACACCGGAATCGCGGGTAACCAGGCCGCCCATGGCCGAGCATCGAGACGTACCTCCACCCGCACCTCGTTCCCGTGGTTGCCGACCAACACCTGGGCCCCGGTCGGCCGGTCGGCGATCGCCTTGGCCACAGCGCTCCGATCGGCCCGCGCCTCCTGCCGGGCCACTTCAGCCGCAGTGTCCTGGCAGCGCACCAGCAGGGCCAGCACCACCAGCACCCACGCCAGCCCCACAGTCGCGAGAGCCGCCCCAATGCTGGCGAAAGCTATCTCAGCGGTGACCATTCCCCGCTGCCGGTCGCGCTGGCCCAGCGATGCCTTCCAGTTCCACGAACCACAGACCCGCTTGCGGTAGTTCATCCGTCCCTTCCTCTTTTAGGCGCCTATTCGCCGTACGGCCAGGAGGCTGCTGAACCTCGCGGCTCCGAGCACCAGGTGCCGATCGCACGCGAGGCTCAGCAGTCCCTGACCACCGACCGCTTCGCCAGATCCACCGTCTGCACATGGCGATTCCGTAAAGGCCCCGGATGACGGCGGGCTCGGCAGAGGCGACCGGCGCCGGTTCAGCTGCCGCTGATGGCCTGCAGGATGACCGCGATGATCGCCTTGAGGATCTGCCAGATGATCTGCTGGAAATCCGGGTTGTTCAGGATTCCGATGATCACCCCCACCACGCTCACCGTGGCGACCGTGCCCACCGCGTACTCCGCGGTAGTCATGCCGCGCTCGTTGTGCCGACGCACCAACTGACCTGCCATTCCTTCTCCTTCCGTCCGCGTCCAACCGGACGCGTCCATACCTTCGGCAAGTCGGTCGGGATTCGGTCACCCAACTTCTTGGGCTGTGGACAACACTCCGGGCACCCCGAAAACTGTGGAAACCAGCGTCCACTCATCATCTGCTCGGCCATGTTGAGACCGGGGGCACGGATCTAGACACGCTCGGTCACTCGGCGGTCGAGCATGGGCGGCGGGCGCAGCTCATCAGCCGAACAGATGTGCGGCCACGCCACCGATGATCGGCACCACACCGAGCAGCAGGAACGCCGGCAGGAAACACACCATCAGCGGCAGGACGCTGCGCACACCCACTCGCTTGGCACGCACCTCTTTGGCAGCCAGTGACTCGCGTCGGGCGTCCGCCCCGAGCGCACGCATGGTCTTGGCCAACGTCGTGCCCGATACGACGCTGCGAGCAACTTCACGGCAGAGCCCGGCCAGGGCCGGCTCCGCCGCAGCGGCGTCCGCCCATGCCGCGCCTTCGTCGGTGCCGAGGCCGACCTGACCACCGATTTGGCCCAGCACGCCCCGAAGTGGCTCGTCCACCGCGTCACCCACGACCGCCACCGCAGCCCGCAACGGAAGTCCGGCTTCCAAACAGACCGCCAGCAGGTCACAGACCTGCGGCAGTCCGGCGACCAACTCGGCGTTGCGGCGAACCGTGTTGCTGGTTTCCAGCCGACCAAGCACCAGATAACTCGCGACCCCGATCGCGGCCGCCGCCGGCAGAGCCCACCAGCCGAGCCCCGCCGTCAACAGCAGCGCACTCACCGCAGTGCCGAACGCCATCCCGAGCCGCTGACTGGGTTGGATGAGCCTCCGCCTTCCAGTCGGCGCAACCAACCCCGCCGCCAGTCGAGCGGACGGGCTGCCCCAGGCCAACACCGCCAGCGCCACCGAAAGCGCAGCCAGCCACGTCCCGCTCAACTCAGGTCCTCTTCCGAGCCGGCAATTCGCTCGGTCCAGAACACGCCCACGCAGCCGAGCAGGGCACCTAAGGCCAAGCAGAGTTGCCCCGGCACCGACGCGGTTAGGAACTCCAGCGGATCACCGCCGAACCCGTAGCCAAGTCCAAGTCCTACCAACGGCAACACGGCGAGCAGCCGCCCGGTGGCTCGTGGACCGGACAGTTCGGCAGCCACTACGTTGTGCACCGCCCGATCTGCGGCGAGCCGCTCAGCCAGGGCGTCCAAAGTGGCGGTCAGGGACGCACCAGTTCGCTCGGCCACATCCCAAGCGATTCCCAGCTGCGCCAGGCCGCCGTAGCCCCCGACGGCGCTCTGCCTCCGCAGGGCGGCGGCCACCTCCCCACCGATCGCGTGGATAGCGGCGGCGTCCGCCAGCACCGGTGCGTCCTGCGCGGCCAACCTCAGAGCCACCCCGGGGACGTGACCCACTCGCAGCAATCCGGCCAGTTGCTGGCAGGCGGTGGCGACGTCCCGAGCCGTCGCGGCTGCGGTTGAACGCCGCCGGTGCCGCCGCCAAACCGTCCAGGCCGTCACCAGTGGAAGCGTCACTGCGAAGGCGACCGATCCGCCGGCGCCACCCCAGACCATCAGGCCGATGATGCTCGCCACAGCAACCACCACCAAGGGAAACGCCGCACCAAGCCGCCGCTGGGAGCTTGGCGACCAGGCCGCACCGCCTTCTACCGGACGCAACCTCGTCACCGCCGATGGCGCGAACCCCACCCAACCGGCGAGGAACGCGGCCAGCACCGCGATCGCGGTCATGACGCCGCCAGCGCCATCAGCTCGTCGAACCCGGGACCGGGCACGGCACCCTCGGCTGAGAACCGCACCGCCGGAACGGTTCGGCAGCGGCCATCCGGGGACGGCTCGACGAGTTGGATCTCGTCCACCCAGCGTCGCCCGGCGGGCAGCCGGCGCACATGGATCAGCACCCGGAGCGCGGCCCCGAGTTGAGCGTGCAACGCATCCCGTTCGAGGCCACCGAGTGCGCCGAGCGCCTCCAGCCGGGCGGGGACGTCCGCGGCCGAGTTGGCGTGCACGGTGCCACAGCCACCCTCGTGGCCGGTGTTCATCGCGCGCAGCAGGTCGGCGAGTTCACCGCCGCGCACCTCGCCCACGACGATCCGATCGGGGCGCATCCGTAACGCCTGCCGAACCAGGTCGGTGAGGGTGACGGCACCAGCACCCTCAGCGTTGGGCGGACGCGCCTCCAGCCGGACGCAGTGTGGGTGTTCAGGCTGGAGTTCGCGAGAGTCCTCGACCACCACGATCCGCTCGTCTGGCGGCACCTGGGCAAGCATCGCCCCTAGCAGAGTGGTTTTTCCCGAACCAGTGCCGCCGGAGATCAGGAACGCCCGCCTAGCTGCCACCAGCCCGGCCAGCAGCTTCGCGGCATCCGCAGAGACGCTGCCCGACGCGACCCAATCGTGCAGCCCCAATCGCTGTCGATTGGGCACCCGCAGCGAGAGGCAGGTGCCGGTGTCGGCAAGGCAGGGCAGCACCGCGTGCACCCGGACTCCGTTGGGCAACCGGGCATCCACGAATGGTGAGCCGTCGTCGAGCCGTCTCCCGACGGAGGCGGCCAGCCGCACCGCCAATCGCCGCAGTTCCGCCTCGCTGGCAAAGCGGACGCCAGCCGGCTCAAGCCCGCCGCCACGGTCGAGGTAGACGTGATCGGGACCGTTCACCAGCACGTCGGTCACACCGGGAAGCGCCAACAGCGGCTCCAAAACCCCAGCCCCCACACTTTCCCGACGTAACGCAGCCACGGTTGAACGCACCGCAGAGTCGCTCACTAGCATGCCCAGACTCCGCAACGCGGCGCCGACCTCAACCGGGCCAGGCTGCTGTCCGAGCCGGCCAAGGTGGGTCCGCACGGCGTCCAGGTCGGGTTCAGGCATGACCGGGTTCCTCGCTCCGCACGGCCGTCAGCACTCGGGCAACCGAAGCCCGGTAGCGGCGCCGCCCGCCTCGTGCCGGCGGCTCCCCCAGTTCGGCGGCGGCAACCAGGCGCGGTTCCTCGGGCAGTTCGGCCAGCACGGGCAGCCCGATCGCGTCGGCGACCACGTCGGCGGCCAACCCACCTCTTCGGCGTCGAAGCACCAGCTCGGCGCCGTCCAACCCCAGCACCTCGACCGCAGCCCTGGCAGCGGCCACCCCGCGCACTCCGGCGGACACCACCAATAGCACCCGACCCAGCCGGACCGCCTCACGGCAGGCCGGCCCAAGTGATCTACCCGCGTCGAGAACCACCAGCGAGTGCCAGGTGCGCAGCGATCCGACGATCGCGGCCAACGGCTCGCGGGCAAGATCCAGAGTGGCCGTGCGCGCCATCGACACCACCGAAACCTGCTCCACCACCGGCAGGTACGGACGCAGGTCGCCCACCTGACCGTCCGCACCGTTGAGTCGTGGCCAGCGCCAGCCGTCGGTGCGCTCCGCGCCCAGCAGCAGGTCGATGCCGCCGCCGAGTGGGTCTACGTCCACCAATGCAGCGCCGCCGCCGGAGTCTGCAGCCAACTGCGCCAGCGCCGCAGCCAGGGTCGAGGCGCCTACGCCGCCTGAGGCGCCCAGCACGGTCACCACCGGAGCCCGATCACGGCTGGTGCGATCGGACAGCACTGCACCCAGCCAGGCGCCACCGTCAGGCAGCTGAATCACCCTGGCCGACAGCGGTGCCGACCATCTGGATAACTCCGACGCATCCGACCCGACCAGGAACACCCCGTCGCGTCTCGGCAGTGCGCGGGCGGCCAGGCGCGCTGCCTGGTCACTCGCGACCAACACCGTGCCGGCCGCCCGCCATGGCTGCCCGATCCGCTCGAGGTCGCTCACCACCTCGGCGTCCAGCGCAAGGGCCGCGACCGCAGAAAGGATCACGTCCTGGGTCTCCCCGTCCCCAGCGACCACCAGTACGTCACGGCCACTACTCGCCTCAGCCACGTCCACACCTTCGGCAACCACACCGGAATTCCGTCAGCCCAACCGTCCGCCTGTGGATAACCACCGCTGGCCGGGAGTTGTCCACAAGTCGAGGAGCCCCGGAGATTCGAACGGCCGCCGAGCCCTTGGTCGACCTACGATTCCCCCATGGCAACTCCCGGAGCGTTCCCCGCAGCCGCGGTTGCCTGGCTCGCGCCCACGCGTCCGGGCAGCCTGCTGGCGATCGGATCAGCCTCCGCGCCCACCGCCACGCACTTCGAGCAGCTGGGGAACCGCGTCACCATCACTGCACGCGCCCCTGAAGACGTCCGCCGTGCCTGTGCTCGCCACACCGGCTTCCACGGCGTCGCGGCAGCACCGGACGCACTACCCTTCCTGCCGTGCTCCTTCGACGCGGTGCTCGTGGCACAGGGCATGCACCGATTGCCCCCGGGCCTGGTACTCGCTGAGTTCGCCCGCGTGCTCGTCCCTGGCGGGCAACTCGCGGTGGTGGCCACCTTCCGCGACGACTCGGTGCCCTGGGTGCGTCGCTTGGCGGCCATTCTGCAGCGCTACGACCCCGATGCGATGCGCGGCGCCGACGAGTCTGCCGCGACCATTCCCGCGTCCGCGCATTTCCCCGAGGTCGAGCAGCGTGACTTCCGGCGGTGGGTGCCGATCACGCGCGACGGGATGCTGAAGCTGGTTTCGTCTGCACCGAAGCTGGCGAACCTCGACATCGGCGTCGCCGAACCCCTGTTGGCCGAGGTCGCCGAGCTGTACGACTCGTCGGCTCCACGCGCCGAACCTCTGCTGCTGCCCTACGCCGTCCGCTGCTCACGAGCCGAGGTCGACCACGCCGAGCTGAGCAGCGTGCTCCGCCTCCCCGAGGACGGACTGCAAATCAACCTGCAGTCCCGCCCGTTTGTCAGTGATAGCGATTAGGCTGACCACAAATCGGGGCCGAAGGAGCGTGGAATGGCCGATCAGTCCGGAATCGCCGACGTGATCAAGAGCATCCAGGACGATGTGCGCACCATCGTCAAGGGCGAACTCGAGCTGGCCAAGGCCGAGTTGCTGCCCCAAGCGAAGTCGGCCGGAATCGGCGCTGGCCTCTTCGGGGGGGCCGCCTATCTGGGCATCATGGGCGCGACTCTGCTGTTCTGCGGGCTCTCCTTCTGGCTGTCGTTCGGCTTCCAGAGTTGGTTCGGCATCGACCTGTTGGCCGCGCTGGCTTGGGGTTTCGCTGTCATGGCGATATTGATGTTCCTGCTGGCCGGCGTTCTTTCGCTGATCGGCAAGCAGCGTCTCAACCTGCCCGGCCCGCAGGCCACGACTGCCAGCGCGCAAGCGTCGGTGGACGCGGTCAAGGGCGCCATCACCAAGGGCCAGGAGCGGGTGGCCGCGACGTCCATCCTCGGCGGGGAGCCGCGCAAAGAGCTTGAGTGAGCGGACGCGGGCCTCGACGGGCTCTACCAGCCGGGAGCCCGTTTGAGACGGTGAGCGAACGATCCTTCGACAAGCTCACCACCTGATCCACCTATCCCGCTGAGAGATCCCGGCCTCCGCCGGGATGACGAAGGGA
>DAOPRQ010000024.1:25551-32214 GCA_035349055.1 Propionicimonas sp.
GGATGACGAAGGGACGCCGGGACGACGGTGGGATCGGGCTCCGGAGGGTGGTTACAGGCGCTCGCTCAGGAAGCGTGGCGGAATCTCGGTGACCAGGTCGGTAGCCCAGGGCTGCGTCCAGCCCAGCAGGTCAAACAGCCCGTCCAACAGGTAGGCGGTGAAACCCCACACGTACAGATCGTCGAGAGTGAACGCCGGCCCGCGGAAGCCACCCGGGTGCGCCCACGTCGATCGGTTCGCCGGGTCGAGCAGACGGGACACCGGCACCTGGTGAACGCCCGCCAACTCGCCGACGTCCACCACCTGCAGTCGCACCGGCTCGCCCCACCAGCCCACGACGGAGGTCACGTCGAACCCGCTACGCGGGATGTGTGCGTCCGGCAGTGAACCGAGCACCACCACCGCGGACGGGTCGATGCCCACCTCCTCGTTCGCCTCCCGGAGTGCGGCGGCGACCGGATTGAGGTCCTGCGGCTCCAGCGATCCACCGGGGAACGCGATCTGGCCGGCGTGACTACGCAGATCCGGACGTTTCTCGACCAGCACGATCTCGTAGGCGTTGGGCTCGCCGCTGAGCAGGATCAGCACGGCAGCCCGCCGCTTGCCCTGCGGTGTCCGCGCACCCTGAATGAAGCTCAGCGCGTCCGGACGGTCGAATTGTGCAGCCGCAGCCCGCAGCCCGTCCGGCACGGGAACCGGGAAGCTCACGCGGCCAGCCCCGCTGCCACCCACGACTCGATCTCTTCCAGCGAGGTGAAGATGCCGGGATGCCGGGCCACCACTACGCCGTCGGCATCGATCAGCACCGTGTGCGGGATGCCGGCCACCCCCAGCGGACCGCGAATGGTCGCCTCTTCGTCAACCAACTGGGGGTACTTCATCGCCATCAACTGCGCGAACTCGATGGCCAGTTCTGGTTGCGGATCGGAGTAGTTGATACCGAGCACGGCCACGTCCTCCTGCTTGCTGGCAAACGCGGACAGGTCCGCGGCCTCGGCCCGGCAGGGTTCACACCATTGAGCCCACAGGTTGATCAGCATGGGTCCGCGCAGCCCGGCCAGCCGAACCTGACTGTCCCCGCCGAGGCAATCGAGGGTGAGGTCGGGCAGGCCGCCCGGCACCACTGGCGCTTCACTCGGCTTCGGGCAGTCCGCAATCCCGGCCGCCTTCCGCGCGGTCACCAGGTCGACGGTCTTGGGGGTGGCCGGCGAGTAGCTCTCGAAAGGAGTCGGGAACCGGTTCGCCGAAGGCACGGACGGGCTGCAGCCGGCCAGGGTCAGCAGGAGCGCCACCCCCAGCGCTAGTGCTCGCAGCGGACGAGGGCCAAGCGGCCTCGACCCCTCGACAGGCTCAGGGCAGGCCAAGCTCGACCAACCGAGGCTAGACCAACGAAGACGCTTCATCCGCGCGGCTCCCGCACCAGTTTCGCGGCCACCTTCGGATCGGTCGGCCCTTCACCGAAGGACGGGCAGTAGCTGGCCACCGAACAAGCGCCGCATGCCGGTCGCCGGGCGTGACAGCGCCGCCGGCCGTGCCAGATCACCCGGTGGTTGAGCCGGATCCAGTCCGACTTCGGAAAGAGCTCGCCGACTTCGGCCTCGATCACTTCCGGCTTGGCCGAAGCGGTCCAGCCGAACCGTTGCGAGAGCCGGATGAAGTGGGTGTCAGTGGTGATGCCTGGCACGCCGAAACCGTCGGTGAGTACGACGTTCGCGGTCTTGCGGCCAACGCCGGGCAGCTTCACGAGCTCGGCGAGCCGCCCCGGCACGACGCCGCCGTGGTCGGCCACCAGCGCGGTGCCGAGCCGGATCAGCGCGTCCGTCTTCGCCCGGAAGAAGCCGGTGGGCTTGATCAGTTCCTCCAGTTCGGTGCGATCGGCAGACGCGAGCGCGGCCGCGTCCGGGTAGCGCGCGAACAGAGCCGGCGTGACCGTGTTCACCCGGCGGTCGGTCGACTGGGCCGAGAGCACCGTGGCCACCAGCAGCTGCAGGGGTGAGGCGTGATCGAGCTCGCAATGCGCGTCCGGGTACAACTCGCCGAGTCCGCGGTTGATCGCCCTGGCCCGGCGGACCAGAGCGAGCCTCGACTCGGTGGCGGTCACGCCGCCTCGACCACCAGCTCGATCTCGACCGGCGAGTCCAGTGGCAACACGGCCACCCCGACAGCGCTGCGCACATGGATGCCGGCTTCGCCGAAGACCTCCTGCAGCAGCAGGGACGCGCCGTTGGCAACGGCCGGCTGCCCGGTGAAACCGGGGTCGCTGGCCACGAAGACGACCAGCCGCACCACCCGCGCGATCCCGTCGACGCCCCCGACGACGGACGCGGCCGCGGCGACCGCGTTCAGCGCTGCCGTCCGGGCCAACTCAGCGGCCCGTTCCGGGCTGACCTGTGCACCCACCTTGCCGGTGTCGGTCAGCTTCCCGTCCACGAACGGCAGCTGGCCGGCGGTGAGCACCTGCCCACCCGAGATCGTGGCCGGCACGTACGCGGCTACCGGGGCGGGGACGGTCGGCAGCGCGATGCCGAGTTCGGCCAGCCTGGCGGAGTGACTCATTCGACCACCGGTCGCTTCAGGTAGGCCACCAGGTTCTGCGGATTCGGTCCCGGCACGACCTGCACCAGCTCCCAGCCGTCCGCACCCCAGTTGTCGAGGATCTGCTTGGTGGCGTGCACCAGCACCGGGACGGTCACGTACTCCCACTTAGTCATGGAGTCACCCTAGACAGCTCGGCCGCACAGGTGCACCACCCAGCCGGGGCTCGCGCGAAAACGCTACGGCTCAGAGGTCGCAGCGCGAATGCTTCGGGCAGAGGATCGAAGTCCAGGAGGTGATGTCTGTGCGCTGGCGCAGCAACTGGCGGCGCTCCCGCTCGGTCATGCCACCCCACACGCCCCACTCGATGCGGTTGTCCAAGGCTTCGGCGAGGCACTCGTTGCGCACCGGGCAGGTGTAGCAGACCGAACGCACACGTTTCTGGTCGGCACCGTCGGGGAATAACTGATCTTCCAATCCACGGCACTTGGCCTGGAGGGTCCAGTCTTCGACTCCGAGCGGCATTGCTCTCACCTTTCACCGGGGTGGTCACTGACATCGGCGACAGTAAGCAATTGCTAGGCGAACGAGCCGTCTGCTGTCAAGAACTTTGGCCCGGCTAGGGAAGATTCCGTTCGAACCCGTCCGCCGGCAGCGTCCGCGAGCCGATTGGGTGCCGTGTCGTACCCTAGAAGTCATGCGCATGGGGAAAAGGCTGTACTCGCTGGTCATGTTCTTGGTGGTGGCGATCATCGGCGGACTGCTGGCGGCCGGCCTGGTCGTCCCCATCGCCGGCATGGCGACCGACACCACCACGTCCATGGTGGAGAGCCTCGACCAGTTGCCGGCCGAGCTTGAGACCCCACCGCAGTCCGAGCGTTCCAGGCTGTTGAACGCGGACGGTTCACTGCTCGCCTACTTCTACAACGAGAACCGGGTCTACAAGGAACTGAAGGACATCTCGCCGATCATGCAGAAAGCGCAGGTCGCCATCGAGGATCACCGCTTCTACGAGCATGGCGCGATGGACCTGCAGGGCACCTTGCGCGCGCTGGTCAGCACCAGCCAGGGCAACACCCAGGGCGGTTCGAGCCTCACCCAGCAGTACGTCCGGCTGGTCCTGGTCGAGAACGCCGAAGCCAAGAACGACAAGGCCGGCGTGATCGCAGCCAAGGAGAACACTGTCGCTCGCAAGATCCGCGAGCTGCGTTATGCGATCGCCATCGAGGAGAAGCTCAGCAAGGACGAGATCCTGCAGAACTACCTCAACATCGCCTACTACGGCGACGGCGCCTACGGGGTGGAAGCCGCGGCCAAGCACTACTTCGGGGTGAGCGCGGCCAAGCTCGATCTCGCGCAGTCGGCGATGCTGGCCGGCCTGGTTCGCAACCCCAACGCGACCAACCCGGTCAGCCACGTCGATCTGGCGATCGAGCGGCGCAACAACGTCCTCGACCGCATGCTCGAGTTGAAGCTGATCACCTCGGACGAAGCGGCGGCGGCCAAGGCAGTCGAGTTCGACCAGAGCAAGGTCAAGGACTACCTGGCGGGCTGCGCGAACTCCAAGTTCCCGTTCGTCTGCGACTACGCCTACCGCACGCTGTTGAAGACGCCCAGCCTCGGCAGCACCGAGGAGGAGCGCAAGCAGCTGATCTACCGCGGCGGGCTGACGATCATGACCCAGATCGACCCCGCGGCCCAGAAGAAGGCCGAGAAGACGATCGCCAACTATGTGTCGGCGAAGGATCCAGTCGTCTCGGTGATCACGATGATGGAGCCCAAGACCGGCCTGATCCGGGCGATGGCCCAGAACCGTTCGGAGTGGGGCAACAATTGGAAGAAGGGCCAGACCAACTGGAACTATGCAGTCGGCGCCGATATGGGCGGTGCGGACGGCTACCAGGGTGGCTCAACCTTCAAGGCCTTCGTCGCCGCGGCTGCCCTCGAAGAGAACATGGGCGTGAACTTCACCGTCCGCGTCAAGCGCTCGGTGAACTACCAGAACAAGATCTTCCCGACCTGCAACGGCGACCTGAAGGTCCGCGACGACTGGACGGTGGACAACCCCGAATCCGGCACGATGAACCTCCTGCAGGGCACCAAGTACTCAGTGAACAACTATTACGTAGCGCTGGAACAGGCCGTCGGCCTTTGCGCGGTCACCAACATGGCCAAGCGCCTCGGCCTGAAGGCCTCTGATGGTCGGGACTTCGTCGAGACCGAGCAGGTGCCGTCCTTCACCCTCGGCATCGTCGAGGTGACGCCGCTGTCTATGGTCGAGGCCTACGGCACTTTCGCGAACCGTGGCGTGCACTGCAACCCGATCATCCTCAAGTCGATCAACGGCAAGGACGGCGCCGCCTTCGATGTGCCGACAGCGGGCTGCAAGCGCGTGCTGAGCGAAGAGGTGGCGGACGCCGTGAACAAGGTTTTCCAGGGGCCCTACACCCCGGGCGGCACCGCGTACACCGCCAAGGTGCCCGGCTACACGATGGCCGGCAAGACCGGAACCGTGCCGAAGAACAAGGCAGTCTGGACGGTTGGCTACACGCCCGACCTGGTCGGCGCGGCGGTGATCAGCTACGACAACAACAAGAACTACCGGAAGTTCTGGAAAGGCAAGCCGAGCTTCCTGCGCTACGTGAAGCTGCCGGCGTCCGGACGGTGGCTGAGCGGCTTCTCCGGCAACAACGCCGGGGCCAACCTGCTGAAGCCTGCGATGACGGCGGCGCTCGCTGACATCGAGGAACGCACCTCGTTCGTCGAACCGCCGGCCGAGGTGCTCCGCGGACAAACGGTCGGTATCCCGAGTTGCGCCGGGATGGGCGCCGCTGGTTGTGCCGCCACCTTGAGGCGGGCCGGCTTCAGCTCCTTTACCTACACGGTGAAGTCCGACAAGCCGAAGGGCACTTTCCTCGGCACGAATCCGAGTGGTGGCGCGCCGAAGGGCAGCCAGATCGGACTGATGGTAAGCCAGGGCCCGAAGAAGAAGGAAGAGCCCACACCGGAGCCGTCAGCCAGCGCGTCACCGCAGGAGAAGGTGAAGGAGCAACCGCGCAGGTGATCGGCAAGGTGATCGGCGGTCTGGCCGCCGGTGCGGCGGTGTGCGTCGGCTATGGCGTGCTGTGCGAGGCGAACGCCTTCCGGGTGCGGCGGGTTCGCGTCCCGGTGCTGCCGACGGGTGCGCCGAAGATCCGGGTGCTGCACCTCTCGGACATCCACTTGGCACGAGGACAGCGGAAAAAGCTGGCGTTCGTGTCGCGGTTGGCTGCTTTGGAACCCGATCTGGTGATCAGCACCGGCGACAACATCGCACACGGGGACGCGCTTGAGCCGCTGCTGGCCGTGCTGCGTCCGCTACTTGAGGTGCCTGGGGCATTCGTGTTCGGTTCGAACGACTATGTCGAGGCACGGATGTCGAACCCGCTGGCCTATCTGGCGCGCTCGACGAGCCACGACGGCGTGCGTGAAGAGCTGACTCCGCTGCCCACCGAGGCTCTGCGCGCCGGGCTGGCGTCCGGTGGTTGGGCGGACGTGACCGCGCTCCGGGCGACGCTGCACGTCCGGGGAGTGCAACTGGAGTTTCGGGGGACGGACGACGCGCACCTGCATCGCGACGACTATTCCTTGGTGGCCGGACCGGCGGCTTCCGGGACGGACCTGTCGATCGGGGTGACCCATGCGCCATACCTTCGGGTGCTGGACGGGATGGCCGCTGACGAGGTACCGCTGGTGTTCGCCGGTCACACGCACGGAGGCCAGGTGTGCGTGCCCGGTTGGGGTGCGCTGACGACGAACTGCGACCTGCCGCCGGCCATGGCGAAGGGATTGCACGAGTACGTGGGACGCGACGGTGGCCGATCCTGGCTGCACGTGTCGGCCGGTATCGGCAGCTCGCCGTACGCACCGTACCGGTTCGCATGCCCACCCGAGGTGACCCTGTTGACGCTCACGCCGGTCCCGAATGGCTGAGCGGCGAATGATCGGCTAAACTGCCACTCGGCCCTGACCCAGTCAGGGTCGTTCGGGGTGTGGCGCAGCTTGGTAGCGCGCATCGTTCGGGACGATGAGGTCGCAGGTTCAAATCCTGTCACCCCGACCAGCGGAAAGCCGCTCTGACTAGGGATT
>DAOPRQ010000025.1:0-31280 GCA_035349055.1 Propionicimonas sp.
GGGCAACTCAGCGCAGCGTCCCCAGCACCGCGGACGCGACCTGCTCGGCACTGCGCTCGGGGTGGAACACCAGCCACTCCAGCCCGGCCATCAGGGTGGCTCCGACGATCGCGGCCGCCTGCACCCCGGCCACGACCGGATCGACACCGGCTTCACGGGAGTCCTCGACCAGCGGTGACAGCGCGATCTCACGCCAGGTCTCGATCGAGTCCCGCCACGAGCGCTCCGTCCGGAACATCTCGGTCACCATCACCCGCGCCGACGACGCGTTCTCCTGCACCAGCAGCAACAGGGCCCGCACCACCGCTTCGCGCAACGCGTCCCCGGAGCGTTCCTGCTTCGCCTCGGCCAACGCGCCGGCCAGCCGCTCGCTGCTGCGGATCATGATCGCCTCGACCAGGCCCGACTTGGAGTCGAAGTTGTAGTAGATCGAGCCCTTCGCGATACCCGCCGCCGCGGCGATGTCGTCGATCGAAGTCGAGGTCACCCCCCGGGCGGCGAACAGTTCGGTGGCGGCGTCCATGATCGCGTCCCGGGTGCCCTGGCGCCGGGCCACCCGGCCGTCGGTCCGGCCGCTGACGGGTGTGGTCATGCTCGTCTCCTCAGATGCTCAGCGCCGGGTGCAGCCGCGACATCGTCCAAATCCGCTTCCGTGCGGACGCGAGCGACGTGGCCGCCAGCGACACCACGAAGATAGCGGCGAGCACGACGACGCTGCTCCAGAACCTGGTCTCGATGCCGCCGGTGATCGCCTCGCGCAGCCCGTTGACCACATAGGTCATCGGCAGGTACGGGCTGATCGCCTGCAGGAACGACGGCGTGGTCTGGATCGGATAGGTGCCGCCCGCCGAAGCCAGCTGCACCATCAGCAGCACGATGATCACCACCTTGCCGACCGCCGAGCCCAGGGTCACCTGGAAGAACTGCTGAAGCGAGAAGAACGCCGCGGCGGCGAGCATGGTGAAGGCGAACGTGGCCAGCAGGTTGGCCGGCGTCAGCCCGATCGCGAAATGCATCACCGCCAGCATGATCGCCACTTGTCCGAGCGACAGCAGCAGCGCCGAGTTCAGCGACCCCCAAGCCATCCGGAAGCCGTTCACCGAAGTCATCAATGCGCGGGTCTGCAGCGGACGCAGCAGCAGCCAGGTGATCAGCGCGCCCACCCACAGCGCCAGCGAGATGAAGAACGGTGCGAAGCCTTCGCCCCAGGAATCGGCCTCGTGGACGTGCGCGGTCGCGGTGTTGACCGGGGTGGCGATCGCGGTGGCCCGGCTCTCCTGCACCGCGGCGGAGTCGTCAGGGATTTCCTCGGCACCGTCGGCGAGCTTGGTGGCCAGCTCGTCCGCACCGGAGTGTGCGTCCGCCAGCCCGGACGCCAGCGCGGGCGTGTTCGCGGCGATCTCGCCGCTGCCGTCGCTCAACTTGGTGGCGCCATCGGCTGCCGTTTCCAGGCCGGCGGCGAGCGTCCTCGCCCCGCTGCGCAGCGCCTTGGCCCCACTGACCAGGCCATGTTCCGGATCGGCGTTGGTGAATCCGGACGCGAGCTGGGTCAACCCGGCCTGCAAGGCGGGAATGCCCTTGGCCGAGTCGGACGCGCCCGCGCTCATCGTCTGCAACGCGGTGGCCAGGCTGGACGCGCCCTGGCTGAGTTGCTGTGCCTGCACGAGCGTCGCCGGGTCAGCGAGCTTGGCGGCACCGGCATCGAGTTGCCCGGCAGCGGTGCTCAGCGCACGCTGGCCGGCGTCAAGCTTGGTGATCCCGGTGGCGACCGCGCCGCCGTCCGCGACCGCGCCGTTGAGCTGGGCGTAGCCGGCATTCAAGGTAGCCGCTCCGGTGGCCAGGCCGGCCGCGCCGGTGTGGACGCTGGCAATACCGGCGCTCACCTTGGCTGCCCCCGCCGCCAGCTCGGAGGCGTTGGCGTGCGCATCCTGCAGCTTGCCGCGAGCGCTGGAGAGGATGGCGGCGGCCGTCGCGGTGTCGCCGTCGTCGAGGGCCTGCTGTGCTTGGGCGAGCGCGTCGTCGAGCTGGCCCAGGCCGGCGGCCAGCTTGGTGTTGCCGCTCGCGATTGCGTCCGCGCCCTGGGCCAACGAGCCATCGGACGCGGTGGCCGCCGAGAGCTGCTTGGCCCCGGCGGCGAGATCCTTGCTGCCCTGGGCCAGCGGTCCGCCGGTCGCGGCGGCGACGGTCTGCCGCCACTGCTCCGCGCCGGTGACCCAGGTGCCGGCGCTGGAGGCGAAGCCGTCCGCGCCCTCGGCATAGGCGGTCGCTCCCTCGGCCAGCGAAGTAGCACCGCCGACCAGCGTCTTCACCCCGGCGGCCAGGGCGGGCGCGCCGGTGGTGGGGTCGGCGGCCTGCGCCAGGCCCGCCTGCAGCGCGGTCAGACCGGCCGCACCCGAACGCAACTGCTCGACACCGGCGCTCGCGTCCGAGATGCCCTGCACGTAGTCGCCGAGCTTGTCGGCGAGCGTGTGCGCGCCGGTGGAGAGGTCGCCGGTTCCGTCCGCCAGCTTCGCGGCACCGTCGGCCAGGTCGGACGCACCGACATTCAGGCGGTCGGCACCGTCGCTGGCCGTCGCCAGCCCGTCGGACAGTTCGAACGCACCATCCGAGGCCTTGGCGAAGCCGTTCCGGGCATCGCCGACGCCGACCAGCAGCGTGCTGACGGCTTCCTTCGAGACCTTCTCGGCCACCGCGTCGCGCACCTCGAGCATCGCCGAACGGCCGAGGGTGGAAGCCAGGAAGGAGTTCGAGTCGTCGTAGGTCACCTGGATATTGGCGGCTTTGGGGTCGGCTTCACCGAGCGAGGTGATCCGAGCGGAGAAATCCGCCGGGATGGTGACCGTGAAGTAGTAGCGGCCCGCGTCCATGCCGGCGAGCGCTTCGGCCTGGTCGACCTGAGCCCAGCCGATGGAGTCGTCGTCGACTAGCTGGTCGACCACGTCGTTGCCGAAATTGACGGTCTTGCCGTCGCCGTCGGTGCTGGGCTGATCCTGGTTGACCAATGCCACCGGCAGGTCGTTCATGCGGGTGGTCGGGTCCCAGAACGCCCAGACGTACATCGCGCCGTAGAGCAGCGGGATCAGTAGCATCACCGCCACGGCGGCGCGGGTGATGGGCAGGCGGGCGAACCGTTTCAGTTCGGTTCCGTGTGAGGTCCAGGCAAACATCTATTCTTCTGCGATTCGGGTTGATTTGGCCCGCCTTGTTCGCGGGCAAGTTGGGGCTGGCTGGGTTCAGCGGACGCTGGGCAGCGCGATGTGGTTGGGCAGGTCGGCCCAGCCGAGCCGGGAGAGGTCGCCGGCAGTGGACGCGGTCGCGATCACGGTGATTCCTTGCTCGGTCAGCGCACGCAGCGATTCCCAGAGACTTCGGCGGCTGTCCAGGTCGTGGAGGGAGTCGACATCGTCGATCACGACCACCTCGGGTGAGCTCAGCATGGCCAATGCCAACCGCAGCCGCAGGTTCTCGACCTCATCCAGTTCGTGGATCAGCTGGCGGGCGCGCGGCGCCGGATCGTCGCCGAAGACCGGCGCGCAGAGCTGCGCGATGCGCGCGTCGTCGGGTGTGCGGACGATCCGGTACCAGCGGGCCAGCCAGGCCTCGCGCTCCCGGACGGTGGCGGCGACGGTGACGTTCTCGTCCAGATCATCGAGGCCATGGATGCCGACCGCCGCGCTGCGCCGCTGCACCGACGGTGCCCGACGCGGCAACGGCCGGCCGAGAACGGTGAGCTCGGCGCCGCGATTGGGCCGCATCCGTCCGACCAGGGTGAGCAGCAGCGAGGTCTTGCCAGTGCCGGCCGCACCGGTGATCAGGTTGAGCGTGCCGGTTTCGATGGCCAGGTCGACCGGGCCGTAGATGCGGCCGCGGTTGCCGTCCAGCTGGAGGGCGGACGCGGCCACCGCGAGCGGGCGAGCAGCAACCAGCGGATCGGCCGGCGGCTGCGCGGTCTCGGTTTGGGGAAGCTGGGTCAGCAGGCTGCTCATGAACGGTTCCTTTCGTCACATCGAGAGTAGTTGAACTGACCGGTCATTACAAATACATGCCGTTCGCTCCAACTCATGGACACCCATCGCACTCCCTGGAGTCCGCACAGGATCGTGCGGGCTGGGACCGGCCACCAACGCGCAAACTGGACACTTCCAGCCGTTGTCGGCTGGAAGTGTCCAGTTTGAGTTGGGGCGGGGCCAGACCACAGGGTCGTCGACCCCGGCCGGGTCGCTTAGCTTGGCAGAAGGCTCAACTCCGGCCGGCGCCCGGCGTCCCGCTGGAGCCATTGCGCAACGCCATGAACCCGCGGACGCCCTGCCAGAGCGAGACCACCCCCATGCCGAGGATGAACCAGTCGAAGATGCTGGACTCGACGCTCATGAAGTAAAGGGCGGCGAAGATAGCCACCACTCCGGCACCGATGTACACCCAGGCCTCGGTCCGCTTGGACATGGTCTTCTTCATGCATCGCAGCCTAGACGAGTCGCGTAACCCCGCACGCACCGGGCACATCCTCTCGTGCGCACTGGGCTACGCAAACACGCCCTAGACGAGGGTGCGAGCCAGGGCGGGACGCGGGCCCCATAGCGTCCCGCCCCGGCCGGCACGTTCAGCGTCCGGCGGCCCGCAGGGTCTCGATCAGGGGTGAGGTCGGGCGACCGATCAGGCGGGCCAGCTCACCGTTCACCTCGCCCAGCTCGCCGGCGGCGATCGCCTCGTCCACGCCGACCGCGAAGCCGGCCATGCCCGCGTCCACGCCCGCTTGCGCCAGCACGTCCGCCTTCTGCAGCGCCGAAACGTGCCGCACCTCGATGTCGCGTCCCAGCACGGACGCGAGGTCGGCGGCCAGATCCTCCTGCGTCCAGGCGACATCGCCGGTGAGCGTGATCGTGCCCGCGTCCAGCGGTCCGGCGAGCACCACCGCAGCGGCTTCGGCGAGTTCGCTGCGGGCAGCACTGGCCACCCGTCCGTCGCCGGCGGCGGTAAGCAGCACCCCGGTCTCGGCGACCGCCTCGAGTTCGCGCAGGTAGTTCTCGTGGTACCAGCCGTTGCGCAGGATCACGTGCGGCAGACCGGACGCAGCCAGCGCCTCCTCGGTGGCCTTGTGCTCGGGCGCGACCGGATTGACGGACGCCTGCACGTGCGGCGCACTGGTGTAGACGAGCTTGCCAACGCCGGCCTTGAGCGCGGCATCGATGACCGCCCGGTGCTGGGCGGCCCGCCGGCCGAGCGCATTGCCGGAGACGAGCAGCAGCGCGTCCACGTCGGCAAGGGCTTCGGCGAGCGCGTCCGGCTGGTCGAAGTCGAAGTGACGCACCTGCACGCCGAGCGCGGCAAGCTGGCCGGCACGATCGACGTCGCGGACGAGCGCCACCACCTGTTCGGCGGGCGTGCCGCGCCGCAGCAGATGCGTGATCGCGAGTCCGCCGAGATGGCCGGTGGCGCCGGTGACGGCAATGGTCATGTTTTCCTCCGAAGTTGCTTACGATTGGTTAGCAGTATGCCCGTACTATACTTCGGTTAGCAACTCACGCAAGGGGAAGTCATGGATCGGCCATTCGACGTCTTCAGCGCGCACTGCCCGTCCCGCGACCTCGTGGAGCACGTGACCAACCGGTGGTCTTCGCTGGTGCTGGTTGCCCTGCTCGACAATCCCCGCCGGTTCGCCGAGACCGCCCGCACGGTTGACGGGATCAGCGACCGCATGCTCTCGCGGACGCTCACTACCCTCGTCGAAGACGGCTTGGTCACTCGCACCGAGGTCGCCGGCCAGCACGTCGAGTACGACCTGACCCCAGCCGGACGCCGGGTCGCCGCGGCTCTGCGCGGCGTGGTCGACGCCGTCTATGAGGTCATGCCGACCGTGCTGAGCGCTCGCCACGGCTAGCGTGAATCCACGGGCCTGAGCGGGGTTCAACAAGCTCGACCAGCCGAATTAGTGGATCCGGGCTTGCCTGTTGCCGTAGGCATCGATTCGCCAACAACCGGAAGCAATTCACCGGACGATCTGCCGGGTGGGCGCGGAGTACTTCCTCGCCAACTCGAGCTTCGAGTACTTCCCTGGAGCCCCGCTGTGGCGTTCGATCGACCTGGTCGACTGGTCGCCGGCGCCATCGGCATCGATCCCGACCTCGCCTGGGACGAGGACGGCACCTGCTATCTGACCTGGTGCAGCTTCGCGCACGACGGCGGGATCGCCCAGGCCAGGTGGGACCGTTCGCACTGACCTTCAGCCAAGCAACGGCGCCGTCGAGCGAGGTCACCCTGGTGATTGCGGCCGGGCCGGCACCAGGGGCCGACGCACTGGGAAGCAACCTAGGACCGGACGAGGTTCAACTCGGCTATCGCTCCGGCGGGGCGCTGGTGGCGCTCACCCGGCTGGATGGCCGCTACTTCAGCCCCGAGGTGGCCGGCGGTTTCACCGGAAGGGCGCCGGGACGCTGGTGCAGGCCGCGAGGAGCGAGGTTAGGAGACCGATCGCGCCGAACAGCGCAAGCCTGGGGTGGGCAACATCCAGTCAGCCTAACCGGAGTGGTGGTGAGAGCGTCGGGCCGGGAGCGCCTCTCGGCGCGTGGCCGCTCGTAGCGGCGAATGTTGGAGCCCGGGGCTACCGCGGCCCGACGCCTGATCGAGGATAGGCGTCCCCCGCCGCTCCCCCAAATCTTGAACGGATAGGGGACGGTTCCTTTCTCGTTCAAGTTATCCGGGACGCGTCTTGCGGTCGCGGGCTCGACACGGGCGGGCCCAGCTCGGGGACGGTCTGTGGACAAGCTGAACGGAAAAGGAACCGTCCCCTTCTCCTTCACTCCAGGGCGCCAGCGCGCCAGAGTCGGGCGCAGGCGGTGAGGTCCTCGGCCATGGTTTGCAGGCGTCCGGCCTGCTGGACGGCAGCCGCGCCTGCGGTGACGTCCGCGCGTCCGGACGAGACCACGTGGCAGAACGCCGCGGCGCGCTCCAGCGCCACCGCGAAGTCGCCGGCGAACACGCCGCGCAGGATCTCGTCCGCCACTCGCTGCACCTCGTCCGGACCGGGCGGGTCGACGCCGGCCACCGCGTGGTTCGGTTCGGTGAAGCGGACGCCGGCCGCGTACTCGCGCGCAGCCTCATGCGGCTTCGTGAGCACCCACTCCCGCAGCAGGTAAAGCCGCCAGAGCGCACCGGGCAGCGTCCGCGCCGGACGCGAGGACCAGATCTCTGCCAGCGTCGACAGGCCCACCTCCTCAGTGAGCGTCACCAATCGGGCCGTGACCGCGGGGTCGTCGGCGGCGCGTCCGGTGTGCAGCAGCACCGCCGCGGTCTCGTGCGCAGCGTGCAGGTCAGCGAACGGGTCGGACGGCTCCCCCAGCGCCTCCAGGGCCGCGGGCTCCCGGAAGCTCGGCCGGCGGGGTTTGCGGGCTTCATTCACCCGGCAAGGGTAGTTCGAATCCGAGGGTCGGGGGTCGGGGCCCGGACTGTTAGAGGTCGTTGCCGGCGTATGAGCAGTTGAAGCTCTTGTTGGCCAGCGGGAAGTCGGGGACGATCGTGTCCGCCAACGCCACGCCCAGCGCGGGCCAGGTGCAGAAGGACGGGTCGACAACCTTCACTCTGGCGAGCGTGCCGTCGTCGTTGACCTCGACCCGGTGGACGAGGGTTCCGCGCCAGGCCTCGACGACGCCCAGGCCGGCGGACGCGGTCGCGGTGGTCTGGATAGCCCGGACGGCTCGCGGTGGGGTGGAGATTTCGGCCTGCGCCGGGATGACGGACGAGGCCAGCCGAGCAGCGAGATCGGCGATCACGGCAGCGGAAACTGCGAACTCCTCGGCGCGCACTTCGAAGCGGGCGCGGACGTCACCGGTCTCGCGCTGCACCACCCGGAACGCGTCACCCAGCGAGACGAACGGCTGGTGCACCCGGGCATCGATGCCAAGACCGGACGCCCGCGCCACGTAGCCCAGCACTCCGAGCTGCGCGGCCTGGTCGGACGGCAGAACCGCGGTCCGGTCCAGGCGGTCGGCCACCAGACTGTGCCCGGTCGAGATCTCGGCAAGCTCAGCCACTTCAGCAGCCATGGACGCGAGCAGGTCCAGGTCAGGTTCGGCGAGCAGCCAGGCACCACCCAGCCGGATCGCGCCGCGCAGCAATCGATGACCGGTGAGCCGGGCATTGTGCCGTAGCAGGCGCTCGCGGAGGCGTCCGGCATGGGCGTTGATGATGCCGAACCCGACATCGTTCACGATCGCGCCGAGGTCGTTGACGTGGTTGTACAGCCGCTCGCATTCCAGCAGCAGCGCCCGCACCACCCGGTCGCGCTCGGGCACGACGATGCCCAGCGCGTCCTCGACCGCCATCGCGTAGGCCAGGCTGTGTCCAACCGCGGTGTCGCCGCTGATCCGCTCGGCGAGCGCGATCCCGTCCGCGACTGGACGTCCTTCGAAGAGCTTCTCCACGCCGCGATGGACGAACCACAACCGCTGGTACATCCGGACGATGGTCTCGCCGACCACGGAGAAGCGGAAATGCCCCGGCTCGATCAGTCCGGCGTGCACCGGCCCGACCGGGATCTCGTAGATTCCCTTGCCGGCGACTTCGACGAACGGGAAGCCGGCGGCACCGTCGAAGACCGGACGCGGGTCGGCGTCCGCCAGCATCGGGTGGTAGCCCGTCGGCCAGTGCGCGTGCCGCACCAGGCGATAGGGCTGCGGATGGTCCCGCGGCACAATGCCGAACAGGTCCCGCAACTCACGCTCGAAGCGTCCGGCCGGGTAGGACAGGCCGGCCAAGGTGGGCAGCCAGGCGTCGTCGCGCGGCACCCGCACGACCACCTCCACCCGCTCATTCGCGGCGCCGAGCAGCACGTACACCACGCGGAAGTCATCGGTCGGACGGTCCTCGTGGCCGGCCACCAGCGCCAGACGCAGCCCTCGCGCGAGCTGGGACGCGACCGCGTCCGGCAACTCCTCGCGGGTGACAGCTGTGGCCGCGGGTTCGATCAGGCGCGTCATTGGGCACCTCCCAGGGCAGCGACGGCTGCGGTGAGCGGGCCGAGTAGTGGCCAGGCAAACCCGAGCACGGTGGTCGCGGTGAGGGCTAGGGCGATCGGGAGGCTGATTCGTTGAGGTGGTGAAATTGCAGAGGTGTCGGGGGCCCGTCGTGTCACCGGGACCGTTTGAGGGTGGTCTGCCGGCACTCCCACAGTCATCGAAAGGACGTGGCGGGCGATGCCGGCGAAGACGATCAGCAGGAGCGCGCAGGCGATCAGCATCGGCCACAACAGGCCGCTCTGGAAACCGGCCACGAGGATGCCGACCTCGGTGAAGAAGGTCACGAACGGCGGGAAGCCGAGCAGAGCGGCGGAGCCGAGCAGGAACGGTCCCGCGAGATCAGGACGCAGGCGCAGCAGGTTCCGTACGTCCGCCACCCGATGGCTGCCGACGTAGTCGAGGATGCGTCCGGCAACCACGAACATGGCCGACTTCACCAAGCCGTGGCCAAGCATGTGCAACAGCACCGCGGCGATCGCCAGCGGACCACCGGCGGCGGCGCCCAGAGCCAGCAGGCCCATGTGCTCAATACTGCTGTAGGCGAGCAGGCGCTTGTAGTCGCGCTGGGTGAGCACCAGTCCGGCGGTCACGGCCAACGACAGCAACCCCGCGACCAGCAGGAGACCGCGCATCAGTTCCGGGCCGACGGCCGCGTCCGTGATCGCCTGGATCCGCAGGATCACATAGAACGCCACCGACAACAGCACCCCTGACATCAGCCCGCTGACCGGGGCGGGCGCCTGGCTGTGCGCGTCCGGCAGCCAGGAGTGCATGGGCGCCAGCCCGGCCTTGGTGGCGAAGCCCAGCACCGCCAGCGCGCCGGCTGCCTTCGCCAGGGTCGGGTCGAGCGCGTCCGCGTGTTGTAGCAGCAGCACCCAGGAGACGGTCGCTTCGCCGGACGTGAGGCTCGCCGCCGACAGCAGCGTGATGCCGAGGAATGCGATCGCCACACCGACCGCGCCGAGCACGACGTATTTCCAGGCGGCCTCCAGCGAATCCCGTCCGCCCTGGGACGCGACCAGGAAAGCTGTGGTGATCGTGGTCAACTCGATGGCCACCCACATCAGGCCAATGTTGTCCGCCACGACCGCGAGGGTCATCGCGGCCAGGAACAGGCAGAGCAGCGCCGCGAATGAGCCGCTGGCAAGGATTGGGTCAGTCGTCGGGCGCAGGGCGGCTCCATCGGTCGCGCTGAGAGATCCCGGCCTACGCCGGGATGACGGTTGAACCGGGTTCGATGACGGCGGTACCGGGCTCACCGAACGATCCATCCCACCCCAGAGCGCGACCACGGCTACGGCGCCGACGACCACCAGCATCCAGGCGCTCAGGGCGTCCACGCGTAGCAGTCCGGACGCAGTCGCCACTGGCCCCGACAACCCAACCAGCCACACGAGCGTGATCCCACCAACCAGCAGCAGCACCGCGGCGATGACGGGCAACCAGCGCGTCCACGCCGACCGACGCAAGCCGTAGCTCACTCCAGCTAGGAACAACGGCAGCAGGAGCAGCAACCAGATCCAGACAGCCATCAGTCGTGCAACTCCTTCAGCTCGGAGATGTCGACATGGCCGTGCACCGCCTGCATCCGCACCACCAGGACGCCGAGAATCAATACCACCAGTAGTACATCGAGGGACGCGCCGAGCTCGACCGTCAGCGGCAGCCCGCCGGAAGTCAGGAAAGACACCGTGGCGATGCCGTTGTCCAGCACCAGGAATCCGATCAGCTGGGTGACCGCCGAGCGGCGGATCAGCAGTTGCCAGAAGCCCAGCAGCACCAGGGCGAACCCCACCGGTACTGCGTGCGCAGCCGCGTCCGAACCGATGCCGAAGAGCGAACCGGTCACGACGTAGGCGAGCATGGTCAGGGCGGCCGCGACGATCAGTTCGACCGCGGTGTTCACCAGCGCGGCCCGCTCGCGGGTCTCGCCGATCAACCGGGCCGACCGCAGCATCGCCCAGGGCAGCACGATCGCCTTCACCACCAGCACCAACGCCGCGACGAAGAGCGCCCCCGGTTCGCCAACGTGGAACCCGACCGTGAGCACCAGCCCGGCCAGCGCCACGCCCTGGGCAGCAAGCAGTCCGATCGACCGCACCAGCGAGCGTCCCCAGACCTGCAGGACGGCGGTCAGGAGAAGCAGTCCGGTGGTCAGGGCGATCAGCTGCGGATACCGCTCGGACGTCATCAGCGCACCCCCTCAGAACACCAGGTAGGCGGCGCTGACCGAAAGGAACGCCAGAACGAAGGAGCCGGCGAGCAGTTCCGGCACCCGGAACAGCCGCAGCTTGGCCAGGAACACCTCGACGGCCGCCAGCAGGGCGCCGGCGAGCAGCAGCTTCACCGCGCCGGTCGCGACCCCCACCAGCAACCCGACCAACGATGCGTCCGGCGCCACCCCGAACGGCACCGCGAGGTTGGCCACCAGCCCGAGCAGCGCGGTCAGCCGCAGCCAGGAGCCGAACTCGAGCCAGCCGAGGTCGCGTCCGCCGGATTCGAGGATCATCGCCTCGTGCACCATCGTCAGTTCCAGGTGCGTGGACGGGTTGTCGACGGGCAGGCGTCCGGTTTCGGCGATCACGACCACCCCCAGAGCGACGATAGCGAGCAGGCTCACCGGGTTGAGCAGGGACGCCGGGTCGGCGCTGCGGGCCGCGACGATCACCGAAAGCACCGAAGACCCGACCGGACCGCTGATCGCGTAGATGCTCAGCAGCACTGTCGGTTCCACCAGCGCGGCGATCACCATGTGCCGGCTCGAGCCCATGCCGCCGAAAGCGGTCCCGGATTCCAGGCCGAGCAGGGCCAGCGCCACCGTCCCGAGCAGCAGCACCGACACCACCACGAACAGGTCGCCCGGCACGCTGGGCAGCGCGAGCGTGCTGACCAGCGGCACCAATGCGCTCAGCACCAGGCTGGACGCCATCAGCAGCACCGGGGCCGCGCTCAGCACCGGGGTCGAGCCCGGAGCGCGCAGCGGCTCCTTGGCGAGCAGCTTGAGCACGTCCCGCCACGGCTGCCCGATGCCGCCGCCGCTGCGGCCCTCCAGCCGCGCGCGAACCGTCCGCATCACGCCGATCAGTACCGGCGTGATGGCGAGCGCAAACGCCAGGTGGACGAGTACCACCAAGATCGCGGTCATCGCGCCACCCACAGCAGGACCAGCACCAGCGCGGCGAACGAGAAGCCGATGTAGCGGTGGATGCTGCCGTTCTGCAGCTTGCGGGCGAAGTCGCCGAAGCGTCGAACGCCGCGCGCGGCCGGCAGGTAGAGCCGGTCCTCGATCACGTCGACGGTCTCCTGGGTGAAGGCCATCTCCTCGACCAGCAGCGGGGCGCCGTCGGCGCGGACGACGTCCACCGACCGGCTGGCTCGCAGCGACCCACGGAAGACCCGGACCAGCGGCTCGGAGTAGCTGGTCGCGTTGTACTCCATTCGCGGGCTGGTGCGCTCGCCGCCACAACCCCAGGCCAGGTCGACGTCGCGGCGCGGCGCGCGCCGCGCAAGCGCGAAGTTCACCGCGACCAGTGGGACGAGCACCGCCCCGGTCAGGAGCGTGAGTGCGAGCGGGTGCAGCAGGACACCGAAGCCGCCAAGCGCCAACCCGGTGGCACCGACTGTGCCGACGCCGCCGGCGTTGACCGCGGTGGCCAGTGCTTCAGCGAGCGGGCCCGGCACCAGGCCGAGGCCGACCACGACGACCGCCCCGAAGACCAGGGCCGCCAGCATGGTTGGGCCGACCTCGTGGGCGTCCGCTGCTGCCGGGGTGCGCGGGCGGGCGAGAAAGCCGATGCCGAACGCCTTGACGAAGGTGAGCAGGCCAAGCCCGATCGTCAGTGCGACCACGCCCATCGTGATCGGCAGCACCACCGCGATCAGCCGGTCCACCTGCGAGTTCGCGTGCACCAGCGCCTGCAGCAACGCCCACTCGGCCACGAAACCGGACGTGACCGGCAGCGCGGCGGCCGACAGCGCGCCCACGCCGAAGGCGGACGCCGTCCACGGCATTCGGGCGGCCAGGCCGCCGAGCAGGTCAAGATCGCGCTCGCCGGTGGCGTGCAGTACCGCGCCGGCCCCGAGGAACAGGACGGTCTTGAAAGCGGCGTGGCTAACCGCGAGCAGCAACGCGGCCAGCATCGCGACGTCGCCGGCACCGGTCTGGCCGGAATCGCGCAGCAGCAGTCCGACCCCGATCGCGGTGACGATCAGTCCGATGTTCTCGGTGGTCGAGTAGGCCAGCAGCCGCTTCAGGTCGGACTGGACGGCGGCCTGCAGAATCCCGTAGAGAGCGGACGCCGCACCCACCACGACCAGCACGATCGCCCACCAGCGCGGGCCCATCGGCAGCAGCCGCAGCACCACCAGCAGAACGCCGTAGACACCCATCTTGACCATGGCCGCGCTCATCGCAGCGGAGACGTGGCTCGGCGCCTCCGGATGGGCGCGAGGCAGCCAGATGTGCACCGGCACCAGCCCGGCCTTGGTGGCGAAACCGGCGATGAGTAGGAGGAATGCACCACTGGCCAGGGGCTCGTTGATACTTGTTGCCGCGATTCGGGACCATGTCGTGCCGCCCGAAGCGGCGATCAGTACCCCGAAACCGGCAACCAACAGCAGGAAGCTGAGGTGGGTCATGACCGCGTACCAGAGGGTCGCGCGGCGGACGGGCTCGCGGGCGGCGTGGTCGGCGAGCAGCAGCACCGTGGACCCGCCGGCCATGAGTTCCCAGGCCAGCAGGAACGTCAGTGCGTCCCCAGCGGACGGAACCAACTGCATGCCGAGGGCGAAGGCGGCGAAGGCCGTCCAACCGGTGCGGGAGGCGACCGGGCCGTGGGCGTAGCCGATGCCGAAGACCGCGGCGACCGCGACCACCACGCCGACGATCGCGAGGAAGAAGCCGCCGAGCCGGTCGGGGGCGAGCGTGAGCGGATCAATCGCGTCGAAGCCGGGCAGCGCGAGCGGGACTCGCAAGCCGGCGCCCTGGACGCCGAGCAGGGCCGTCACTCCGGTCGCGGCGCCGACGACGCCGAGGGCGGCCACGCCGATGCCGGCGGCGAGGTTGCGGTGCCCGACCGGTGCGAACACTGCGAGCAGGATTGCAGCCGCGGCGAGGCAAAGCTGGGCGAACAGGCCCGCGTCCACGAGGTTCATCGGCCGGTCACCGCGCGAAGGGCGGCCACGATAGCCGCCGGCGGCGGCGGACAGCCGGGCACGTGCACGTCCACCTCGACGAAGTCGTCGACCGAACCGGCCACGGCGTAGGAGCCGGCGAACAGTCCGCAGCCGCGGGTGCAATCGCCGATGGAGACGACCACGCGAGGGTTCGGCACGGCCCCGACAGTGTTGACCAGCGGCTCGGCCATGTTCTGGGTGACCACACCGGTCACGGCCACCACGTCCGCGTGCCGGGGGGACGCGACCAGCCGCGCGCCGACGCGCTCGGCGTCGTAGACCGGGCCGAATGCGGCCGCGATCTCGATTTCACAGCCGTTGCACGAGCCGGCGTCCACGTGGCGCACCTGGGCGCTGCCGCGAAGCGCGCGCGGTGGCTTGAAGCCTTCACGTACCTGAATCTCGGGACTGGCGTCGGTCTCGGCTTGGGCTAGTAGCGGCTCAGCGATCCGGCCGGTGCGGGCGATGAGCTTCAGCAGCCGGGTGGTACTCATGCGCGCGCAGCACCGCTGGCCGAAGCCTCGGCGTCCAGGTCGGCGCGCAGCTGGGCCTGGTCAGCCAGCAGTTCACCGAGAGCTACGCGTGCGGTAGCGAGCACGTCGCCGATCGCCGGGATCAGCAGTGAGTAGAGCACCTCGCCGCCGTCCCGCCGCTGCCGGACGAGGCCCGCGCGACGGAGCACGGCAAGCTGCTGCGACAACGCACTGGGTTCGGTGTGCATGTTCGCGAGCAGTTCATAGACCGGACGCTCGCCTTCGGCCAGCAACTCGAGCACGCGGATCCGGATGGGATGGCTGAGGGTGCGGAAGAGCTCGGCCTTCGCTTCGTGGCGAGGCAGGGGCATGCAGACTCCTCGAATTGCTAACTTCTGCATGTACGTTACAGCAACGACGCCCACTCAGGCCGCGTTGCTCAACAATCCTGACGGGAATCGGACCGCCGAGAGGGCCGTAGCCGCCCATAGCCACTACAGACACGCACCGGGCCAAATCACGTCACGCTCGAAGACGAAAACCGCGCCGAGCGGGACCACCGTGTCGTGATCTCGGCAAGATCGGGCCCGGCTTGGCGCTGAACGCAACCCGGACGCCACCATGGCTGCGAGATCACGTCACGGCTGCGGTCTCGACCGGCTCGACCACCAGGCTGGAGCCGCCAACAGACTGGAGCCGCCAACCCAGACTTCGCTCCCGAATGGGACCCTTGCTCCCGATAATTCGGGAGCGCGAGTCCCATTCGGGAGCGAAGTGCAGCTGGGCAGGAACCTCTGCGTGCTGCCCGGCATTGCCGGCCGGTAGCGGACGAGCCGGGGCGGACGGGCGGTCAGGTGGAGAGCAGCCAGTCGACGGCCTGGCGAGCGGTCCAGCCGTCCGGGTGCAGAGCCAGCAAGGCTTGAGCGCCGCTGAGGTCCTGACCGAGGGTGACCGCGGGCTCCTCGACGTAGCCGCCGCGGCGCACCTGCCCCAGCCCGATGTTGGCCATCAGCGCGTTGCACAGGCACTTGCGGCCGCTGGTGTCCTCGTCCGCACCGCCCTTGCGCGCGTACATGTGCACCGGCTCGGACGCGCAGCGGTAGGCGATCTTGCCGTCCGCACGCTCGACGGGCGAGCGCAGATAGCCCAGGTCGCAGATCCGCTCCCGGGCCGCGTAGTTGGCGTCCTCGGAAAGGGTGTCGCTCAGCTCGGCGACCTTGAACGGGAACCCGGTCGGCGATGCGCGGGGGTCGTTGCGCACGACCAGGGTCTCGTCCGCGAGTTGCGCCACCAGCCGCCCGCGCAGATCGTCAGTCAGTCCGGATTCACTGGCCATCGCGAACAGCGTCCCGATCTGGACGCCGGCCGCACCGGCCGCGCGGGCCTCGGCCACCATCTGGGGGGACGCGTACGCGCCGGCCAGCCAGAACGGCACCCCCAGGGCAGCCACCTTCTCCAGATCGGCGTCGTCCTTCGGCCCGTAGATCGGCTCCCCCGCCTCGTCCAGGGTCAGCTTTCCGCGCGGCGGCGCGCTGTGCCCGCCAGCGCGTGGGCCCTCGACGACGAACCCGTCCGGACGAATCTCCGGATCCTTGTTCAGGTACGTCGCCAGCACGTGCAGTGAGACGATCGCCAGGAACTTCGGCCGCCGCAGCTTGGGCAGCTCAGCACCGAGGTACATCACCGGGTCGAGCGCGGCGCGATGCACCCGATTGGCGCCGACGACGTCGATGGTCAGGTGGCCGGTGCGCCCGGCGGCGTACTCGGTGAGCAGTCGCGGAATCTCGCGCGGCACGCCGGCGCCCATGATCACGTAGTCGACGTCGGCGAGCATCGCACCGAGGATGGCGGACGCGTTCGCGGTCTGCACCTTCTCCAGCATGTTGATGCCGACCAGCCCGGAATGGCCCTCCTTCGCCAGCCACACCTCGGTGAAGTTGCCCACCAGGCTGAGTTCGATGGCTGCCTTCCCGGGAGCGATCGTCAGCGTGGGGTGCGGACGGTAGGGCGCGCCGTCGGGGCGCCCACCCTCGATGAAGTAGGCGTCCAGGATTCGCTGCGCCATCGCCGGCGACGGGAAGTGCGCCATCGCGCGACGCCGATGACCGCCGGGGTCGCCGTCCTGCAGGACGCGGGCCAGCACCCCGTCCAGAGCGGTGCCGGAAACCACGCCGAGCTGTCCGGCAAGGGATACCTCGCGGGCAAGCTGCCAGGAAGAGACCGCTATGCCCATGCCGCCCTGAATAACGATCGGGAGGGCTGAGGAGGTTTGCATTACCTTACGATACCGTAGGTTACGGCTTCGTAGGTAGTCGGCTGCTGATACGAAACCAGCTAGTGCTGAATTGCGCGCGCCTGGCGCTTGTTCGCGATCAGGCTGGTGGTGATCACGATGGCCAGGATGCCGACGATCACTCCCAGCGAGAACAGCGTGTCCACCTCGGGCACCCACGACCAGATGCCGTGCGCCCAGTGCATCACGAGCTTGGCGCCGATGAACGCGAGGATCGCGGCCAGGCCGTAGCCGAGATGCACCAGCGCACCCAACGCGCCTTCAAGCACAAAGTAGAGCGCACGCAGGCCCAGCAGGGCGAAGGCGTTGGTGACGAACACCAGATAGGCGTCCCCCGTGATGCCGAAGACCGCAGGCACTGAATCGACCGCGAACACCACGTCCGTAGCCAGGATCGCCAGCGTGGCCAGCGCCAGGGGCGTGAGGGCGCGCTTGCCGTCCTCGACCACAATCATCCGCGGGCCGCGGTAGCCGTCCGTTACCGGCCAGAACCGCCGCACCAAGCGGACGATGCGCAACTCGCCCGGATTCACTTCCTCCTCGGCGGGATTCATCGTGTCCCGCAGCACCTTCACCGCGGTGGCCAGCAGGATCGCGCCGAACAGCAGGAACGTCCACGCGAAGTTCGCCAGCATGGCCGCGCCGAGGGCGATGAACACGCCGCGCAGCACCAGGGCACCGGCGACACCGATCAACAACACCCTCTGCTGCAGTTCACGGGGTACCGCGAACGAGCTGAGCAGCAACATGAACACGAACAGGTTGTCGACGCTGAGCGACTTCTCCACCAGATAGCCGGCGTAGAACTCCAGGCCGCGCTCGGACCCGAAGGTCGTCCAGATCCAGACGCCGAAGGCGAGCGGCAGCGCGATGTAGAACGCCGACCAGCCGACCGCCTCCTTCATCGACACCTCGTGCGGACGCCGGGTGATCACGAAGTCGAGCACGAACAGTGCCAGCACGGCAGCGATGGTGATCCACCAGATTTCGGGCGATCCGATGGCGATTTCGAGTACGGGCAAGGTCATTGGGCCTCCTCACGGCAATGCCGGTGAGGTCTCCTTCACCGTCTCCGGCCCAGCTGCGAGAACGCGATTGCGCGTTCGTAATGACCGCCAACTGACTGGGAAGTACTCCCCTCACCGAAATCGTAGAGCAGGTTTAGTAATGTCGACAAACCGCTAAGTGCAGTGGAATTGCGTAGCCCGACACTGGCGCGGAAAGGAACCGTCCCCAACTCATCCGCTGCCTAGTGAAGTTGAGATTGTGACGCAGAAAGGAACCGTCCCCCGCAACGATGAGTTCCTCGACCGGTGCCGAGAGCCAGACCTGCGTCCCCTGCTTCAGCGCGACCGCAAGGAAGGAGGACGCCAGGGCCGCGCCCATGCCGACGGCCTTGCGCCGCCGGGCCGCGCTGCCGATGGCGCGGAACACCACCTGCGCGCCGCGCACCAGGCCGGCCGGGGTCGACCAGGCCCGGGACAGCAGCCAGAAGTCGTCGGTCTTGACTGGCATCGGGACGCCGTCCTGGCCCGCGAAGTGGCCCACCACTCGCCGATCTCGCGAACGTCGAAAGGCTCCACCTCGATCGCACGGCCGATCTTGCCGCCGGGACGTTCGGGGTAGTAATCCGGGTAGTCCTTGGCGCGGGCGAATTTCATGCCGAGCCGCTCGGCGAGGTTCACGAACCCGGCGACCCCGTCGACGAAGGCCTCCTTGCGGACGCGGGACGTCGCCGGTCCGGCATCGCCGACCGTCGCTTCCAGATAGGCGAGGGCGTCTTCGCGGGAGTCGCCGGCGCCGGCGCGCTGCATCAGCGGGTTGTTCGGCAGCCACAGGCCCCCGCCGGACATGGCGCTGCTGCCGCCCCAGCGGGGAGTGCTCTCAAGCATCAGCACCTTCAGCCCGGCGTCGGCAGCGGTTATCGCAGCAGCGAAAGCCGCCCCGCCGGTTCCGCCCACCACTACGTCGAATACCTGATCCCACTGCTCGCTTATGACCGGCCTCCAACCAACCGGACAACCTTGTCCGGTTCTAGACTGCCAGCATGCCAAGGACCGTCCGCGCGAGCAATAGGGGCCCGGCTGCAGCTGCGGCCAATCGGGAGGCGATCCTCACCTCCGCCCGGGAACTGCTGGCCGAGCAGGGTTTCCAGGTGCCGTTGAGTGCGATCGCGCGCCGCGCCGGGGTCGGTCAAGGCGTGCTCTACCGGCATTTCCCCACCCGCCTCGACCTGGCCTACGCCGTGTTCGAGGAAGACTTCCAGGAACTCGAAAATCTCGCTGCAGGCGCGGACGGGGATCCGTTCGGCCGGCTCTGGCAGCGGCTGCTCGCCCTGACCATCGAGTCGACCGCCTTCATCGAGATGGTGGTCGTGGCGCGGCACGAGATCCCCGACGACCTGGGCAACCAGCGGCTGGAGGCGATCCTGGCAGACCCCCTCGCGTCCGCTCAGGCCGAGGGCCGCGTGGACGCAAGCTGGACGATCGCCGACCTGGTGCTGATCCTGACCATGGTCTACGGCGCCGCCAGCTCAGCGCTCGACCAGGCCGAGGCCACTCGCAAAGCCAGTCGCGCCCTGGAGCTCCTGGGCCTGCCCGGCTTCTGAATCTCCGGGGACGGTTCCTTTGCACGGCGTCAGACTGTGGCTGCGCGCACCGCCGACGGTGGACTGAGCCACAGTCAAGCGGTCCGTGCCGTAGTCCCTCGCCAATACGGACGGAGCGTGCACCAAATGATGGCGCAGGCGTCAGGTCGCGCGACGCACCAGCATCGGACGGGCTGGGACGCACAGCGCGGCCACGATCGCGGCCAAAGCCGGGATGCCTAGTACCAGGCCGGCCATCAGCAGCCAGGGGAAGTCGACCACCGGGGGCATGAACCCGTCCGTACGTCCGGTCACCGAGGTGGCCAGCGGCACCGCGACCACCGTACCGATCCCGCAGCCCAGCGTCGTCCCGAGCACACCGAGCAGCACTGCCTGCGTCGCGGCCAGCCGCCGGCTCAACCCAGGCCCGGCGCCGATCGCTGCGAACGTCTCGAGGAAGGGCCGCAGTTCGATCGTAGACATCACCGTCGCGATCACCGCGGCCACCACGGCCAGCAGCACCAAGGTCGCGGTCACACCCCACAGCACGGGCTGCGGTTGCGACTGGTACCCCCGCTCGACCGAGAGCGAGAGCGCGTTGCCCCACGGCGTGATCGCCTGCTTCAGCCGAGCCTCCAGCTCCGGCGAGATCGCGCCGCGCGGGTCAACGATGCGCAGTTCATTCGAGCGGGAAACCCAGCCGAGGTTTGCCGCGCTTTCGCTGCTGATCAGCGCACCATTCCATTGCACGGACGCGCCCCGCTCGATCACCGCCCAGGCAACTGGGGACGCCGGCACCTCGACCAGCTCGAACTGGGTGGGGCCCGACTCCGGGATGGTCGCGTAAGCAAAGGTGATCGCACCGTTGACGATCTGGTGCTCGGCCCAGTTTGCTTCGCCGTCGCCCAGGTTGGGATGCGTGTCGGTGGCCACTAATAGCTTGCCGGCCGCCAGTTCCTTCCGCTGGGACGCGTCCAGTCCGAACAACTCGGTCAGTTCATCCACCTTGGCGATCAGGATGCCTTGGCCGTACCAGCCACCATCGCTGCTCAGCGAGGCGCAGGCGCCGGCTTCAGCGGGGAGATCGTCGGTGGTGCAGCCCGGACGCAGCGCCGCGAAGCTCTGGGGGTCTTCGGGATCCGACCCGCGTCCATCGGCCTGCCCGACCTGGTAGGTGCGCAACACCGGGTCGATATCGGCAATCACCTGCCGCAGACCGGCCGCGGATTCACCACCGAAATAGAGGCTGGCCTGCCCCAGCGGCATCGACGGCTGGTAACGGCGGGCCGCGTCCGCTTCGAAGCTGAGCACGAGCGTCCAGACCGTGCCGAGAATCAGCCCGCCGGCCAGGATCGCAGCCACGGTGGACGTTGCCCGGCCGCGCTGCCGGGAGGTGTCCCGAAGCGCCATTCGGACGCCCATCGGCGCACCGCCGGCCAGCCGCGCGGCTACCCCAAGCAATGCCGGGACGCAGAGCAGCACCCCGATCAGCACCGCCAATGCGGAAACCGTCCAGAGCAGGAACCGCCATTCCGGAGCCACCAGCATCGCCAGCCACACGCCGACCAGCCCGGCCCCGACCAGCACCCCGCCGAGCACCGGCGCGCCCTTGCGCACGGGTGCGGAACGGAGGCTGCCGCGCAGGCTGCCAACCAGATCGAGCCGGGCCAATCCTCGGGCGGTGACCAGTGCCGCGGCGACGGCGGTCAGGGTGCCGAGCGCCAGCACGCCGGCCAACTGCGTCCACGGCACTTCCAGCGGACCGTGCAGTTCGGTGGGCTCGGACGCCATTCGCTGCCACACCAGGACCCCGACCCCAGCGCCCAGCGCAGCGCCGAGCGTCGCCCCGGAAACGCCCAGCAGCAGCGCCTGGCCCAGCGCCGAGCGGCGCAACTGCGCGATGCTCGCCCCGTTGGACGCGGCCAGCGCCAGGCCGCGCCGCTGCCGGGCGGCACCGATGGCGAACGCCGGGCCAACCACCAGCGCGACTTCGATCATCGCGGCCAGGATCACCATCCAGGTCAGAAAGGGCCCGCCGAGTTCACTGGGGTGGAACTCCTGGCCGCTCGGCGGATCGGCGGCGATGCCACGACTGGCGGTCTCGAAACCGTAGCCGGCCAGGTTCTGCGCCTCGGTCCAGGCCAGCGGGGTGCCGGCGGCCACGAAGAAGCTGATCCGATCGGCGTCAGCTTCGGGCAGGCCGACCAACTCGACCAGGCCGTCGAGGTGCGCGTCCGCGATGCCGACGATGGTGACCGTCCGGGCAACGCCGTCGCGCACCAGCGTCACGGTCCCGGACGCGGGTAGCCCGGCCGCCATCCCGTTCGGTGTGACCAACGCCTCGCTCGACGTCTGCGGGTTGCGGCCCGAGATGAGCTTGAACATGGACTCGCCCGACTCTGGATCGATCCCGAGCAGGGTGGTAGTCACCTGACCCTTGCCGAATTCGAGGTAGGTCTCGGTGACCGCGACCGCCGGGCGTCCGATCAGTGCGGCGACCGCGTCCTGATGCTCGGCGACGGTGTTGCCCCAGCCGGGAATGGGCCGAGGCTCGACGTCTTTGCCACCGCTGGACGCCGTGCCGTAGCCGTCCCAGGAGGCCTGGAAACCGTACCCAACCTGGGTGAGCACACTGTGCGCGGTCCCAAGCTTGAGGTCGAGCCGCTCGGCAGCCGAGATGGTGTTGGACGCGACCACCACCAGCAGCGCAGCGATGACGCCAATCGGAAGGACAATCATCAGCCACACGAACAAGCTGCGCCCCCAGTCGCGACGGACGTCGCGGCGCGCCATCCGCAG
The DNA here is from genome assembly GCA_035349055.1 of Propionicimonas sp. Classification (GTDB taxonomy): domain Bacteria; phylum Actinomycetota; class Actinomycetes; order Propionibacteriales; family Propionibacteriaceae; genus Propionicimonas. The sequence goes on from DAOPRQ010000025.1 coordinate 22,339, forward strand.
GGCCATCGCCCAGCCGTTGCGCCATTGCCGCAGCCGACTCGTCCGCACCTCGGCGCGGCGGGCCGCGCTCATCGGATCGCTCGGGCGGGTTCGCGGACGGCGCTGCCGTCTACGACTACACCGTCGCGAAGGTAGACCACCCGGTCGGCCCAGGCGGCGTGGCGCGGTTCGTGGGTGACCAGCAGCCCGGCTGCGCCCGCGTCGCACCGCGCGCGCAGCACCGACAGGACGTCTTCACCGGTGACCGAATCCAGCGCGCCGGTCGGCTCATCGGCCAGCACCAACCGACGCTCCCCGATCAGCGCCCGCGCGATCGCGACCCGCTGCTGCTGGCCGCCGGAAAGCTGGTCGGGGAAGCGGTCAGCGAGCCTGCCCAGGCCGAGTTCCTTGAGCACCGCGCGGGCCTCCTGCCGGGCCGCGACGACGTGTTGGCCGTCCAACTCGAGTGGCAGTCCGATGTTCTCGGCAGCGGTGAGGGACGGGATCAGGTTGTAGTCCTGGAACACCACGCCCACGCGACGGCGGCGCAGTCGCGCCAACTCGTCCGGCTTCAGCGCAGAGAGCCGCTGACCCGAGATCTCCACCTCGCCGCTAGTCGGACGGTCGAGCGCGCCGGCCAGGTTGAGCAGCGTGGACTTCCCGCTGCCCGAAGGTCCCATCACCGCCACCAACTCGCCGGGATGGACATCTAGCGACACTTCGCGCAGCGCATGGACGGCGGTCTCGCCGCTGCCGTGCACCCGGGTGACCTCAGTGAGCCGCAGGATCGGCGCGCTCATGCTCGGGCCTCGTTGTCGTCGCGGCTTGAGTCGGCCGGTTGCGTGATCAGATCCCGGCCTGCGCCGGGATAACGGTGGCGGACGTCCGCTTGCTCCTCGACCTCGACGAACGGCGCGGGACGGCCGTATCGGGCGACACTGGCCTCGACCTGGTCGAGCCAACGGATCTCGGTTTCGGCGGCGAACAGCTGGTGCTCGACGACGAGCAGCCAGGCGAGATCGGTAGCAGGGTCAACCGATTGCTTCAGCCGGGTGAGCTGTTGCAGGCGATGCATGGTAGCGGCACGCTGCGTCTGGGCGACCTCGGCGGAATCCACACCAGGGCTCGTGATCGCGATGGCAAGTTTGATCACGAGTTCCTCCCGCGGAGTCACCTCGCGATCGACCGGAGATCGCCACCACCGTTCGACCGCTTCGAGCCCGGCGTTGGTGAGCCGGTAGGCGATCCGACCCTCGACATCGGGCTCGCCGGCCACGACCAGACCGTCGCGTTCCAGCCGGTCGAGGGTGGTGTAGACCTGTCCGACGTTCACCGGCCAGGTGCCGCCGGTGCGCGCCTCGAAAGCCGACTTCAGCGCGGCGCCATAACTCGCACCCTCGGCAAGCAACGCCAGCAGTCCGTACTTGACCGACATGTCCGCTCCTACATACTCAGTATTAGCCCTCGCAGGAGAATGTATACCGAGTATGTGTGGGCCGCGTGCAGGTGGCTCACTCGCTGGAACCCACCTCGGCTAACCGGAAAGACCTGCGGAAACGCCGGCGGACGCAGTCGCGCCGGATTCATCGACTGGTCTTAGTACGCGCACGCTCGACTGGCGGACGCCGGCTCGAGCGGCCCGGCTAGCGGGCTTCGGGGTCGGGCTGATGGACGCCGAACACGTTGCCCTCGGTGTCGAGGAAGTAGCCCTGCCACGCCATGCCCGGAAGGGCCGCCTTCGGCACGGCCACGGTGCCACCGGCGGCGAGGATCTTGCCCGAGGTCTCGTCGAAATCGCCCGAGCCGAGGGTGAGGACGCCGCCCTGGACGGGCGCGCCCGGAGCCGGGTTCGGGCCCTGGCGCTGCATGATCGCCCCGTTGATCCCGGGCTCGTCCTCGGTGCCGGTGGTGCCGCCGAACTATGGCATGCCGGCGTGGTCGCTCCAGTCGTCGGTCGTCCAATCGAACACCGCCTGGTAGAAGGCGACCGCTCGCGGGACGTATTCGGCATGGATCTCGAAGTGGATCACCCTGCTCATCTGGAAGCCCCGCCTGATCGGCCAGCGCCATCACCGGCACCAACCCTGCTGACGACACAAGATTCGGATCATCGAACGCAACCCTGGTCGCCTTCAGACTGTGAGAAAACAACACCCGACGCATGCCCTTCGTGACCGATCGATTTGGAACCCTAGACAAGTCCAACCTCCCAGTCACAAGGGCATCCGCACTTCGCGCCACGCCCAACCCACCCACCTGATCGGTGGATCGAGCTAAGCCCAGATCCACCGATCGCGCTGAGAGATCCCGGCCTCCGCCGGGATGACGGTGGAACAGCGCCGAGTTTGACGAAGCGACAAGCTCGACCATCCGAATCGGTGGATCCGGGCTACGGCGCGGGGAAGACGTCCGGATCGGGTTCCTTCACCAGCGGCGGATCCGGCACCTGCGGTGGCTTCGGCTCGTCCGGCTGGTCCCGATCGTGGTCGCCCCAACCACCACAACCCCATTGATGGTGACCGGGCCGCTCGCATTGTCCACCGCCACCACCGCCGGGATCGAGTTCGGGATCCGGCTCAGTTGTCCCTCCGGGCTCCGTAGGGGACGGACTCGGTTCCGTGGGCGAAGGGGTGGGTTCGGTGGGCGGCACGGTGGGTTCCGTGGGCGACGGGCTGGGGCTCTCGCTCGGCGGCGATGGTTCCGACGGGGTGGGCGAAGGCTCCAGTTCGATCTCGGGGCTCGGCGTGACCACCGGCTCCGTGGGCACGGACGGGCTGGCCGGCGGCGTGGGCGGCACTGCCGCGGTCGGCGCCGTGGACGTCGGGACCACGGCGGGCGGAGTTGCGGACGGGGTCGGCGAGACCTTGGGTTCGGGCTTGGGCTTCTCCCCGTCCGACTTGCGCTCGCTGGCCGAACTCGACCCGGCGGTGGGCGTCGGGCTCGCGGTCGGCACCGCCGGAGTCGGATCCGGATGCGGCTCGGAGCTGACGGGCGGAGCCGGATCGGTCTTGTCCGGAGGCGGCGGCACGCTCACCTTCGCCGGCGGCTCAACCGCCGGTGGGACGACTGCCGCAGCCGCGGCCGCAGCCTCGCTCGAGGAACCCCTCCATACCCCGGAGGCGGCTGTGGCCGGGACGGCCAGCAACAACACCAGCACCAACGCCGCGGCGATCCCTACGGTCGGGTTGGACGTGGTCAGGTTCTTCAGCTTCGCGAACCCGGTGACCGGCACCGCACCGGCGCCCGCGGTGGCGGACAGCGCTGCCGCCAGCGCGATCCCGCTCGAACCCGCCCCGACCAGGGCGATCCCAAGGGTCGACCCGATCCGGGCCGCCCTCGCCGCGATCCCGGCGCACCTTCGGCAATCGTCCAGGTGTCCCTGAACCCGTTCAGCGTGGTTGGCGCTGAGTCCGGAGCGGACGAAGGCGCCGATCCGCGTCAGCGTCCAGCGACATTCCGGATTGGCGGATTCGGCGGGCACCTGGGTCTGGATCCAGGCCTGGCGCAGGCCTTCGCGCGCCCGGTAGCAGAGTGCCGCCGCGGCATTGTCAGAAAGGCCGGTCAACTCGGCGATCTCGGACGCGCTGCGCCCCTCGACCTCCGACCACCACAACGCTTCCTGCCAGCGGGTGGGCAGCGAGGCGAAGGTGCGCTGAATGAGCTCGCGATTCGCCAGCCCCATCAGGATCGGGTCGGGATCGACCTCCTCGATGTATTCCTCGATGCTGTCGGTGGCCGACTCGTGCGACCTCCGTCCCCAGGTGCGCGCGGTATTCCGCAGCGTGGTCAGCAGGTAGGGCCGGAAGGCGTCGTTCGGCCCACCACCGTTACTGATCGCCAGGTAGACCCGGGCGAAGGATTCGGCGACCAGATCATCGGGGTCGACGGAGTTGGTGAACGACCGAGCCACGCCGCCGGCCATCTTTGCGTGCCGCCGCCAGAGCACGCCGAACGCTTCACGGTTGCCGGCGCGCGTCTGCGCTACCAGCCCGGCATCATCCAGATCCTCGTCCCCGCGGACGACAAGGTCCGGCACTTCACGGGACGGATTCAAGTTCGAGACCCCCACTTGAGGCCGGCGCCCATTCCCCAATGAACAGCCGACACCACAGGTGAGTCCCAATCCTAAACCAACGAGCGCTCCGGCCCAAAGAGGGGCTGACCGGGTCGCGCACCAGGTCAGCCCCTCTCCGAGAATTCGCCGCCGTCCCCTCCCAGGCAGCGGCGTCATCCCGCTGCAGCCAGAATCCAACCTGGCTACATAGGAATAGAGGTGACAATCGCCGGTTCATGACGCCATTTCCGAAGACGTCCTCGGATTCGGTGCCGGGGCAGCCTTGGGTTACTGCTGCCTTCGTCGTTCTGGCTGTCGGGCCCGCTGGCGCGGCGTAGGCTCTGCCGATGACCGAGAGACGGACGAAAACTGCAGACCGCGTACCGCACCTGCCGCCCGTCCGCTTGGGCCAACTGACCGAAGGCACCGCTGACCAGTTCGCCGGCGACGAGGACCTGGACGGGTTCAGTTTCGCCGGACTCCGCTTCGAGGAGCTGGTTTGGACGGGCCGTCGGCGGCTCGGCTCCAGCCGTGTGGACGGCGCGACCGCGCGCAGCTGGCGAGCGCCCGGGGCCCTGTTCAGCGGATCGGTCCTCACCGGGCTGGACGTGCTCACCCTAACTGCGGACGGCTCGGGCTGGCGACAGGTGGAACTGCTGGAGAGCCGGGTCGGCTCACTGGAACTCTTCGGGAGCACGCTTCGATCCGTCCACTTCATCGGCTGCCGGATCGGCTACGCCAACCTGCGCGACACCCACCTAACCGACGTCGCGTTCACTGACTGCGTGATCGACGACCTCGACCTGATGCGCGCCACTGCCACGCGCGTCGCGCTCACGGGCACCCGGCTGCGGCGGCTGGAACTGACCGGCGCCAAGCTGGCCGACTTCGACCTGCGCGGCGCTCAGCTCGCCGAGGTGAGCGGTATCGAGGGCCTCCGCGGCGCGATCATCTCGACCGAACAACTAGTCGATCTGGCGCCGATCCTGGCCGCCCGCCTCGGCATCATCGTGCCCTAACCCCTTCAGGGGACCAAGTGGCCGGCAGCCCGGTACAGCTCGTACCACTCCGGACGGGTCAACTCGACGTCGGCGCCAAGGGCAGCAGCGGCCACCCGCTCGGGCGTGGTGGTGCCGAGCACCACCTGGATCCTGGCCGGATGGCGGGTGATCCAGGCGACCGCGATCGCTTCGGTCGGCACCTCGTACTTGGCCGCTAGCCGGTCGATCACCGTGTTCAACTCGGGGAAGCCGCGGTTGCCCAGGAAGACGCCATTGAAGAACCCCGCCTGGAACGGTGACCAGGCCTGGACGGTGAGGTCGTGCAGGCGGCAGTAGTCGAGTACGCCGAGGTCGCGGCTGATCGACTGGTCCAGGTCGGCCATGTTCATCGCGACGCCCTGGGCCACGATCGGCGCGTGCGTGATCGATAACTGCAACTGGTTGGCCACCAAGGGCTGCCGGACGTGGCGGCGCAGCAGCTCGATCTGGTTGGGGGTGTGATTGGAGACACCGAAGTGCCGCACCTTGCCTGCGTCCGCCAGTTCGTCGAACGCGCGGGCGACCTCCTCGGGTTCGACCAACGCGTCCGGACGGTGCAGCAGCAGGACATCAAGGTAGTCGGTGCGCAGCGCAGCCAGCGAACCCTCGACGGCGTCGATGATGTGCGCGTAGGAGAAGTCGAAATACGGACCGTTCTTCACAATGCCGGCCTTGCTCTGCAGCACGATGCTCTCGCGCTCGGCCGAGCTGAGCTGCAGCGCCTCGGCGAAGCGGGTCTCGCAGCCGTGCGCGTCCCCGTCCCCGTAGATGTCGGCGTGGTCGAAGTAGCTGATCCCGGACGCGAGCGCGGCCTCGTACCAGGCGCGCACTTCCGCGTCCGACTTGTCCTGGATGCGCATCACGCCGGCCACCACAGCCGGAACCTGCAACTCGGTGCTGCCTAGGGCGAACGTCTTCATGGGGCTCCTCGCGGGCTGTGGACTACTTGAACGGAAAAGGAACCGTCCCCTTTCCGTTCACCTTCCTACCCCCGGACGGCACAGCGCAACAATCCTCAGCCAGGCTTGCGGGCCACAAAGGTGTGCAGGATGCCGCGTTGCCAGCCGGACGCGGTGCGATGCGCGACTTCCGCGAACCCTGCCGCCTCGAGCCGATCACCGAACCGTTGCCGATCATCGAAGTCCAGCACGCTGCGCCACAGGTAGCGGTAGAGCCCAGGGTTGCGGTCGGCGACCAGACCGAGCGGAATGATCACCAGCCAGCTGACCAGGTGCCAGCGCAGCGTGGCCCAACGATCGCCGGCCACCGAGTAGTCCTGCACCACCACCCAGCCGCCGGGCGCGAGCAGTTCGTACACCTCGGCCAGCGCGCGGTCGCGTCCGGCTTCGGGGACGTTGCGGAACAGGTAGGCGGTGAACACCCCGTCCCAGGAGCCCGGCTCGAGGTCGGCTACGTCGAGTGCGCCGGCCACGGCTTCGGCGAAGCGGACGCCGTCCGGCCAGCTCTTGCGGATCGCCTGGGCGAGCATGCCTGCGGACGCGTCCAGTCCGAGGACGGACGGCTGCCCCGGCAGAGCAGCGAGCAGAGCCCGGGTGGAGGCGCCGGAGCCGCAGGCCAGATCGATGACCTTCGGCGCACCGCTCGGCCCGATGCGCCCGGCCAGGGCGCCCGCCGCACGGCGCAACTCGGCGTGATAACCCGGGTTCAGTCCGACGAGCAGGTCATAGCGGGACGCGCCCCGGTCGAACATCCGCGACAGGGCCGAAGGCTGCATCCGCAGATGCTAGCGGTAATCGCCACCGGAAGGTCGCTCAGGCTCCGACAGGTTCAGCCAACAGTTGGCGGTCAGGCCTCAGGAGTGGGCTCCTTCACCACCATCGCGAGGCCGCCGAAAGCCGGCAGATCGACGGTGAACCCGCCAAGATCGTCCACGGACGCAACCTTGCGGCGGGTGGCCAGGTCGATCACGCGTCCGACCGGGATGTGCTCGGACTGCACCCGTCCGCTGATCTTCTCCGCGCCGAAGTTCAGCGCAGTGATCTGGATCGCTCCCGACTCCAGCCGGTTGACCAGCACCAGCATGCTCTTCACTGCGACCTCCGGCACGTCCAGCAGGGTGCCGGTGGCGAGGCCGTGGCGCTTGCGGATCTTCAGGATGCCCGCCAACCGGGACGCGAACGACGTCGGGCTGGCCAGCTGATCGGGCAGGGGTCCGTACAACGCGGTGGCGATCGGCATCCCCGAGCTCGACCGCTTGGCGTCCGGCTGCTCGCCGAGCAGGTCGTAGGCGCCGCGCTCGATCCAGCGCGTGTCGCCGCCGCTGATCAGCCTTCGCACCTTGGCTCGATCCAGCGGCAACGCCCCAACCAGATCCCAGCCCGACAGCGCGAACACCCCCGGCTGCCAGGCGTTGTACATCGACAGCAACAGGTGGGCGTTGGCGATGCGGCGCGCGTCCGCGTCCGTGATCGTCTCGAGATCGGTGATGCCGAGGCTGGCGGCGATGACCGAAGCCGTGGTGCACGCGATGCCGTTCTGCACGAAGGTCGCGTTGTAGGGGGCCGAATCCCCGGTCAGCTTCGCGCGCATCGCCTCGCGGACGTGTTCGGCCAGTTCGGCGCCGGTGTAGTCCACACCACCAAGGGTGTAGGCATCGTCGCGGTGCCGCGCGGCGAAATGGACGAGTTCGTAGGTCAGCTCGTCGTGGTTCTGCAGCGCGTGCACGAGGGACGCCTGGTCGATCCCGAGCTGCAGGGCCTCACGCAGGGTTAGCCGCAGGAACTCGGTGTCGCCGGTGCAGAGCGCGAACTGGTAGGCCGGACGGGTCACGAAGTCGTAGGAGAGGTCGGGGCCGACCGCGCTGGTGTGCAGGATGTCGTCCATCGCAAGGTTCAGCTCCTGGAAGGTGAACCCGCCCACCTTGCGCACCATCGACCCGATCAACTGGTTCGCAGCCTGCGAGAGCGGATGCCCCTCCGACCAGCCCGGCGCCTGGTCGAGTGATTTCTCCACTCCAAGGAAGCCGTTGGCGTCGAGTCGCAGGCCACCCGAACCGAGGTCGAGCAGCGAGTGCAGCGCGTCCCCCATCACCAGGCGCATGCCGGCGAAAGTCGGGTCGAGCCAGTTGATGGACGGCTGGCCCTCCTTGAAGTAGTGCAGGTAGACCCAGCGACGCTGGACACCCTTCCAGTCATAGATCGGCGGGGTCACCGACCAGTTGGTCTCCTTGACCCCGGGTTCGTAGAAGATCACCCGCTGCAATTCACCGATGATGTAACCCGCCTCAGCCAACGCACGCTCGGCGTCGGCGGTCAGGTTGACCGAGTCCAGGCCTTCGGGGACGTCGGGCAGCAGATCCCACGCCTCCTCGGGGATGTTGACCATGTGGTAGATGCCTGGGTAGTCAAGGTAATTCAGTTCGGCCAGCCGGAAGTCGGCGCCCTTGCCGGTGTGCGCTGGAACGATGTCGTCGATGATGGTGCCACGTCGGCGCGCAGCGTTCGCACACATCTCTCGGAATTCATCCTCGGTGCCGAACACTGGATCGATCTGCATGCTGATCCGATCAAAGTGACCGTCCACGCTCGGTGTGGGCAACCAACCCGAGATGCCACCGGCAAGCTTGAGCGGCCCGGTGTGGATCGCGTCGATGCCGATCTCGGCGAACGCGGCCCACAGCTCCTGCGCGCCGAGCGCGCCGAGGAAGGACTGCCCCGGGCGGGTGATCAGCGAGAGCGGGTAGGCCGTGAACCAAACCGACGCCTGCTGAACGGCTGCTCGCGGATCCGGATGCGCGTACGGGCTGGCCCACATCTCATGGTGACCGGCCAGCTGGCGGCCGAGCACCGTCGCATCGTGCAGCATCGACTGCTGCTCCAGCCAGGCGATGTAGGCCGGGTTGCGTCCGT
>DAOPRQ010000026.1:0-2092 GCA_035349055.1 Propionicimonas sp.
ATGCGCCGGGACGCGATCATCACCGCGGGCGCGCTCAGCCTCGGCGTGGGGCTCGCGTTGCTGGCTATCGGCGCTTGGCTCCAGGCGGTGCCGGTGGCGATCCTGCTGATCGGCTGGATCTTCGCCGGCCTGGGGATGGGCTTGGCGGTGGCCAGCACTTCGCTAGGGGTGATGCAGCTCTCGCCGGCCGTGGAGTTGGGCCGCAGCACCTCGTCCCTGCAGGTGGGGGAGGCGCTCGGCAACAGCCTCGGTGCAGGCCTGGCCGGCACGCTCTACCTGCTGGCCGCCGGAGTGCTGCCGACTGCTCTCGGCTTCGCGCCCCTGCTCACCGCGATGGCCGGGCTGGCGGTCCTCGGTACCCTGGCGAGCCGTCGGATCGGCGAGCTGGCCAACCACTCCACGGCCGCCTGACCGAACGAGTCGACCATCCGTTGCTGCCGCCCACGGCGCGCCGAACAAGGTGGACGCTTTCGCACTGGGACGGCGAGAAACGGTCCACCCTGGGAACCGGGGAGGTGCTCGCCTCACAGCGCGGTGTCGTGAACTCGTAGCCCGTTGCCACTGGCTTCGCTCAGCCAAGTGGCACCTTGCGCCGATCCCTACGACTTGGCGACATCGGCGCTGGGGACGATGGCACGGGCATGACGCGATTTGGACCCGAAACGAAACCCCAGAGCGGTGGCCAGCTATGACGAGAACCTCGCGGGACCAAATCGAGGCAGCCCTCGGGTCGGCTAAAGTCTTGATATCGAGATACCAGGAGGTGCGATGGACGAAGTCGACCGCATCCTGGCCGCGTGGAGCCGTGAGCTGCCCGAGGTCGACGTCAGCCCGCTGGGCAGCCTGTCCCGGGTGAGCCGCCTGGCCAAGCATCTAGACCGCGCCCGCGCTGAGGCCTTCGCTGCGCACGAGTTGGAGGTCTGGGAGTTCGACGTGCTCGCCGCACTTCGTCGGCAGGGGCGGCCATTCGTGCTCTCACCAGGAGAGTTGATCCACGAGACCCTTTCGACTTCGGGCACCATGACGAACCGGATCAACCGGCTGGAGGCCCGCGACCTCGTGGTGCGCGAGCCCAATCCGGACGATGGCCGCGGCGTCCGCGTCCGGTTGACCAGCAAGGGCCGGGACTGCGTGGAAGCCGCGCTGGCAGACCTGCTCGCGTACGAACGCCGGGTGCTCGCTGCCATCGAACCGCCTGAGCGGGCGGAGCTCGCCGGCGTGCTGGCCAGGCTGCTGGCGCCATTCGAGAGAAGCTGACCGCTTTCGGATAGGGTTAGCTGTACTACCTGCACCAAAGACCTACCTGCACCAAAGAAGGCGTCCCGGCATGGCGTTGTCCTCCTCCGTACTGGCCGAGTTGGCCGCTGCCCTCGGCATCGCCACCGAGTTCTGGGACTGGAAGGGCCGGCTGACCGAGATCACCGACGAGACGGTCATCGCGATCCTCGCCGGCATGGACGTGGACGCGTCCACACCGGCTAGCGCTCAGGCCGCACTGGACGCACACCGGCTGCGGCCGTGGACCCGGCTGCTGCCGCCGTGCGTGGTGATGGAGCAGGGTACAGCCAAGACAGTCCAGGTGCACCTGCCCCACGGCGACTGGGTGCGAGTCTCCGTCCGCCTGGAAGAGGGTGGCTGGCGCGATGCCGAGCAGGTGGCCGACGACGAGCCGCCGCGCTTGGTGGACGGGGTGCTGACGGGCCAGGCGTCCTTCGCGCTACCCGCCGACCTGCCGCTCGGGTACCACCGGCTGCAGGCGACCACCGCGGCGGGCCATAGCGAATCCACCCTTGTGGTGAGCCCGGCGTTCCTCGGTTTCCCGGCTTCAATGGGGGAGAAGCGGACGTGGGGCTACGCCGCGCAGCTGTACTCGATCAGGTCCGCCGACTCCTGGGGCATGGGCGACCTGCTCGACCTCGCCGACCTGGCCACCTGGTCGGCGACCCAGCAGTTCGCCGGTTTCGTGCTGGTGAACCCGCTGCACGCTGCCCAGCCGATGCCGCCCCTGGAACCGTCCCCCTACCTGCCGACCTCGCGCCGCTACGTGAACCCGCTCTACATCCGGCCCGAAGCGGTGCCTGAATACGCCGAG
>DAOPRQ010000026.1:2192-30800 GCA_035349055.1 Propionicimonas sp.
CCGCTACGTGAACCCGCTCTACATCCGGCCCGAAGCGGTGCCTGAATACGCCGAGTTGGACGAGCGCTCGCGCACCCGGATCGCGCAGCGCAAGGCGCAGCTTCGCAAGCATCTGGCCGGCGAGACCTTCATCCAGCGGGACCTGATCTGGGCGGCCAAGATCGACGCGTTGCAGGTGGTCTACGCGCACGGGCTGCGTCCGGCCCGGCGGATGGCCTTCAACGACTTCCTGCGCCGCGAAGGCCGCGGGCTGACCCAGTTCGCCACCTGGTCGGCGCTGGTGAACAGCTACGGCGACGACTGGCGGGAGTGGCCGGCCGAGCTGCGGCGTCCGTCCTCGCCCGAGGTGGCGGTGTTCGCCGAAGAGCACTTGGACCTGATCATTTTCTTCGCCTGGCTGCAGTGGATCGCCGACGACCAGCTGCGGGCCGCGCAGTCGGCGGCAACGGACGCGGGCATGCGGGTCGGCATCATGAACGACCTTGCCGTGGGCGTCGGCGGCGACAGTGCCGAGGCGTGGACCTACTCGAACCTGTTCGCGGACGGGATCAGCGTCGGCGCACCACCTGACCACTTCAACCAGACCGGCCAGGACTGGGGGCAGGCGCCGTGGCGTCCGGACCGCATGGACGACCTGTCCTACGCTCCGTTCCGCAGCATGGTCTCGGGCATCCTGCGGCACTCCGGCGGTATTCGCGTGGACCACATCATGGGGTTGTTCCGGCTGTGGTGGATCCCGGACGGCATGCCGCCGAGTCAGGGCACCTACGTGCGCTACAACCACGAGGCGATGGTCGGCATTCTCGCCCTGGAGGCGCATCGCGCCGGCGCGCTGGTGGTCGGCGAAGACCTTGGAGTGGTGGAGCCGTGGGTGCGCGACTACCTGCGTGAGCGCGGCATCCTGGGCACGTCGATCGCCTGGTTCGAGCGGGACTCGGCCGGCCGTCCGTTGCCGCCGGAAGCCTGGCGGGAGTACTGCCTGGCTTCGGTGACCACCCACGACCTGCCGCCGACGGCCGGGTACCTGGCTGCCGAGCACGTGCGGCTGCAGCACCGGCTGGGCCTGCTGACCGAGCCGCTGGACGCGGAGTTGGCCAACGCCGAACGCGACCGCAACGCCTACCTGGACATGCTGCGTGAGCGCGGCTTCCTGGCCGTGGGCGAGCCCACCACTGAGGACATCGTCGAGGCGCTGCACCGTTACCTGGTGGCTACCCCGGCGCGGGTGCTGTGCGCGGCCCTCACCGATGCCGTGGGCGACCGGCGGACGCAGAATCAGCCCGGCACGTCGACGGAGTACCCGAACTGGAAGATCCCGCTGTCCGGGCCGGACGGCGACCCGCTGACACTGGAGGACCTCTACCAGGACGAGCGCGCGTTCCGCCTGGCCAGCGTGATGAACGACTTCAGCTCCCCGCTGCAGGTGCCCGGTTCTGGGACTTCGCTGGTCGTCTGATTGGCGCCGTGACGCTGAGACTGTGGACAACTTGAACGAAAAGGGAACCGTCCCCTTTTCGTTCACAGCGCGGAGTCAGTGCAGGGACGCGTCCCCGGGAACGACGCGCCAGCTCAGGAAGCGGACGGTGAAGTCCGGCCGGGTAGGGGCGCAGACGTAGGGCCCTGCGGACACCTCGCCGGTAACGAAGGGCGCCACCCGCACCAACCGGAAGTCGCCGCCGGCAACCTTCGCGCGGACCGTGAGCGACTCCGCGTCCCGGCTCACCCGGACGGTGATCTCCTGGCCGTTCCAATCGACCGGTGCGACCGACCAGTCCGAACGCTCCAGCGTCACCACCGCACCCAGGTTGAGCGCGCCGTCGGCGTACTCGCACCCGGCCTTCACCCAGTGTTCGGCGTCGGCGCGCACCAGCACGCCAGCCTGGTCGAACTGCCCCGAGAACGTCGTCTGCAGCACCACCTCGACCGCCTCGCCGACGGCGAGCGGGGCCAGCAGCGCGTGCTCGGTGTCGTGGACGAATCCGTAAGCGGTGTGCCGCCAGGCGTCCGAGCCTTCCACCGCGGTCACTTCAAGCGCCTTCTCGGCGGTTGTCACGGCGGCGGGCGGGTTGGTCCAGACTCCTTCCGACCATGCCACGCGGCGGGTACCGTCCGGCTCGCCCCGAACCAGCCGCACACCGGCCGCCTCGAACTCGGCCAGCACCGAGGGCAGGCGCTCCGGGCTCACCGCAGCGGTGTAGTCGAGCAGCACGGTGGTAGCGAAGCCGTCGCGGACGGCGTCCAGCGCGGTCGCGCGGACGCAGTGGTCGGTCGCGATGCCGCAGACGACCACCTTGGTCACGCTGCGGTCCACCAGCCAGTCGGCGAGCGCGACCCCGTCCGCCCTACCCTCGAAACCGGAGTAGGCCGCGGCGTATTCGCCCTTGTCGAAGACCGCTTCCAAGGTCGACCCGAGATCCCGGCCTGCGCCGGGATGACGGCGGTCCGGAGTTGAGCCGAGCAGCGCCGAATGCAGCTCGGCGCCGGGTGTCCCGGCCACGCAGTGCACCGGCCAGGAGTCCACGTAGTCGGGTGTCGCGGAGAAGTGCGGTCCCGGGTCGATGTGGTGATCGCGGGTAGCGACGACATGGTCGTAACCGTGCTCGCCAGCTAACAGAGCACCGATCCGAGCAGCCACCGCAGCCCCGCCGGTCACCGCCAGCGAACCACCTTCGCAGAAGTCGTTCTGAACGTCGACGACGATCAGCGCGGTACTCATCGCTTAACCGCCGCGTAAGGGTTGTCGGTCACCTCGCCGACCTCATCGAGCAGGATGGTGGGCAGCGCTGGGTCGCCCTTGCTCATCTTGTGCGCGGCGAGCGGCAGTTCGGCCCGCACCCTGGTGTGCCGCTCCCGGGCGGCTTCGAGCGGTTCGCGAGCGATCGGCTTGCCCTTGGCCATCAGCTGCACCAGCAGCGGACGGTCGTTGCCGTCGTTGACCGGCGGGGTGCCGATACCGATCACCTCCGCCTCCGCCCGGCCCGCCGCGTTCAGCCGGCGCAGCGCGAACTTTCGTCCGCCCACCGACCCCTTGTTGACGCTCTTCTTCGCCACCGGCAGCAGTTCGGCGTCCTTCGCTTCGGACGTGGCTCTCGACACCAACTTGTAGACGAAGCCGCAGGTCGGCGCCCCCGAACCGGTGACCAGCGAGGTGCCGACCCCGTAACCGTCCACCGGGGCGCTGCGTAGCGCGGCGATCTGGAACTCGTCCAGGTCAGAAGTGACGATGATCTTCGTCTTCTCGGCGCCCAGGGAGTCCAGCAGCTTGCGCACGTCCGCTGCCTGCTCGGCGAGGTCGCCGGAGTCGAGCCGGATCGCGCCCAGCTTGCCTTTGCTGAGGCGGACGCCGGTGCGTACGGCCTCTTCGATGTCGTAGGTGTCCACCAGCAGCGTGGTGCCCTTGCCCAGCGTCTTCAGCTGCGCCTTGAACGCGTCCTCTTCGGTGTCGTGCAGGAGGGTGAACGAGTGCGCGGCCGTGCCGGTGGTCGGAATTCCGTAGGTGCGTCCAGCTTCGAGGTTCGAGGTGGCCTGGAAGCCCGCGATGTAGGCGGCGCGGGCGGCGGCCACCGCGGCAGACTCGTTGGTGCGCCGGGAGCCCATCTCGATGCAGGGCCGGTCGCCGGCCATCGCGGTCATCCGCGAGGCGGCGGACGCGACCGCGCAGTCGTAGTTGTAGATGCTCAGCAGCACGGTCTCCAGGATGACCGCTTCGGCGAAGGTGCCTTCGACGATCAGCAGGGGAGAGCCGGGGAAGTAGGCCTCGCCGTCCGGGTAGCCCCAGATGTTGCCCTTGAACTTGTAGCGGCTGAGCCAGTCGGCCAGGTCGGTGTCGATGACGTTCTGCTCAAGCAGGAAGTTCAGCTGCTCCTCGTCGAAGCGGAAGGCCTGGATCGCGTCCATCGCGCGGCCGGCACCGGCCACGATTCCGTAGCGGCGCCCCTCGGGCAGTCGGCGGGCGAAGAGTTCGAACACGCTCCTGCGAAGTGCGGTTTTGGAACGCAATGCGGCCCGAACCATGGTCAGCTCGTAGTGGTCGGTGAGCAGCGCAGTGCTGAGCTGGCCGGAGCGCAGCGTCGATGGTGACACGGACGACAGGAGAGTCATGGCGGTCAGCCTAGGGCGTGTCGCACAACTCCGTGCGATTGCGAGGTGCACCGCAGCGCGTGCTGGGTTGTGCGACGCGGCCTAGCATCCCGACAGGTCCAGACCGAAGGGCATCGGCCATCCGTTGGGTTCAGCCGTGGAGACCCTTCACCCCGGAACAGTCGTGCGTTACGCCTCGGAACCAGCGTTGAGCACGCCTGCAGCGAACTGATCCTGGCGTACAGGCGGCGGGTTCCGCTGATCGGGGTGAAGGCGTGTGCGCGGTAGAAGCTGGACGCGGCGTCATCGATTGCGTCGACGACCAGGAGGCGGCCGCCGCCCGTGGTGCTGGCCGCGACCACGAGTTCGACCGCGTGCAGCAGCAGGTACGTGCCCAGGCCGCCTCCCTGGAGGCTCCGGTCGAGGGCGAGGCGAGACAACAGGTAGGCGGGAATCACGGAATGCCCGCCGTGCGCAGCTCGGGTCAGGCCCTCGCGTCGCACCTCGGTTGGGGCGACCGAATAGTAGGCGACCACCGTGGGGTCGTCCGGGCGAGTCCAGACGATTGTGCGCGCGGTTCCTTGGGCGTCGGCGCGCGCGGCGAACTGTTTGAGCCATGTGTTCAGGGACTCCGGTCCGGAGTCGAACCCGTCGAGAAGGTGGCTGGGGCTGATCCTCGACGAGACCCAGTGCGCCGTCAACGGCGGTACGGGCGGTCGGACGCGGCCGCACGGGCCAGCTTGTCCAGCGGCGCTCGCTCGGCGAGGCTCTCGACGAGGACGTCGAACTGGTGGGCGGACATGATGGTGATGTCGGCGCGAGCCAACACCCGCTCAGCCGACTCGCGGACGGCGATCAGGATGAACTCCGAACGCGACTGCCCAACCGTTCTCGCGGCCTCACTGATGAGGTCGTCCAATGTGGGCTCGAGCCTCGCCTCCAGCCGACGTGTCTTGGTCCCACCTGCCATAGAAGGCTTGCACGGCAGTCGTACGACATTCTCATGGCCGGGGTCAACAGGAGTGTCGGTCGGCCCGCGGCTACCGGGCTTGAGCGTCCTGCCGCAATTGGGGGCTATGCCAGCTTTGTCGGCGCTGCCTGACACAATGGTTCGGTGGCAGGCGAGAGCACGACCGAGCGGCCGAGCGCAGGGGTGGCGGTATCCGAGCGTCCGGTTGAGTCGGCGCTGACCGGGTGGGTGACCATCGTCTGGGACGATCCGGTCAACCTGATGAGCTACGTCACCCACGTGTTCACCACCTACTTCGGCTATCCGGAGTCGAAGGCGACCGACCTGATGCTGCAGGTGCACAACTCCGGCAAGGCCGTGGTTTCGACCGGAGCGCGCGAACAGATGGAGACCGACGTGGACGCGATGCACGGCTACGGGCTCTGGGCCACGCTGGAACCGGTCTGATGCGTGACTTCCGCCGGCAGGGCCCGGTGATCAACATGCGCCTGACCGACTACGAGGCCACCCTGCTGGAGTCGCTGGTCGAGCAGTTCTGCGGTCTGCTGGAAGCGGACGCCGAGGCCGTCGACCATGCCGACCCGTTCGCGCGGTGGCAGGCTGAGCTCGACGGCGGTGAACCACTGGACCGGACCGACCCGGTGATCGTGCGGCTCTTTCCGGACGCCTACCCGGAGGACCCGATCGGCTCCGACGAATTTCGCCGGCTGACGCAATCCCGGCAGCGGACTGAGCGCCTCGACCAGGCTGAGATCGTGATGTCGGCTTTGCGGGATTCCGATGCCGGCAAGCACCCGGTGCAAGTGCGGTTGATCGACCTGCCCAGCTGGCTGAAGACCCTCACCGCGGTGCGATTGAGCCTGGCCGTCCGATTGGGAATCCGCACCAGCGAAGATGCTGAGGAATTGGATGAACTGCCCGAAACCGATCCGAAGGCATACGTGTTTCGGGTGTACGAGTGGGTGGCCTATTTGACCGAGAATTTGCTCGCTCTCGCGTGATCGAGCGGGCGCCTACCGTTTTTGGAACGAGGTGCGCAGCTATTTCTCTTAGGCTAGCCTTACTAACATGTACGTCGGTATCGACCTGGGCAGCGCACCGCTCCACACCAGCCTGACGCTCGTCGGCGCGCCGGACGGATCGCGGCAGCGCCTCTCCTGCCTGGGCCTGCGGGTGGGGTCGACGTTCTCCCTGCTCTCACGGACGGCCGGCGGCGGCCGGGTCGCAATGGTGTCCGGCTCCCGGATCGCTCTCGGCTCCAGCTTGATCAAGGAGTTGCGGGCCGAGGTCGTCGCCTGATGCCGGTCACCGAAACCAAGCCGAATCGGCAACTGAACCTGCTGGTGGCGAGCGTGCCGACGCCCTCGGTGAAGGCGTGCTGCCAGACCGGCACCGGTACGGGAGCCGGGCCGGACGCGCCAGCGGTGGCCCTGGTCGGCGCCCCGAACACCGGCAAGTCGACGCTTTTCAACGCTCTCACCGGCTCGCGCGTCACGATGGGCAACTGGCCGGGCACCACCGTCGAGGTGTCCCGTGGCGTTTGGAAGACCACCAGGGATGCGGCCACCTGCGACTGTGAAGACTGCACCTGCGACGAGTCCGACCAGAAACTCGACATCACCCTGGTCGACCTGCCCGGTGCGTACTCTCTCGACCCGCACTCGCCGGACGAGGCACTGACCAGGGAACTGCTGGTCGGAGTGCCGGCGGATGAGCGCCCCGACCTGTGCATAGTGGTCTGCGACGCGGCCCGGCTGGCGAACAGCCTCTATCTGGTGTCGCAGTTGCGCGAGCTTGGCCTGCGGCTCGTGGTCGCATTGACGATGCTCGATGTTGCGGCCAAGAACGGCGTCAGCGTGGATACCGCAGCCCTTTCGAAGGCGCTCGGTTGCCCGGTGGTGGGGATCGATCCGCGTCGGCGCAGCGGCCTGGAGGGCCTCGCGGGTACCGTCCGCGAAACGCTCGGCACGCCCGCGCCAGCCCCGCGTCCGATGGCGGCGGAACTCGACTCGCTCGAACTGGACGATGACCGTTTCAGCTGGATCGCGCAGGCCGTGGAGGTCGGCACCAAGGCGCCGGCCGATCCGCAGCACACGTGGTCTGACAAGGTCGACCGCTGGGTGACCGCCCCGGTGCTCGGCCCGGCGATCTTCCTCGGCGTGATGTGGCTGGTGTTCCAGATCACCACCGCGGTCGCGGCGCCGCTGCAGGACTTCCTGGACGGCCTGTTCACTGGCCCGCTGACTGATGGCGCGCTGTGGCTGTTCGCGCAGTTGGGGCTCACCGGCACCTGGCTCGAGGGCCTGGTGGTGAACGGGATCATCGCCGGCGTCGGCATGCTGCTCACCTTCGTGCCGCTGATGACCCTGATGTTCGTCCTGCTGGCGCTGCTTGAGGACTCCGGCTACCTCGCACGCGCTGCCGTGGTCACCGATCGGTTGATGCGCGCCATCGGCCTGCCTGGACGCGCCTTCCTGCCATTGATCGTCGGTTTCGGCTGCAATGTGCCGGCGATCTCTGCGACCCGGATCCTGCCCAGCTCGCGGCAGCGGATTCTGACCGCGCTGCTGGTGCCGTTCACGTCCTGCACTGCCCGGTTGACCGTCTTCGTGATGCTCGGCAGCGTGTTCTTCGGCCCGTACGCCGGGACCGCGGTGTTCGCGATGTACGTGATTTCGATCCTCCTGGTCGTTTTCACCGGGCTGATCCTGCGCCGGACGCTTTGGCGGACGATGGGCGCGGAGCCCCTGATCATCGACCTGCCCGCGTACCAGCGTCCGACCCTGCGCCTGACCGCTTCGGTGACCTGGGTGCGACTGAAGGGCTTCCTGCAGACCGCCGCCGGCGTCATCGTGATCACGGTGTGCGCGGTGTGGCTGCTGCAGTCGATCCCCACCCAGCCCGGTGAGAGGTTCGGGGACGTGCCGGTGGCCGACTCTGTCTACGGCGTCGCGGCCCAAGCGGTGGCGCCGGTCTTCGGCCCGGCGGGCTTCGGCTCGTGGGAGACCACCTCCACGCTGGTGGTCGGGTTCGTGGCCAAGGAGGCGGTGATCTCGTCCTGGGCGCAGACCTACGCAGTTGAGGAGCCTGAGGATTCGGCTGCCCCCGGCGACCTCGGCGATGCGGTGCTGGCCTCCTTCACCGAATCCTCCGGCGGGCATCCGGTTCCGGCGGCGCTTGCGTTCATGATCTTCCTGCTGGCCTACACGCCCTGCGTGGCCACTGTGGCTGCGCAGTGGCGCGAGATCGGTGGCCGCTGGACGCTGTTCGGCATCGGGCTGCAGTTGGCGATCGCCTGGGGGCTCGCCGTCGTGGTGTTCCAGGTCGGGAGCCTGTTCCTATGACCGCCGCGGCTGGGGTGCGGCGCGGCCCGTTGAGCCTGGTGCTCGATGAGATGGCGGTCGGAACGCCCACGGTCGCGCAGATGGCCCGGAATCTCGCGCTCGACGAGCAGGTGGTGCGGGCTGCGGTGGACCACCTGGTTCGTTCGGGACGGGTATCCGCGCGCGAACTCTCGATGGGCTGCCCGGCCTCGGGTTGCGGCGGCTGCGCGTCCGCGGTGGACGGCGAGCCCGGCTGCGGCCTTCCTGCTCCCGTGCCCGGCCGGCGCGCCGGCCTGGTGACGCTGACCCTCACCCGCCGCTGAACCGCGGTTGACCGCGTCCGCGTCCGGCCCCGAAGTTGCCGGCGAACCGGGGCACGAGGCGGAAGGCGTCACGAAGGGCGGCCGCTACCTTTGTGGTCTGGTTTGGCGAGGGGCCGCCTCACAGCCTCACCAGATCTCCGGCGGTTCCCGTCGATCGGCCGGCGCCGCGGCCGGCTTCTCTTCGCGTCCGGTGAACGCGCGCCAGGACTCGTCCAGCTTGCGCCGGCCGTCGTCCAACCAGCGGAGGGTGCGCAGCACGATCCGGGCGGCGTCGATCTGATCGGCCAAGTCCCATCCCTCCGGCTGCGGTTGGCACCCATTCTGCCGCGGGCCTAAAGTCGGTGCTCGTGATCGCGTCCGACGCCCCGATCGGGGTCTTCGACTCCGGCTTCGGCGGGTTGACCGTAGCTCGTGCGCTGCTCGACCAGCTGCCCGGTGAGGACATGGTCTATCTCGGTGACACGGCCCGCGCGCCGTACGGCACCAAGTCGATTCCCGAGGTGCGCGAATACGCTCTGGAATGCCTGGATTACCTTGCCGAGTCCGGAGTCAAAGCCCTGGTCATCGCCTGCAACTCAGCCTCGTCCGCGGTGTTGCGGGACGCACGCGAGCGCTACGACGTACCCGTCATCGACGTGATCCTGCCGGCCGCGCGCCGCGCCGTCCGCGCCAGCAAGAGCGGACGCATCGGGCTGATCTGCACCGAAGCCACGGCGACTTCGGCGAGCTATGACGACGCGCTCGCAGCCGTGCCCGGTGTACAGCTGCTTACCGCTCCGTGCCCGCTGTTCGTGGAGTACGTCGAAGCCGGCATCACCGGCGGCCCCGAGTTGCTTGACGCCGCCCGCGGCTATTTGTTGCCGTTGCGGGAGGCCGGCATCGACACGCTGATCCTCGGCTGCACGCACTACCCGCTGCTGGCCGGCGTGATCTCCTACGTGATCGGCGACGAGGTGACCCTGGTCTCGTCCGCCGAGGAGTGTGCCAAAGAGGTGTTCGCCACCCTTACCGACACCGGCCTGGTGCGCAGCGCTCCGCGGACGCCGACCCTGCGTTTTCTGACCACCGGCAGCCCGGAACTCTTCGCCGGCATCGGCCGACGGCTGATGGGCGGTTTCGTCGATGAGGTGGAGCAGGTCTACACGATCGCGTGACGCGTCCGGACCCGCCTTCGCGTGTCGTGATCTCGAAGCTGGATGCTCGGCAGCGAACGCATCTGGCCTGATCGGGGCATCGCGCTGCGAGATCGCGCCATCGCGCGGTGGCATGACGCGATTCCGACCGACGATCGTCCGGGACGGAACCCTCGCGTCGTTTACGGGTGTCGTGGGTGCGGATCGCGTCATCTCGCGCGAAGGGCCGGGCAAGGCGATCATCTGCGAGATCTACCGCTGGGTTGGAGAATCGCGGCGGGGCGTGTCGTGATCTCGGAGGTGGATGCTCGGCAGCGAACGCATCTGGCCTGATCGGGGCATCGCGCTGCGAGATCGCGCCATCGCGCGGTGGCATGACGCGATTCCGACCGGCAATCGTCCGGGACAGGGCTCTTGCGTCGTTTGCGGGGCGTCCCGGGACCAGATTTTCCGTCAGCCTCGGGTGAGCTAGCCGGTGACGACCTCGCCGCCAGCCGACTTCCAGGCGTTGATGCCGCCGGCCAGGTCGTAGAGGTTGGTGAAGCCGACGCCCTGCATGGCGGTCATCGCGACCTTGGAGCGGTTCGCGCTGCGGCAGTAAACCGCGTACGGCTTACTGGGGTCGAGGCTGGCGATGCCGGCCGCGAAGTCGGGCGACTCCACATCGATGTTGACCGCTCCCGGCAGGTGTCCGGCTGCGAACTCCTCCGCGGTGCGGACGTCGAGCAGCACGGTGCCCGGCAGCCTCGCGGCCGCGGCGAAGGCGCTGGCATCCAGTGAGGAGCCCGCGGCCGGTGCGGCAGTGGCTGTCGGGCCGGCAGAGACGCTCACCGAGGTGCTCGAGCAGCCGCTGAGCAGGGCAGCCGATGCGAGGAGCGTGACCGCCGCTGCAGCCAAACGTCCGGTGAATCGGCGAGAGCTCATCGGCCGAAGATCTTGAACAGTCCGCTGGACTTCTCCGGCGCGGTCGCGGCCGCGTGTCCACCGCACCACTGGTTGGCCGGGACCATGGCCTTGACCTGAGCGACGTGCTGGCCGCAGCCAGCCCAGGTGGTCTTGCCACAGACCTTGCAGGTAACCGGACGACACATCTCGCAATCTCCATTCTCGAACGATGAACCAAGCATACCCCAGGGGGTATCAGTCTGAACAAATCGGCGTCCCGCACGGCCCGCTCAGGCGTTGTCGGAGCCGCCCGATAGGGTTGGCGCATGTCAACACCAAGAGCCGACGGCCGATCTCCACTGGACCTCCGCGAGGTGCGGATTACCCGCAACTGGCTCGACCATGCCGAAGGATCGGTGCTCGTCGAGTTCGGTGCTACCAGGGTACTGATCGCGGCTTCGGTGACCGAAGGCGTGCCGCGCTGGCGCAAGGGCAGCGGGCTCGGCTGGGTGACCAGCGAGTACGCGATGCTGCCGCGGGCCACGCATTCGCGGAGCGATCGCGAGTCGGTCAAGGGCCGCATCGGCGGACGCACCCACGAGATCTCCCGGTTGATCGGCCGCAGCCTGCGCTCGGTGATCGACTATCGCGCGCTCGGCGAGAACACCATCGTGCTCGACTGCGACGTGCTGCAGGCCGACGGGGGCACGCGGACGGCGTCCATCACCGGGGCGTACGTGGCGCTCGTGGACGCGGTGACCTGGTTGCGAAACCGCGGCGCGCTCGCTGGCGAACCGCTCACCGGCAGCGTGGCTGCGGTATCGGTCGGAGTCGTCGACGGCACCCCCATGCTCGACCTCTGCTATCCCGAGGACTCCTCCGCCGAGGTCGACCTGAACGTGGTCGCAACCGGCGGGGGCGAGTTCGTCGAGGTGCAGGGCACCGCAGAGGGCAAGCCGTTCGCGCGTCCGGTACTGGACGAGTTGCTCGATCTGGGTCTGGCGGGCTGTGCGGAACTCACCCGGCTGCAGCAGGCGGCGTTGGCCAGATGAGCATCGTCGTCGTCGCCACCCACAACGCGAAGAAGGCCGCCGAGTTGCACCGCGTGCTCGCTGCGGCGGGGGTGGACGCGGATGTGCGCGGCCTGGATGCCTTCTCCGCCTATCCCGAGCCGGCCGAGACCGAGCGGACCTTCGAGGGCAACGCGCTGCTCAAAGCGCGGGCTGCGGCGGCGGCCACCGGTGAGCTGGCGGTGGCCGACGACTCGGGCATCGAGGTCGATCTGCTGAACGGGATGCCCGGAGTCCGCTCGGCACGCTGGTCAGGGCCGGACGCGACCGACCAGCGCAACCTCGACCTGCTGATCGCGCAACTCACCGACACGACAGACGCCGACCGCACCGGACGCTTCGTGTGCGCCATGGCGCTGGTGACGCCGGAGGGCGCCGAACACCTGGTGCGGGGGGTGATGGAGGGACGGCTTGTCCTCGAACCGCGCGGCACGAACGGCTTCGGTTACGACCCGATCTTCATCGCTGAGGGTAACGAGGTCACCAACGCCGAGTTGACCCCCGAGCAGAAGGACGCGATCAGCCATCGCGGCCAAGCGGTGCGCGCGATGGTCCCGATCCTGAGCGACCTTCTAGGCCGATCGAAGTCGTCGACCCAGGACGGAGCGGTCCAGTCATCGTCATCTCAGCCCTCACCTTCCTCATCCCAGCCCTCACCTTCGTCATCCCGGCGTAGGCCGGGATCCCCGGATCCTGGACCTGAGCCGAAGGAAAGCTGATGCAGCAATACCTCGACCTACTGCAACACGTGCTGGATCACGGCACGGCGAAGTCTGACCGCACCGGCACCGGCACGCGGAGCGTGTTCGGCTACCAGATGCGCTTCGACCTAGCCGTTGGCTTTCCGTTGCTGACCACCAAGAGGCTGCACACCCGCAGCATCTTCGGCGAGCTGTTGTGGTTCCTGCGGGGCTCGACAAACGTCGAGTGGCTGCACGATAACGGCATCACGATCTGGGACGAGTGGGCCGACGCGAACGGCGACCTCGGGCCGATCTACGGCTACCAGTGGCGGTCCTGGCCCACCCCGGACGGCGGTCATGTCGACCAGATCAAGGGCGTGATCGAGTCGATCCAGAACTTCCCGGACAGCCGTCGGCACATCGTTTCGGCCTGGAACGTCGGACAGTTGGGGGAGATGGCGCTGCCGCCGTGCCACGCGTTCTTCCAGTTCTACGTGGCGGACGGGAAGCTGTCCTGTCAGCTCTACCAGCGCTCGGCCGACATCTTCCTCGGGGTGCCGTTCAACATCGCGTCCTATGCGCTGCTGACCCATCTGGTCGCGCAGGTGACCGGGCTGGAAGTCGGCGACTTCGTGCACACCCTCGGCGATGCGCACCTGTACTCGAACCACTTGGAGCAGGCCAAGCTCCAGCTGACCCGCGAGCCGCGTCCGCTGCCGAGGCTGCTGGTCGACCCGAGCGTGACCGAGATCGACGCCTTCACCCTGGCCGACCTCGAGGTGGTCGACTATGACCCGCACCCCGGAATCAAAGCCCCGATCGCGGTCTAGCCATGCGGATCATCGCCATCGCAATCGTGGGCGCCAACGGAGTGATTGGGGACGGGGAGCGCCAGCCGTTCGAGATCGCTGAGGACTGGGCCCGATTCA
Source organism: Propionicimonas sp. (assembly GCA_035349055.1). Taxonomy (GTDB): domain Bacteria; phylum Actinomycetota; class Actinomycetes; order Propionibacteriales; family Propionibacteriaceae; genus Propionicimonas. Next base: position 15,589 of record DAOPRQ010000026.1, read on the forward strand.
AGCGGGTGACGCTTGGACATCCGCTGATCATGGGACGAAAGACGCACGATGCGATCGGCCGCTGGCTGCCCAAGCGCACCACGATCGTGGTCACGTCGCACCCCGAGACGATCGCGCTCCCTGAGCCCACTCGGGTCGTCGAGCCTATCGAAACCCTGCCGCCCCGTACCGCCTACGCGGTGGCCTCCCTGGACGAGGCGCTCGACCTGGCGGCCGGCCTCGACGCCGAGATCTACGTCGCCGGCGGCGGCAGCATCTACCGGCAGGCTTGGCCGCGGCTGACCGACCTCGACCTGACCGAGGTGCATCAGGTTGCGGACGGTTCAGTGCTCTTTCCCGACGTGCGCCCGGCCGAGTGGGTGGAGGTGTCCCGCGAGCCCCGCGACGGTTTCGACTTTGTCCACTACCGGCGGCGCTGAGCGATGTTGCTCCCGGCCAGGATCGCTGCCGGCGTGCGCGACGGCACCATCACTTTGGCGTTCCGCCGGTGGGAGCAACCCCGCGTCCGGGTCGGCGGCACCCAGCTGACCAGTGCCGGCATCGTCGGCTTCGATGCCGTCGAGGAGGTCTTCGGTGCAGAGCGGCTCACCGATGCGGACGCCCGCGCGGCCGGCTTCGCGAGCCTGACCGCCCTGCGTCGCCAGCTCTACCCGCCCGAACCGCCCCCTGAGGAGGTTGCTCCGCGAGAGCCGCGTTGGGTCGGCCCCCGCGCCAGCAAAGGTGGCTACCACGTGTACCGGGTCCGTCTCTCTTGGGTGGGCGACGATCCACGTGTCGCGCTCCGCGACGCCCTCCCGAGCGCCGAAGAGCTGACCGAAATCACCGCAGCCGTCGCCAAGCTTGACGCAGCCAAGCGCACCGGGGGTTGGACGCGTCCGATCCTCGAGTGGATTCGCGACCACCCTGGGGTGATTTCCACCGAACTCGCAGCGCTGCTGCAACGGGAACTGCAGCCGATGAAGACCGATATCCGCAAGCTCAAGGCGCTCGGGCTCACCGAGAGCCTCCGGGTCGGCTACCGGCTATCACCGCGGGGTCGGGCCTATCTCGAATCGCTGGACTGACCTTGCGTCCGCAAGCTTCGATCATGCACCTCGATCTGGACGCGTTCTTCGCGGCGGTCGAGCAACGCGACAAACCGTCGTTGCGCGGCAAGCCGGTGATCGTCGGCGGCATCGGACTGCGCGGCGTGGTCTCGACAGCGTCCTACGAGGCACGGAAGTTCGGGGTGGGCTCGGCGATGGCGATGGGGGAGGCGCGGCGGCGCTGCCCGCACGCCGCCTTTCTGGCCGGGCGGTTCGGCTCCTACCGCGAAGCCAGCGCGATCGTAATGCGGCTGCTGCATGAGCTTTCGCCGCTGGTCGAGCCGCTGAGCCTGGACGAGGCTTTCGTCGACCTGGCGGCCGGCCCCGAGCGCGACTTGGATGACGACTCCCTGTTGGCCCTCGCGCAGGACCTGCGCGCCAGGCTGGCGGACGCGACGGGCGGGCTCACTGCTTCGGTCGGTCTGGGCAGTTCGAAGTTCATCGCGAAGGTGGCCAGCGAACTGGCGAAGCCGAACGGCGTCCGGCTGGTCGCCCCGGGGACTGAGGTTGCCACGATCGCCGAACTGCCGGCCCGGGCAATCCCGGGCGTCGGTCCGGCGACGATGGACCGATTGTCCCGATTGGGTGTAAGCACGGTGGCCGACCTCCAACGGCTCAGCCGCGCCGAGTTGGTACGCGAGCTCGGCAAGTCCGGCGGCGAGCACCTGTCCGATCTCGCCTGGGCGGTGGATGACCGACCGGTCGAACCGGAACGCGAGACGAAGTCGATCTCGGTTGAGGACACCTTCGAGCGCGACCTGGCGGACGCGGATGTCCTGGCCGGCATCGCCGACCGCCAAGCCATTTCGGTAGTTCAACGTCTGACGAAGGCCGAGTTGTTCGCGCGGACGGTGACCGTGAAGGTGCGTTGGCCGGACTTCTCTTCGATCAGTCGGTCCCGGACGCTCAACGGCGCGACCGACCGGGTGGAAGTGGTCGCGCAGGTGGCCCGCAGCCTGCTGGAGGGGCTGGACACCAGTCAGGGTGTCCGCCTGCTCGGCGTGGGCGTCTCCGGTCTGGTCGAGGTGGCGCAGGAGCCATTGTTCGACCTGGTGGACAGCGCTCCACCGCGGGTCGTCGAGGAGGCCGAGGCCCCGCTGACCAGGCGTCCGTCCGGTTGGCTGGCCGGAGCGGACGTGGTGCACGTCCAGTTCGGCCAGGGCTGGGTATGGGGCTCCGGGCTCGGCCGGGTCACCGTCCGCTTCGAGACCGCAGACACCGGTCCCGGCCCGGTGCGCACGTTCGCGGCCGACGACCCGGAACTGAGCCCCGCCTGATCGCGCTCGCGTCGTACCCGCGTGTCGCCTGATCGCACTCGAATCGGACCCGTGTCCCGCTTACCCCGCTCAACCGCCGAGGGCTGGCCTTGGCGGTTGGGACGCCCACCTCAGGTTCGAGCCCAAGGCTCTAAGCCTGGATTCACCGATGGCAGTCGTCGCGAGTGGCACCGGGCGGGTGCCCTGGCCGGCCGAGCCAAGCGATGGCATGCCGGGTCCGTGTAGTTGAGCGTGGTCGGCTGCGCCAGGGCGCCTGTATAGGGTTGCGCAGCAGACCGAACCGGTGATCCGGGGCTGCCTGGGCCTGACCAATGCTCATGTCCACAACTCAGTCGGCGGCCGCGCTCACCTGCTGCGGGTTCACCGGCACCGATTCGCGGCTAACCCCCATCGAAACCGGGTTTCACCTGCAACAGTCGGACAGACCCGCACCAGATGCCATCAAAGTCGGGCTCAACTGCCCGACGCCAACCAGGACACCGGTCTGGCGCCGCCCGTGATGACGGCCAGCGGTGCATCCGGGCCAAGCTAAGGCTGACCCTCGGTGAGCGGACGGGCGTGGTCAGCTGGGGCAGACGCGCCCGCTAGACTCAAGCCGCCAGCCGGAGTGGTGGAATTGGCAGACACGCAGGATTTAGGTTCCTGTGCCTTCGGGCGTGAGGGTTCAAGTCCCTTCTCCGGTACCGCGCGACTCGTGTTGTCGCACGATGAAAGCACTCCATTCAGGCCGAGAGCGGGCTCCAGGAATCCGGCAACAGGTCGACCGCTGGCGGAGCAGATGTCACGGCCACCGGCTCCCCGGACGCGATCGACTCCTCTACGGCCAGCATGATGTCGAGCACGTGGTAGGCCAGTTCTCCATTCAGCCGCGGACGCCGCCCCTCGGCCAGGGACCGCACGAGGTCGACGACTCCGATGCCGCGACCGTGTCCGGCGGCTTCGATCGCCACCTCGCCGGTGAGTTCGCCACCGACATGGGTGCGTACCGTTCCGTCGAACATGTTGGGGTCCGGCGCCACGATCGTGCCGGTGCTGCCTTGGAACTCCAACACCCCGGCGCGCGCGAGCCCCGAGTCGAACGAGTACAGGCACACCGACGAAGCCCCGGACGCGTGCCGCAGCAGCACATTGGCGGTGGTTGGCACAGTCACGGCGAACTCCGTCCCAGCCTTCGGCCCGGACACGACCGTCCGCACCTCCCGAGCCCGACCGCCCGCGGCGACCACGGAAGTAACCGGCCCAAGTCCCAGCACCAGTGAGGTGAAGTAGTACGGCCCGATGTCCAGCACCGGCCCCGCGCCCGTCTGGAACAGGAAGGCGGGGTCCGGATGCCAAAGGTCCGGGCCGGGCACCTGCATGATCGCCAGGCCAGCGAGCGGACGCCCGATCGAGCCGGCGTCCATCGAACGCAATGCCGCCTGGATGCCAGGACCGAGCACCGTGTCAGGTGCGCAACAGACCTGGACGCCCAGCGCGGCGGCCTCATCGAGCAACGTGCGCGCCGCCGTCCGGTCCAGACCGAGCGGCTTCTCGCTCCACACGTGCTTGCCGGCCCGGATCGCCTGGGCCGAGACCGACAGATGCACCTCGGGTGGCGTGATGTTGACCACCACCTCGACCTCAGGGTTGGCGCAAACCGTGCCCGCGCCGCCCCACGTATCGACACCGAACTTCTCCGCTTGTGCCCGGGCGCGCTCGGGAATCAGGTCGTCGATCGCGACCACTTTCAGGTCGGGATAGGTGGTGAGGTTGGTCAGGTACTGCGTCGAGATGTTCCCGGCACCAACCAGGCCCACGCCGATCGGCATCACCGCTCCCGGAGGTAGCCGATGCTCTGGCCGACCTCTTCGAGTGGGCTCGTCGCCAGATCGAATTCGACCACCCAGACCCGGTCGGGCGATGCGTCGAGGATGGGCGGCAGGTCCATCGACCCGGTGCCGAGGACAGCGTTCAGCGCGCCACTGTCTGACGGCAGCAAGGGCCCGTCCTTCACATGCAGGTGGGTGATCCGGCTGCCGTACTTCGCCAGGAGGGCGGGCACGTCGCGTCCGCCGGCCGCGGCCCAGTAGGTGTCCACCTCGAGCACGACGCGCTCGTCCAGCAGGGACACGAAGTAGTCATAGGCCGGGACGCCGTCCACGTCGGGCGCCGTGAACTCGAAGTCGTGGTTGTGGTAACCGATGGTCACACCGGCCTCGGCGAAACGATCGACCTGGCTGTTCAGCGCTTCGGCCAATCCGCGGATCCCGTCCGCGGACGTCCACTGCACCGGCTCCCAATACGGCTGGAACACCGTGCGGACGCCGAGCGCCGTCGCCGCTGCGAGCACCTTCTCCGGATCGTCCAGCAGCCCCGCGTGGGCGCTTCCGGCTTTCAGGCCGTGCGCGGCAAGCGAATCGGCGAGCCAGTCGAAGTGTTCTATGCCGAATGGCTCGACCTCGTCCACACCCATCCCGGCGACGGCCGCGAGGGTTGTCTCCGGGTCGGACGCGAGCTGGTCTCGAAGTGTGTAGAGCTGGATGCTGACGCGGGCCACAGTGCCTCCTGGATGGAAATGATCGCGCTCTCACAGTATCGCGGAACCGTCCCTCCGCAACGTCCCGCGAGAATCGATTCGTCGGTGCGGGCCAGGTCGGGGCGAGTCAGCCGAGCACGGTACCGGTGTGATCGGCGAGCGCGGTCAGCAGGGAGTCCTGGAAGGTGGGGTCAGCCGTACTCGGGTGTGGCGGACGCTGGCGTTGGTGGTGCCAGTAGCCACCAGAGACCAGCGCAGGCGCCGCTTCGCTGGTCGCAAGCCATTCCTGGGTCAGGTGCCCGAGTCGCAGGTCGTCCGGCGCGCCCGGACCACCCATCCTGGTCGGCACCCAGCCGGGGTCGACCGCATTGCTCAACACACCGGGCCAGAACCGGGCGACCGCAAGGGCCAGCGCGGTGACGAACAGCTTGCTGTCGGAATACGTTGCGGTCACGCTGGCGCCGCCCCAGTCGAGACCGGACAAGTCGGGACGGCCGCCACGGTGCAGGCCGCTGCTTAGGTAGATCAGCCGTCCCGGACGATCGATGCGAGCGGTGAGTAGGTAGGGTGCGACCACGTTCACCGGCAACACCGCCGGGCCCGAGACCACGCCCGCGTTGTGAATGACCGCGTCCATCCGGCCAAGGCGGTTCACCTGCTCGGCGACGTCCATGGTCGCGGTGAGGTCGCTGAGATCGCCGACGACAGCCTTCGCTCCCTGCGCGATTAGGCCCTGCACGGCGGTGATTCGTGACTGGTTGCGCACGTGAACCACGACTTCGTGGCCCACGGCCAGCAGGGTGGCGGCTGCCGCATGCCCGAGACCATCGCTTGACCCGGTGATGAAGACGCGCGCCATGTGCCCCCCTCGGTCAGAGGCCGGTAGCCAGGGCCTGTGCGATCAGTCGGCTACCCAGCTCGCCGTAGGCCTCCGGATCACGGTTGACCGACATGGCGCGAAGTGCGGCGTAGCCGGCCACGAGGCCCATGATCAGGTCGACCAGATCGTCCGGGTCGGTGTCCGACGAATGCTCGGCACACCAGTTCGCCATGAAGGTGCGAACGGCGCTCCGGGCCACCATCGCTTGGGAATGGATCAGGCGGCCCAGCTTCGCGTCCGACTTCGCCCCAGCCCAGATCTGCAGGAGCAGTTCAGGGGTGGTTTCGTCGCGCGCCATCTGCGCGAGGGCGGCCCGGAAGAGCTCCGTCGGCGACAGTTCCGGACTGGTCCGAAGCACCATTTCCATCGGCTTGGCCAGGATGCTCTGACCGACCTCGAGGATCAACCGCTCCTTGTTGCCGAAGTGGTGGTAGATGGCCCCCGCGGACGTCTTCGAGCGGGCGACGATGTCGGAGATCGAAGTGCCGGCGACACCCTGGTGCCGGATCAGATCGATAGTGGCCCGGATAATTGCCTCGCGGGCGTCGCGCGCGGGCGCGGGCACGTTCTCCACAATCTGCAGGGTACTGCCGCGCCGCTCACGATTCGGCCATGGCCAGAATGCAGAACGATCGTTCTGCTAGGCTCGCCCACGAGCAGAACGATCGTTCTGATTGGAGGGCCGATGCCCCAGCAGTTCGCGCTCGGACTCGATATCGGGTCGACCACGGTCAAGGCCGTCGTGCTCAACGCCGGTACGGTTCGGTTCAGCGCCTACCGTCGCCACAACGCGGACGCGCGCGGCGCACTGCGGACCCTCCTGGCTGACGTCGCGCAGCGATACCCAGGGCAGCAGTTCCGCTGCGCGGTGACCGGCTCCGCTGGTCTGGGGGTGGCCGACCTGTTGGGCGTCGAGTTCGTGCAGGAGGTCATCGCCAGCACCGCGGCCATCGAGCGCTTCATTCCGGACGCCGATGTGGTAATCGAACTCGGCGGTGAGGACGCGAAGATCACCTTTCTGCGGCCGGTGGTCGAGCAGCGGATGAACGGCACCTGCGCCGGCGGCACCGGTGCCTTCATCGACCAGATGGCCACGCTCCTGCACACCGATGCCGGCGGACTGGACGACCTCGCAGCCAAGCACAAGCACCTCTACCCGATCGCCTCCCGCTGCGGCGTGTTCGCCAAGTCCGATCTGCAGCCGCTGCTGAACCAGGGCGCGGCCCACACCGACCTGGCCGCATCCGTGTTCGCCGCGGTCGCCACCCAGACGATCGCCGGCCTGGCCTGCGGTCATCCGATTCGCGGCAACTTGGTCTTCCTCGGTGGACCGTTGCACTTCCTGCCGCAACTCCGGCGTGCGTACGAGCGCGCGCTCGCAACTCAGGTCGACTCGTTCACCACGCCGGACGAGGCGCACCTCTACGTCGCCATCGGGGCGGCGCTGCTGACCGGCTCGGGCTCCGGTGTGGCCATCGAGGACCTGATCGGACGGCTTCGCGAACGCACCCTGATCCCACTCGCCAGCACGCGGATGCGTCCGCTGTTCAAGGACCAGGCCGAACGCGACGAGTTCGACGTCCGGCACGGCAGCGAGACGATCGCGAGAGGCGACCTCAGCGCGGCGTCCGGGCCGATGTTCCTCGGCATCGACGCAGGGTCAACGACGGTCAAGGCGGTGGTGCTGACCGCGTCGGGTGAACTCGTGTTCTCGCACTACCAGGGCAGCAACGACCCTGTCGGGGTGGCGCTCAGCATCCTGCGGACCGTGCTCACGTCGCTTCCAGCGGACGCCTACCTGGCTCGCGCCTGCGTGACCGGCTACGGCGAAGGCCTGGTGCGGGCCGCGCTGCGCCTCGACGACGGTGAGATCGAGACGATGGCCCACTACCGGGCTGCGGAGCGGATCGCGCCCGGGGTGACTTCCGTGATCGACATCGGCGGCCAGGACATGAAGTACCTGCGCATCCGCAACGGTGCTGTCGACTCCATCGCCGTCAACGAAGCCTGTTCGTCCGGCTGCGGCTCGTTCCTGCAGACGTTCGCCGCGTCCATGGACACCGATGTCGCCGCCTTCGCCAGCATGGCGCTGGAGTCATCCGCGCCGGTCGACCTGGGCACCCGCTGCACGGTCTTCATGAACTCGTCGGTCAAGCAGGCGCAGCGTGAGGGTGCGGCGGTCGGCGACATCGCTGCCGGGCTCTCCTACTCGGTGGTGCGCAACGCGCTGTACAAGGTGATCAAGCTCAAGGACGCGTCCCAGCTCGGCGAGTTGGTGGTGGTGCAGGGCGGTACCTTCCTGAACGACGCGGTGCTGCGGGCCTTCGAACTGCAGACCGGCGCCCAGGTGATCCGTCCGGACATCGCCGGCCTGATGGGCGCCTACGGTGCGGCTCTGACCGCCCAGCGCAATTGGTCGGACGGCGAACGCTCGCAGGTGCTCGGCCTCGATGAACTGGACGAGTTCCGCGTGGACACGCATCTGGACACCTGCCGGCTCTGCCAGAACCACTGCCAGCTGACCATTTCCACCTTCGGCGATGGCACCCGGCATGTCTCTGGCAACCGCTGCGAGCGCGGTGCGAGCACTGAGAAGGTGCCGAAGAAGTCCGAGTTGCCGAACCTCTATGACTACAAGTACCGGCGCATGTTCGGCTACCGGCGACTGACTGCTGACTTGGCATTTCGCGGCGATATCGGGATTCCGCGGGTGCTGAACATGTACGAGAACTACCCGCTGTGGTTCACCATCCTGACCCGGCTCGGCTTCCGGGTGACCCTTTCGGGGCGGTCCAGCCACGAGGTGTTCGAGCGCGGGATGGAGTCGATTCCGGCCGAGAACGCCTGCTACCCGGCCAAGATCGCGCACGGCCACATCGAGAGCCTGCTCGACCGGGGCATCAACACGATCTTCTACCCGTGCGTCCCGCTCGAGGCCAAGGAGGTCAAGGGGGCGGACAACCATTTCAACTGCCCAGTGGTCGCGTTCTACCCGCAGGTGCTGCAGCGCAATCTGGTGCGGCTGCAGGAGCCGGGCGTCCGCTACCTCAGCCCGTTCCTGAACCTGGACAACCCCGAGAAGCTGGCCAAGCGGCTGGTCGAGGTGTTCGCCGACTGGGACGTCACCCTGGCCGAGGCCACGGCTGCGGTCGAGGCGGGGTTCATCGAGGACGCGAACGCCAAGGCCGACATTCGGGCCGAGGGACGCCGTGCACTGGAGTACATGACCGCCCACGGCGTCAAGGGCATCGTGCTGGCCGGCCGGCCGTACCACGTCGACCCGGAGATCAACCATGGCATCCCCAGCCTGATCAACGGCTTGGGCATGGCCGTACTGACCGAGGACGCGGTCGTCGAACCGTCCGCGACGGCCCTGGCCCGGCCGATCCGCGTGCGCGACCAATGGGCCTACCACACCCGGCTGTACGAGTCGGCGGCGGTGGTCGCGAAGCAGCCCGACCTGCACCTGGTGCAGCTCAACTCCTTCGGCTGCGGGGTGGACGCGATCACCACCGACCAGGTGCAGGAGATCCTGGAGCAGGCCGGCGAGGCCTACACGCTGCTCAAGATCGATGAGGTGTCGAACCTCGGCGCGGCGACGATCCGGCTGCGGTCGATGAAGGCGGCGGCGGCCGAGCGCCGCGGCTCGGCCACGGTGAGCACGTTCGGACCGCTGGGGGAGCGGCGGCTGTTCGACGAGAACGCCCGCGACACCCATACGATCTACGCCCCGCAGATGGCGCCGATGCACTTCCGGCTGCTGATGCCGGTGTTCGGCAAGGTCGGACTGAACATGAAGTTGCTGGAGCGGGCCAGCAGCGACGACGTGGAAGTCGGGCTCAAGTATGTGAACAACGACGCCTGCTTCCCAGCGATCATGGTGGTCGGCCAACTGGTGAACAAGATCCGCAGCGGCGAGGCTGACCCGGACCGCACCTCGGTGGCGATCACCCAGACCGGCGGGATGTGTCGTGCAACGAACTACGTTGGACTACTACGCAAGGCCCTTGCCGACGCGGGCTACCCGCAGGTGCCGGTGCTGGCCATCAGCGTGCAGGGCCTGGAGGCGAATCCCGGCTTCAAGATCACGCCGGGACTGATCCATCCGGCACTACAGGCGCTGGTGCTGGGTGACCTGATGCAGACGGTGCTGCTTCGCGTCCGGCCCTATGAAGTGGTGCCGGGTTCGGCCAAGGCGCTCTATGACCGCTGGGACCGGATCTGCCAGGAGTTCCTGCAGCACTCGGGCTACTCGGCGACGCTGGGGCGCAGCGTTGGGTACACCGCGTTGATTCGTAGGCTGGTGCGGGAGTTCGACGAACTGCCGCTGCGTGAGGTTCCGCGCAAGCCGCGCGTCGGCGTGGTGGGGGAGATCCTGGTGAAGTTCCACCCGGACGCGAACAACCACGTGGTGGATGTGATCGAGGCCGAGGACTGCGAGGCGGTCATTCCCGGCATTCTGCAGTTCTTCCTGATGCCGCTGTACTCGGCGCAGTACCAGTGGGAGACCCTCGGCATCGGTCGCAAGTCGCACCACGTGAAGAAGCTGGCGACGTGGCTGATCGAGAAGTACCAGCAGCCGGTGGCGCAGGCGTTGGCGAAGACCGGCAAGTTCGACGTGCCGCCGCGAATGAGCGATCTGGCCAAGAAGGCGGACGGGGTGATCTCGCTCGGCACCCGGGCGGGCGAGGGCTGGCTGCTGACCGCGGAGATGGTCGAGCTGATCGAAATCGGCGCGCCAAACATCATCTGCGCCCAGCCGTTCGCCTGCCTGCCTAACCATGTGGTCGGGAAGGGGATGTTCGCCGAACTGCGGCGACTGCACCCGGAGGCGAACATCGTCGCGGTCGACTACGACCCGGGCGCCTCGGAGACCAACCAGCTCAACCGGATCAAGCTCCTGGTCGCCACCGCGCACAAGCGGCATCACGCCGAGCAGCACATCGGGCGCGCTGATTCGGTCGGGCTTGGGGAGCCGCAGCTCGGTACGGCGCCGGTCTCGCCCGCGGACGTCTGGGATCTGGTCTGACTATTCGTTGGGTTCGCTCGTCGGCCTGGTGAAGAAGGCCGGGTTGTCGGCGACGGGGCGCGGACGCCCGTCCTCGTCGACGGCCACGTAGCGGAAGACGCCCTCGGCGACGAGTTCGCGTTCCTCCTCATAGATCGCGACCAGGCCGCGGGCCCAGACCTCGAGCTTGAGGTCCAGCGAGCTGCGTCCGACCTTGAGCAGTTCGGCGTGGACGCAGATCGTGTCGCCGACCGCGACCGGCTGGTGGAACACCACATCGGTGACGGTCACGGTGACCACTCGTCCCTGGGCGATTTCGGCGGCCATGATGCCGGCCGCTATGTCCATCTGCGAGAGGATCCAGCCGCCGAAGATGTCGCCGCGAGGGTTGGTGTCCCTGGGCATGGCCAAGGTGCGCAGCACCAGCGGACCGCGCGGATGGCGCCGCTCAACGTCTTGATCCATGTTGGTCCCTTGCCATTGCCGGTTTGAACTCAGGCTATGGGTAGCGGGGTGGCGTCGCCACCTGGATGGATGTGAACAGTGGGAGGTTTTCGCCGCGCGGTCCGGAGCCACATGGGATCATCGAAGTTCCATGCACGGGATCGCACAGGGGAGTGAGATGACCGACACCGGCAACGAGGTGGACCTGAGCTATCGCGACGCGAGTCTGCCGGTCGCTGAAAGGGTGGAGATCCTGCTCGGCCAGATGACGCTGCCGGAGAAGGCCGGTCTGTTCTTCCAGACCATGATCACCATGGGCGCGGATGGCTCGCTCACCGACGGCGACCCGGTCTTCGGACTGCCGAGCACGGACGAGTACGTCAACGGCCGGCTGATGAACCACTTCAACATCCTCACTGCGGCGCCGACGCCCGAGGCGATGGCCACCTGGCACAACCGGCTGCAGGAACTCGCCGCGTCCACCCGTCTCGGCATTCCGGTGACGGTCTCCACCGACCCACGGCACTCTTACTCCGACAACCCGCTCGCCGGACTGAGCGCGGGCTGCTTCTCGGTCTGGCCGGAGCCGCTCGGGCTCGCCGCGATCGGCGACGAGGCGGTGGTTGAGCGCTTCGGCGACATCGCGCGCCAGGAGTACACCGCGGTCGGCATCCGGGTGGCGCTGCATCCGCAGATCGACCTGGCCACCGAGCCGCGCTGGTCGCGGCAGCTGCAGACCTTCGGTGAGGACGTCGAACTGACTTCTCGCCTGGGCGCGGCGTACATCCGGGGCTTCCAGGGACGCGTGCTCGGCACCGACTCGGTGGCCACCATGACCAAGCACTTCCCGGGCGGCGGCCCCCAGCTCGACGGCGAGGATCCGCACTTCGCCCACGGCCGCGAACAGGTCTACCCAGGTGGCCAGTTCGAACTGCATCTCAAGCCCTTCGAGGCGGCCCTCGAGGCCGGCACCAGCCAGATGATGCCGTACTACGGGATGCCGATCGGCACCGAGCTCGAGGAGGTCGGCTTCGGCTTCAACAAGGCGGTCGTCACCGGCATGCTGCGCGAGCGCTACGGCTTCGACGGCATCGTCTGCACCGACTGGGGCCTGATCAACGACGCCGCGATCATGGGTGCACCGTTCCCGGCCCGCGCCTGGGGTGTCGAGCACCTCAGCCCGCGTGAGCGCATGGTGAAGGTGCTGGCGGCCGGCTGCGACCAGTTCGGTGGCGAAGCCTGCCCGGAGCTGTTGATCGAGCTGGTTGAGTCCGGCGAGATCAGTGAGGAGCGGCTGGACGTGTCCGCGCGCCGACTGCTTCGGGAGAAGTTCGTCCTCGGACTGTTCGACCGGCCGTTCGTGGAGGTCGCGAGGGCGTCCGCGGTGGTCGGATCGCCCGAGTTCGTCGCCGCAGGATTGGCCGCACAGCGTGCGTCCCTGACCCTACTCACTAACCGTGCGTACGGTGCCGGTGAATCGGTGCTGCCGCTCGGCACCGGGCGAAAGCTGTACGTCGAAGGCATCGACTCGGCGGTCGCAGGCCGCTACGGGACGGTCGTGGGCGAGCCGGGGGAGGCGGATGTCGCGATCCTCCGGCTGCAGGCGCCGTGGGAGCAGCGTCCGACGATGTTCGAGAACTTCTTCCACTCCGGATCGCTCGACTTTGCCGACGATGTGGTCGCGCATGTGCGCGAGGTAGCGGCAGTGGTGCCGACGGTGCTGGACGTGTTCCTTGACCGTCCGGCGATCCTGACCCCGTTCGTGGACGTGGTTACGGCCATCGTCGCCAACTGGGGCGCCAGTCCGACCGCGCTGCTGGACGTGCTGACCGGCGTCGACCAGCCGCAGGGCTCGCTGCCCTTCGACCTGCCGAGCAGCATGGCCGCCGTCGAAGCGAACCTGCCGGACGTGCCCTTCGACACCGCCGAGCCGCTGTTCCGGTTCGGCCACGGTCTGCGCTACGCGTCCGCCGGCTGAGGCTGCGCTCGGACAAAGGGGCCGGCGGAACCCGTAGGATCGATGTCGCGATCTGGGCAATAGATGGTGGGGGTCGTCGGCACCGACGCTTCTAGGACGTCACCGCTTCGAGATCGCGACACGCGGCTGGTCGGTGGCGCCAGTCGGGATCCCCTGCGGCCGGCTCGTCGAACGACTGTCAGTCGACGGCGGTTACCAGGTAGAGCAGCGCGTGGTCGGGGTTGACCGCGGCATCGGTCAGGCCGGTGTGCAGCAGCACCGAGCCGGGCAGTTCGATGCCAAGGTTCCGATCGGTGGCCACGAAGCGGGGGCCCGCACCCGAGTGCAGGTCGGCCAACTCGTTGGTGTAGTCGCGCTCCAGACCCCACCACAGTGGCGGACGCAGTCCTGACGGCGCCTGCCCGACCTGTACCGGCGTCACCCGGTAGCGCCGGTCCGGATCCAGGCCGGGGAAGGTCAACCGGCCGAGCATCACTGCGTCCGTCCCAGCCATCGCCGCGAACGAATAGATCGCCTGGCTGCGGTCGGGGGAGACCACACCACCGGCCAGCAGCGCAGCGTCCGGGAAGTCGAGCCGAACCACGTCGCCGCCCAGCAGCAGCTCGCGATGCTCCTTGTAGAACGCAATCCACTCGGTCAGCTCCGCGAGTTCCGCAGCGGTGGCCGTGTTCAGGTTCCACTCGATGCCGAAGTGGCCGAACAGCGCGGTGGCCGCCCGGAAGTTGAGGTCGTGGCTGCGTCCGGTGGTGTGCGAGATGCCGGACGCGACGTGCGAACCCAGCATCTCCGGCGGCACCAGCTGGCCGGTCCAGCGCAGCATCTGCTGGCGGTCGTGCGGGTCGATGCAGTCCGAGACCCATATCCGATCGGTGCGCTCCAGGACACCCAGGTCCACCCGGCCGCCGCCGGAAGAGCAGGACTCGATCTCCAGGTGCGGGAAGGCCGCCCGCAGTTCGTCCAGCAACCGGTACACCGCGGCGGTCTGCAGGTGCACGCCCGGGCGCCCGGACGGCTGGGTGCCGGCATCGATCAGGTCGCGGTTGTGGTCCCACTTGAGGTAGGCGATGTCGTACTCGGTCAGGATCGCGAGCAGCGCATCGCGGATGTGGTCGTAGCACTCCGGGATCCCGAGGTTCAGCACCTGCTGGTGCCGCGAGGCCACCGGCAACCGGCCGCCGGTGGCCATCACCCATTCGGGGTGAGCCCTGGCGAGGTCGGAATCCAGGTTCACCATCTCTGGCTCCACCCAAAGCCCGAACTCCATGCCGAGCTCCCGCACCCGGTTGACCAGCGGGTGCAGCCCGTCCGGCCACACGTCAGCAGACACCGTCCAGTCGCCGAGGCCCGAGAAGTCGTCGCGCCGCGAACCGAACCAGCCGTCATCGAGCACGTACCGCTCCACGCCGATGGCCGCCGCCTTCTCGGCCAGCTGGAGCAGGGTGGGCAGGTCGTGGTTGAAGTACACCGCCTCCCAGACGTTCAGCGTCACCGGACGCTTCGTCCCCGGGTGCTGCGGACGCGAGCGCAGGAACCGGTGGAAGCGGCGGGCCACCGCATCCAGGCCGCGGCCGTAGGCGCCGTAGAGCCACGGCGTGGCGTAGCCGTGCCCCGGGCCCAGCACGATTTCGCCGGGCAGCAGTAGCTCGCCGCCGCCCAGCACCTGGTGCCCGGTGAAGGTGCGTTCGGCGTAGTGGGTGTGGTTGCCGCTCCAGCCGACGTGTACGCCCCAAACCTCCCCGTCGCCGAAGCTGAAGCCGGGAACGCCGGCATGGAGCACGGTTGCTGCGTCCGCACCGGTACGGCCCTTGCGCCCTTCGCGCAAGTGCGTGCCGACCGTGAACTCGCGACGTTGCGGGACGCGTTCGCGGCCCCAGCGGCCGGCCAGGTCGAGCAGCTCGCGAGCCGTGGACGGCACCGGGAAAGCGAGCACGAGGTCGTTCAGCTGGTAGTCGTCGGTGCCGGTGTTGGCCAGCTCTGCGCGCGAGCGCAGCAGCCCCGACGGCGTCAGCTCCAGGTGCAGGCGCA
>DAOPRQ010000027.1:0-4360 GCA_035349055.1 Propionicimonas sp.
CGCCGAAGGCGTCCTCGTCGGGGGCAAGGCCGGGACTGGTCCGGCACTGTTGCGGTTGACCGGGACCACGCCCTCGGAGAGCCTTGACCTGCGACCGGCCGAGCCTGCCGCCGCGGAAGCGACCCTGATCTCGGTCAGCGTGGCTCGCGATGAGGTGTCCGCCATCGGTCGAGTCTTCGGCGGTGCGCATTCGAACCCACGCCTCACGATCTGGGACGGGACCGACCCGCCGGGCACCTTGACCAGCCGGCCGCAGGAGTTCTTCACCTTTGGCGGCCATGACGCCGGTCCACTGCTCGGCATCCTGGACGTGGCCGGCGAACCGGTGATCGTGGGCAGCCGGGCCACGACCGAGGGCGGCGAGGCCGTGCTCTGGACCCGCACCGGCACCACCTGGGAGAAGCACGCCGGGCTCGGCGCCGCGGTGCAGTCGGACGCTCGACGGGTCCTCGGGTTCGCCGCGGCTGCCCAAGCCGGCACGCAGGTCCTCATCGGCGGCGACGAGGTGAGCCTGGCCGGCGAACTCCAGCAGCGACCAGCAGTGTGGCTCGGGTCGGTGTCAGGCAGTTGGCAGCAACTCACGCCCGCGGTCCCGTCCGCGCTGGCTCCGGTCGGCGGCCAACTCTCCCGAGTGACGTCGCTCGCCTGCTCACAGCTTGACAACTGCTGGGCGGCGGGCTGGACGGCTGGTCGCCCCGTGGCCTGGTCGGTTGACGCAGCCGGCGCCACCGTGGGCGACCCGGAGCTCTTGCCCGGCGACGCCCCGCGCGACGGTGACCCGGAGGCGCTGGTGACGATGCTCGGCGAGACGCCCCCCGGCTGAGCCGGTCACCGCGGTCGCTGCGTCACCGTCCGGCCTGTACGCCTTGACCGCCTCCGGACTGTGGTGGCGGGAAACGCCAGCCTGCTGACGGAAGTTGTCAGTGGCACGGCCTAACGTGCTGTTCGTGACCACGACCCTGCTGCAGCCGAGCTTCGAAGACCTTGGCCGACCGCTGTCGGACGTCACGTTCTGCGTGGTCGACCTGGAGACCACCGGCAGCGCCGCCGAGGACTGCATCACCGAGTTCGGCGCGGTCAAGGTGCGTGGCGGCGAGGTGCTCGGCGAGTTCCAGACCCTGGTGAACCCGAACGCACACATCCCCGCGATCGTCGCCGTGCTAACCGGCATCACCGACTCCATGGTCGCCGGGGCTCCCAAGCTGGCCGAGGCGCTGCCGAGCTTCCTCGAGTTCGCGGCCGGTAGCGTCCTGGTCGCGCACAACGCCCGCTTCGACGTCGGTTTCCTGCAGCGCGCCTGCACGCTGCACGGCTACCCGTGGCCCGACCCGGAAGTGATCGACACGGTCGCGCTCGCCCGGCAGGTGCTGCTGCGCGACGAGGTGCCGAACGTCAAGCTCGCCACGCTCGCTGCGCACTTCCGCACCAGCACCACGCCCAACCACCGCGCTTTGGCGGACGCACGCGCAACCGTCGACGTACTGCACGGACTCCTGGAGCGGATTGGCAATCTCGGTGGTGGCACGCTCGAAGACCTGGTCGAGTTCACCCGCCGGGTCTCGCCCGAACGCCGGGCCAAACGTGGCTTCGCCAAGGGGCTACCGACTGCACCGGGCGTCTATCAGTTCGTCGCCGACCTCACCGGGCCGGACGGAGCCACCCGCAGGCAGGTGCTCTACGTCGGCAAGAGCCGCAACCTGTGCCGCCGAGTGGCCAGCTATTTCACCGCCGCCGAGAGCCGTCCGCGGATCGACGAGATGGTGCGCATCTCGACCGGAGTGGAGACCACGGTCTGCCGCACGCCGCTGGAAGCGGACGTCCTCGAGCTTCGGCTGATCGCCGCGCATTCGCCGCGGTACAACCGGCGATCCAAGTTCCCCGAGCGCCAGGTGTGGCTGAAGCTCACCATCGAGGCGTTCCCACGGCTGTCGATCGTCCGGGAGATCGCGGACGACGGCGCCCGCTACTTCGGCCCGTTCCGTCGCCGAGCCAGTGCCGAGCAGGTGCTGATGGCCATCTACGACGCCTTTCCGATCCGGCAGTGCACCGCCCGATTATCGGCACGAAGACCGACGAACGCCTGCGCGCTGGCGGGCATGGGCCGCTGCTGCGCGCCGTGTGAACTGGCCGTCACCCCGCAGGAGTACGCGGCCGTCACCGAGCAGGTGTTGCAGTGTCTCTCCGCTGACGTGCGTCCGCTGGCGCACGCGGTGGAACCCAGGCTGAACCAGTTGGTTCGAACGCAACGATTCGAGGACGCGGCGGTGCTCACCGAGCGGCTGGACGCGTTCAGCCGGGCCACCCTGCGCCACCACCGGCTGGCGAGCCTTGCCGCTTGTTCCCAGATCGTGGCCGCGTGCCGCAGCGAGGCCGGCTGGGAGGTGCATGTGGTCCGCTACGGCCGCCTGGCGGCAGCCGCGCTGGCCCGTCCCGGCGATGTACCGCAGCAGGTGGCGCGCGACGCGGTCACGACCGCGGAGTGGGTGGCGCGTCCGCTCGGCCCGGCGCCGGCCGCGATCGTGGAGGAGACCGAGCGCGTGGCCGACTGGCTGGAGCGTCCCGGCGTCCGCCTGATCGAGATCGACGGCGACTGGTGTTGGCCGGTCGGCATCGGACCCAGCGTCGCTTCGCAGATTAGGATCAGCGCATGATCACCGCGATTGTGTTCGTCAAGGCAGATGTGGCCCGCATTCCCGAGGTGGCCCAGCAGATCGCCGACTTGGACGGCGTGTCCGAGGTGTATTCGGTGACGGGCAAGATCGACCTGATCGCGATGGTCCGCGTCCGCGGTATGGACGATGTGGCCACGGTCATCGCCGATCAACTGAACAAGGTGCCCGGTGTCCAGAGCACTGAGACCCACATAGCGTTCCGCGCCTACTCGACCCACGACCTGGAAGCCGCGTTCGCCATCGGCGCCGAGTGAACGAAAAGGGGACGGTTCCAGATAGGCATTCAGGCTTCGGTGATCTCCACGGAGTTGATCACGACCGGCTCGATCGGACGGTCCATGCGTCCGGTCGGCACCTTCGCGATCGCGTCCACGACCTTGCGGGACGCCTCGTCGGCGACCTCACCGAAGATGGTGTGCTTGCGGTTGAGGTGCGGAGTGGGCACGACGGTGATGAAGAACTGCGAGCCGTTGGTGCCGCGGCCGAACTGGATGCCGGCGTTGGCCATCGCCAGCAGGTAGGGCTTGTTGAAGACCAGTTCGGGGTGGACCTCGTCGTCGAACCGGTAGCCCGGGTCGCCGGTGCCGGTGCCGAGCGGACAGCCGCCCTGGATCATGAAGCCATCGATGACCCGATGGAAGCCGAGTCCGTCGTAGAAGTTGCCGGTCTTCTTTTCACCGGTGCTCGGATCGGTGTACTCCTTGGTGCCGGTGGCCAGACCGACGAAGTTATCCACGGTCACCGGCGCCTGGTCGGCGAAAAGGTTGATCACGATGTCGCCGTGATTGGTGTGCAGGGTTGCCTTCTTGGACATGGGGAACCTTCCTTCACAGGTATCAGCCACCCATCCTGACAGATGCACCCTGAACCGGCGCAGCTACGGGTACGGTGGGAGCATCAGAGCTTCGAGCAGGAGGCACAGTGAAGACCAAGAAGTTGCTAGCGGCGGTCGAGGACGGCACGCAGACCGCCGTCGAGTACCTGACGCCTTACGTTGAGCAGGCCCTCCGCGAGGGTGGTGAGTTCGCTGACGCGACCTACACCAAGCTCCGTCCGGTGCTGAACGACGCTCGTGTACGCGGCGCCCGAGTGGCCGCGGATACTTTCGAGAAGGTCCATCCGAGCATCGACGATGCGCTCGACCGGGTGTCCCCCGCCGTCGAGGCCGGCGTCCGCAAGGTGCGTCCCGCAGTGGAGGAAGCACTGACGCAGATTCCGCCGACGGTGGACTTCGCGCGCAGCAAGGTGCAGGACGAGTTCCTGAAGAACCTGAGCAAGACCCTCGCCAAGGCGGCGTCACAGCCGCTGTCGACCGAGGTCAAGGCTGCGGTGGCGACGGCAGCGCTGGCAAAGCAGCTCTCGAACACCATCGCACCGAAGAAGCGGTCAGGTTGGCGGACGTTCGGCAAGATCCTGCTGGCCGGCGCACTGCTGGGCGGCGTGGTCGCGGCGATCAAGAAGCTGCTCGCCGACCCGTCCACCGGCTGGGAGACCCATTCACCTCGCAGTTCCTACGTCGCGGATCCGGTGAACCCGGCCGAAGAGGCCAAGACCAAGGTGAGCGCGTTCGCCAGCAAGGCCAAGGACGTGGCCGAGGACGTAGAGGACAAGGTGAAGGACGCCGCTGACGAGGTGGTGGACAAGGCCAAGGATGTGGCCGATGACCTGTCGGACCAGGCCGCGGACGT
>DAOPRQ010000027.1:4460-30511 GCA_035349055.1 Propionicimonas sp.
CGGACGTCGCCGACAAGGTTGAGGACGCCAAGGACGCCGCGAAGGATGTGGCCGAGGACGTAGAGGACAAGCTCGCCAGGCTTGCCGACGAGACCGACTCCGCCGAAGGAGACGATGCCTCCCCTTTAGCAGGTAGCCCGTACGGCGAGGGCTCGTACGTGGGTGATGAGCCGCCGGAGGGCTATGTGATCAAGGGCAACGATAGGTCGATGAAGTACCACCTGCCCGGCAGCGCCGCTTACGAGCGCACGATCGCCGAGGTCTGGTTCGCCTCTGAGGAGGCCGCCGAGGCTGCGGGGTTCGTGCGCGCGCAGCGTTGAAACTACTGGACCGGTTCCTGAAGAAGTGCTGAGAATCCGGGGTGCCGACTCACAATCGGCCCCCGGATTTCGACTTATTCGGGTGTGGAACAGAACTACTACTGGGTGCAGGCTGCGCCGTTTCGCGCCCTGCTTGAGCAAATGATCGAGGCCACCGGAACGCCGTGGCCCGAACTGGCCGGACGCGCACACGTGCCGCTGCGGCTGACCCACGCCCTGCTCTTCGGTCAGAACGGACGCCAACTGCCGCGGGTTCCGTACGATTTCGCCCGGCGGATCATCCTGCTGGCCGAGGTGATGGGCCAAGTCCCACCCGGGACGGCCGCGCGAGCCTACGCTGCTTGATCATGTACGCCGTCCTGCTGGCTCTGGGCCTGGCCGCGCTGAGCGCCGTGCTGGCCGGGCCGCTGCTGCGCTGGTGTCCGGTGCCGACGGAGGCCTGGACGGATACGGATCCGGATCTCATCGCCGCCAACTTCGGCGCGCTCCTCGGCCCCAGATTCCGCTGGACGGTGTTCATCGCTTCGCTGTCGGCGGGGGCACTCGCCTTCGCGGTGCTGCCGGGACATCTCTGGGCGGTCTGGGCGCCGCTGGTGGTGCTGGGCCCGGTGTTGGCGGTGGTCGATCTGCAGACCACGTTCCTGCCCTCACGGATCGTCTATCTGGGGATCGCGCTGGCCCTGCTCGGCGCCTCCTGGGCGGCTTGGGCGCAGGCGTCCTGGCAGCCGCTGCTCAACGCTGTGGGTGGCAGCCTGTCCGCCACGGCCTTCTTCTGGCTGCTCTGGCGACTGAGCGGCGGTCAGTTGGGGTTCGGGGACGTCCGGCTGGCCGGCTTCATCGGCATGGCCTGCGGCACCTCCGGGCCACAGGCCGTCTGGCAGGCGCTGCTGTTGGGCACGCTGGTCGGCGCGGCCTGGGGGCTGATCACGCGCTGGCGCCGCGGAAGCGACGGCGCCTTTCCTTACGGCCCGGCGCTCCTGTTCGGCCCAGGGCTCTGGCTGCTGCTCAGTTGGCTTTCGCGGCTCTGGTAGCCCGCACCCAGGTGTCCAGCGTGCGCCCGGCGGCACCGGTGTCGATGGCTGCGTAAGCCCGCCGCAACGGCTCACTCAGCTGTCCCGCCAGCGGCGCGTCCAGTTCCGGGCCGACGAACGCCAGCTGGGCCGCGGCAGCGTTCAGCGCCACGATGTCTCGGATGGCTCCTGGGCGGCCGGCCAACACGTCGCGCACCACCTGGGCGTTGTGCTCTGGGGTGCCGCCGATCAGATCGCTCCGGGTGGCGGGGATGACTCCGAGTTCGGCGGGGTCGAGCGAAGTCTGCACAACCTCGCCGTCGCGCACCAACCAGACGTCAGAGGTGGTCGTGGTGGTCAGTTCGTCCAGACCATCGGCGCCGTGGAACACCAGCCCACGCTGGCCGCGCCCGGCGAAGACTTGGGCCATCAGGGGCGCCATCCGTGCGTCCGCGACGCCCACGGCCTGCGCCACCGGGCGGGCCGGGTTGGCCAGCGGCCCGAGGAAGTTGAACGTGGTCTGCACGCCCAGCTCGCGGCGTGCGGACGCGACGAAGCGCAGCGACGGGTGGTAGAGCGAGGCGAACAGGAACACGATGCCGGCTTCGGCCAGCACACCGGCTTGAGCGGCCGGCGGCAGGTCGATCGCGACCCCGAGCGCCTCCAGGCAGTCCGCGGTACCGCAAGCGCTGGACGCCGCACGGTTGCCGTGCTTCACCACCGGCACGCCGCAGCTCGCCGTCAGGATCGCCGCCATCGTGGAAACGTTCACCGTGTTCGCGCGGTCACCACCGGAACCGACGACGTCCACAGCCTCCGGGTTCAGCCGGATCGGGGTCGCCTTCGCCAGCATCGCGGACGCGAGCCCGGTGATCTCCGCCGGTGTTTCGCCCTTGGCCCGCAGCGCCACCGCGAAACCGGCCACCTGCACGGCGGTGGTGTCGCCGGAGAGGATCTGGTCCATCGCCCAGGCCGCGGCCTCCGGGCTCAGGTCGACCCGGTTGATCAGGTCGGACAGCACGCCCGGCCAAGTGAAAGTCACGCGGTCGCCTCAGCGCTCGGGCGGGCCCGCAGCAACTCGGCCACGGTCGTCGGCAGCTTCACCGGATCGAGCGGGTGGGCCGCGATCGCGTCCGCCTTCGACCAAGTGGCCAGCCAGGCGTCTGCCACCCGCGCGACCAGCAGCAGCACCGGCGGGCAGTCCTCGATCTCGTTCTTCAACTGATAGCACAGCCCCATGCCACCCGAGGGCACCGCTTCGCCGTCAAGGATCGCCAGATCGATGCCGCCGGCGTCCATCGCCTGCAGCACTGCGGGCTGGGTCGCGACCTCGAACACTTCCAGTTCGGGCAGGTCCGCGGCCACCCGCTTGCCAAGGGCGAGACGCACCTGCTCACGCACCGCTCGGTCGTCGGAGTAGAGCAGCACCCGGGCAGTGCCCTGATCTTCGGTCATTGGTCTTTCCCATCCATTTCCGCTACCGCGCGATCGACTGCTTCATCGTAATGGTTCTGCGGTGGCGATTCGGCGCTCGCCCGCCGGGCCGCCAGCCGTTCCTCCCGGTCCAGTTGCCGATCGATCCGGGCGGCCTCCCGCTTGCTTTCGGAGTACCACTGCGCCAGCAGTACCGCCATGATCACGCCCATGGTGAGGTCGCCGGTGGCCCACATGATCGCGCCGGCAATGTACTGGTCGTCGATCGGGCTGGGCGGCCAGGCGCGGCCGAAGGCCAGGTACCAGTCCTCTGCGATCAGCCGCGAGGACCCCATGATCGTCGTGCCGAGGAAGGCCTGGGCGGGCATCGTGATGAACAGCAGCAGGATCCGCATCGGGTAGGGCAGCCGGTTCGGCATCGGGTCGTTGCCGAGCAAGGGGAAGAAGAACAGGCAGCCAACCGTGACCATGTAGACGTGCAGCAGGTCGTGCGCCCAGTCCACATCCAGCGTGTAGCGGTACAGCTCGGTGAGATAGAGCGCGAACGGCGTGGTGATCAACAGCGCGGTGGCCAACGGTGGGAAGAACAGCACCCGCAGCGGCGGTGAGTGCAGCACCCGCATCGCGCGGCGGCGTCCGCGCTTACCGAGATTGCGCAGCAGCAGGGTCACCGGCGCGCCCACTGCGAGGAACACCGGCGTAATCATCGTGAGCATCATGTGCTGCACCATGTGCACGCTGAACAGCACGGTGTCGTAGGCCCCGAGAGAACTCATGCCGGCCACGACTGCGGTGCCGATCCCGCCAACGCACCACGACCAAGTGCGGACGGCCGGCCAGCGGTCACCGCGTCGGTGCAGCCGCCAGACCAGCCACAGATACCCGAACAAGCCGATGCTGGCCGGGACGGCGAACAGCCAGTCCCACTTCCATTCGATGAATAACCGCAGCCAGTCCAGCGGCGGTGGCTGGTTGCCCGGGTCAGCGTGCAGCGGCAGCAGCGGCCCGGTGACTTCCATACCGGACATTATCGGCGCAGATGGGTGCCCCTCGGGCACCGGATTGGACATAATGGCGCAATGGCCCACACCACGCCGCTGAGTGCTCCCGTCGGTACCCCGCACGGCGCGCTGCATCCGATCGCATCCAGCCGGTTGCAGGGTCTGCGCGGCCGTCCGGATCCGCTATCGGTAGGCGTGATCGTGTGGCTGGCCAGCGAGCTGATGTTCTTCGCCGCGCTGTTCGCCGCCTACTTCTCGTTACGCGAGATCACGAACGCGGCAGCGGCCGCCGCCGGGTCCACCCCAATGTGGGAATGGGGTGCTGCGCACCTCGACAACGACTGGTTCGGCGTCACCTTCCCGTGGTTCGCCACCATCAACACCACGATCCTGATCCTCTCGTCGGTCACCTGCCAGCTCGGCGTCCATGCCGCGGAGAAGGGCCAGGTCGGACGCACCGGCTCGCTGCTGAAGGTCGGCGGGTGGGGCCTGCGCGAGTGGTACACGCTGACTTTCATCATGGGCGCGATCTTCATCGGCGGGCAGGCGTACGAGTACGCGAACCTGATCGGTGAGGGCTTCCTGCTTTCAACAAACGCCTACACGTCGGTGTTTTTCCTCGCCACGGGCTTCCACGGCCTGCACGTGATCGGCGGCTTGGTGGCATTTCTACTTATGCTCGGCCGCACCTACATGTCCCGCCGGTTCACGCACGAACAGGCCGTTCACGCCATTGTTACCTCGTACTACTGGCACTTCGTGGACGCGATCTGGGTCGTGCTGTTCGGTGTCCTTTACCTGCTGCGCTGAAAACTGACTCCTGAAGGAGGAACCCGTGAAGAGAGCCTCGGGAAGTCGGCCGATGCGACGGCGTAAGGCGGCCAGACCGGTCCTGCTGCTGCTCAGCCTTGCCCTGGTGGGCGTCCTTTACGCCGCCATCACGCCGGCGGCGCAGTCGGCCGCCGAAGGCGCGTCGAACGAGCAACTGGTCGCGACCGGCAAACAGCTGTTCGCGGTGTCCTGCGCCAGCTGCCACGGCTTGAACGGGGAGGGTTTCGCCCAGCAGGGTGCGCCCAGCCTGGCCGGTGTCGGCGCCGCGGCGGTCGACTTCCAGGTGCGCACCGGACGCATGCCCATGACCAACCCGCTGGTGCAGGCTCCCCGCAAGGACAACACCTTCACCGAGGACGAGATCGCCGCCATGGCCGCCTTCGTGGCCAGCCTCGGTGACGGCCCCGGGATACCCACCGAGGACCAGTACGACCCGACCGGCGTAAATGCTGAGGGCGCGGCCCGCGGTGGCGAGATGTTCCGGACGAACTGCTCGGCCTGCCACAACTTCAAGGGTGCCGGCGGCGCACTCCCGCTCGGCGTGGTCGCGCCGAGTCTGCAGGGCGTCGAGCCCAAGGAAATCTTGGAGGCCATGCGCACCGGCCCCGGCCAGATGCCCGTCTTCGCGTCCGGAGCGATCCCCGACGAGAACGTCCAGGAGATGATCGCCTACCTGCAGCGAGTGAACGCGACCCCGTCCGCTGGGCTCACGTTCGGTGGCATCGGCCCGGTGGCCGAAGGCCTCTGGGCCTGGATCCTCGGCATCGGTTCGCTGGTGCTGTTCGCGATCTGGATCACCACCAGAGGGGCGCGCTCATGAACCACCACGCAGCCGTCGAAGAGCACCCGGTGACCGACCCGGGCATCGAGCAGCATCCGCCCCGCCAGAGCGATGTCGACCCCGCGGTCGCCGATCGGGCCTACCGCCGGATCGTCGGCATGCTGATGGCCGTCCCGGTGCTTGTGGTCGCCTTCCTGGTGGTCTACTTCGCCGTGCCGAGGGACGCCGAACTGATCGTCTTCGGCGCGAACCTCAAGATGCAGACCACCCTGCTGGGTCTCAGCGCCGGCATCGCGGTGCTGCTGGTCGGGATGGCCGCGATCGTCTGGGCGCGGTCGCTGATGACCGATGAGGAGATCGTCGACGACCGGCACGAGCTGTCCTCGCCGCCGGAGGTGCGCGAGCAGGTGCTCGCCGACATCGAGCAGGGCATCGAGGAGACCGGCATCCGCCGGCGCAAGCTGATCGGTTCCGGCATGGCTGGCGCGCTGGGCCTGCTGGCGCTACCGGCCGTGGTCAGCCTCGCGGACATGGGGCCGTGGCCGACGGCGGACCTTCGCGCCAAGACGATCGAGAAGACCGTCTGGGCCGAGGCCATGCAGCTGGTCAACGACGTGAACCACCTGCCGTTGAAGGCGGACGAGATTCAGGTCGGTCAGCTGATCAACGCACAGCCCAAGGCGCTGCAGGACCTGCACGGCACCGCGTACCAGCAGGCCAAGGCGAAGGCCGCGATCATCGTCGTCCGGATGGACCCGAACACGATCCGCATTCCCGAGTCGCGGCGCGACTGGCAGGTGGACGGCATCCTCTGCTACTCCAAGATCTGCACCCACGTGGGCTGCCCGATCAGCCTGTGGGAGCAGCAGACGCACCATCTGCTCTGCCCCTGCCACCAGTCCACGTTCGACCTCGGCAACTCGGGAGTAGTGGTCTTCGGCCCGGCGGCGCGGTCGCTGCCGCAGCTGCCGATCATGGTCGATAAGGACGGCTACCTGGTCGCGCGCAGCGACTTCACTGTCCCGGTCGGACCGAGCTACTTCGAACGTGACTCTTCCAAGGACTTCCAGGACGGTGATCGGTAATGGCCAAGCCTGCACAGGTGAGCGCCGAGTCCCCGGCCCTCGAGACCCACACCCCGCCGAAGCCGGAAGCGGCGAACCCGCTCGCCGGCCCGGCCACCTGGGTTGACGATCGCGTCGGCCTGGCCAAGGTGGTCGGCAACATCCGCAAGGTGTTCCCGGAGCACTGGTCGTTCCTGCTGGGCGAGATCGCGCTCTACTCGTTCATCATCCTGCTGCTCACCGGCGTCTTCCTGACCATCTGGTTCAAGCCGTCGATGGCCGAGGTCGAGTACGCCGGCACCTACGAGTTGATGCACGGCATCCCGATGTCGGAGGCGTTCGCGTCCGCGCTGGCGATCAGCTTCGACGTCCGCGGCGGCCTGCTGGTGCGCCAGATCCACCACTGGTCGGCAATGCTGTTCGTGGCGGCGATCACCGTCCACATGCTGCGGGTGTTCTTCACCGGCGCGTTCCGCAAGCCCCGTGAGCTGAACTGGATTATCGGCGTCGGCCTGTTCTCGATGGCGCTGGTCGAGGGCTTCGCCGGCTACTCGCTGCCCGACGACCTGCTCTCGGGCACCGGCCTGCGGTTCGTGGACGGCCTGATTCGCTCGATCCCGCTGGTCGGCACCTGGGCGGAGTTCTTCGTCTTCGGCGGCGAGTTCCCCGGCGAACTGGTGATCCCGCGGCTGTACATGGTGCACATCCTGCTGATCCCCGGACTGCTGCTCGGCCTGATCAGCGCCCACATGGCGCTGCTGGTCTACCACAAGCACACCCAGTGGCCTGGCCCGGGTCGCACCCAGAAGAACATCCAGGGCTACCCGCTGTTCCCGGTGTACGTGGCGAAGGCCGGCGGCTTCTTCTTCATCGTGTTCGGCATCACGATCCTGATGGGCGCGCTGATGCAGATCAACCCGGTGTGGCTGTTCGGGCCGTACAACCCAGCGCAGGTGACCGCGGGCTCGCAGCCCGACTGGTACATGGGCTTCGTCGAAGGGGCGATCCGGATCATCCCGAACTGGGAGTCGCACCTTTGGGGTACCACCTGGTCGTGGAACATCTTCCTGCCGGGCGTCGGCTTGATGGGTCTGCTGTTCACCGGCTTGGCGGTCTACCCGTTCATCGAGGCGTGGATCACCGGCGACAAGAGTGAGCACCACCTGCTCGACCGTCCGCGCAACGCGCCGAATCGGACGGCGTTCGGCGTGGCCGGAATGACCGCGTACGGCATGTTCTGGCTTTCCGGCGGCAACGACATCCTGGCCACCCAATTCCACGTCTCGCTGAACGCGGTGACCTACTTCATGCGGGTCGCGGTGTTCGTAGCGCCGGTGCTGGCGTTCATCATCACCAAGCGGATCTGCCTCTCGCTGCAGCGGGCCGACCGCGAGCGGGTGCTGCACGGGTCGGAGTCTGGCGTGATCGTCCGCAACCCCGAAGGTGGGTACACGGAGGCGCATGTGCCGGTCTCGCACGAGGAGGCGTTCAACCTCACCAGGCACCCGCAGCTGCCGGCCCAGGAGGTCAAGGGCAAGCTGCGCGGACGGCTGTCGCGGTGGTTCGCGGACGGCCAGGTGCCGAAGCCCACCAAGGCGGAGATCGCGGGTGCTCACCATCCGCAGAGCCCTGCCTTACCCGGCGAGGAGGACGCGCCAGCGCTGTCAGGCAGCCAGTCTGAGGACCAGCACTAACCAGCGACGGGCTGGCGCAGGATGGTGCGCAGCCGGTCCGGGGCGGTGCGGGTGAAGTCGGAGAGGTAGACCTCGTGGTGGCGCCCGGACGGGGTTAATCCATGGGCTGGCAGATACTCGGTGTGGAGACGGTGCAGCGTCTCTGCTTCGGCATCGAAGGGGCCCAGATGCAGGATCTGGACGCATCGCCCCTCTGTCAGTCGCTCCAGGCGGACGCGTTCGACGACCTCGCCCGCCTTGTCCCGAGCAGAGGAAGCAGCCTCGGCGAACAGCCCAGGAGTGATCCAGTCGGGCACCATCATCAGCAGCGTCCAGTCCCAGGTGGACTTGTCCAGCGCGGTGGTGAAGCTGGCCATGTCAGCAGCGGACCACAAGCCCTCCAGCGGCATCACCGTGTAGTCGCGTCCGAGTTCGCGCTTACTGGCGAACTTGAGCGGATAGCCGATGCTGAACAGCGCGGTGACTGCTTCGGCGAAGGGCCCACCTGCGTTGGGGTCACCGCTGCCGTCGATCATCAGGTACTGCATTTCGGGCACCTCTACGACCGCGAACTCCCGTCCGGCCTGGTAGCAGCCCAGCAGCTTCTTGAAGTCGATCTTGTCGGTCATGCGTCCAGCCTCGGTTCAGACGTCTCGAATCGGCAACACCCTGACATGGTGGCAGAGTCCAGCCACCCGTCCGTCTGAACGGGGGTGCCGGTAGGCTTGGCGGGTGCGATTCCTGTCTGGCAAGCCCGAGTTCGACCTGACCTACGACGATGTCTTCATGGCGCCGCGGCGCTCCTCGGTGACGTCACGCCTCGACGTCGACATGACCAGCACGGACGGCCTGAACCTGCCGCTGCCGATGATCGTGGCCAACATGACCGCGGTCGCCGGACGCCGGATGGCGGAAACCGTCGCTCGGCGCGGCGGCATCGCGATCATCCCCCAGGACCTGCCCACCGACATCGTCGCGCGGGCGATCGGCAAGGTGAAGGCTGCGCCGACCGTCTTCGACACCGCGCTGACCATCGATCCGCACGCCACCGTCGGCGAGGCGCTGATGCTGCTGCCCAAGCGCGCGCACGGGATGGTCGTCGTGGTGGACGCGGACGGCGCCCCGATCGGAGCCGTCTCCGAGGCCGAAATGGCCGGGCTCGACCGCTTCGCCCAGGTGCACGAAGCGATGACCACCGACCTCACCCTGCTGCCCGCTGACGCCACGCCCACCGAGGTGTTCGACGAGCTCTCCGCGCGGCGGCACAAGGCTGCCCTGGCGGTGCGGGACGGCAAGCTGGTCGGCCTGATGACCCTGAAGGGTGCGGTGCGCGCAGCGCTCTACCAGCCGGCTCTGGACGCGTCCGGCAAGCTCAAGATCGGCGCCGCGGTGGGCATCTCCGGCGATGTCGAGACCCGTGCGGAGGCGCTGCTGAACGCGGGGGCCGACGTGCTCGTCATGGACACTGCGCACGGCCACCAAGAACGGATGATCAGCGCCACCGAGCGGTGTCGCGCCGTGGTGGACGCGCTCGACCGGTTGGTGCCGATCGTGGCCGGCAACGTGGTCACGGCGGACGGCACCGCCGACCTGATCGAGGCCGGAGCCGACGTGGTGAAGGTCGGCGTCGGCCCGGGCGCGATGTGCACCACCCGGATGCAGACCGGGGTTGGGCGTCCGCAGTTCTCGGCGGTGCTGGAGTGCGCGGCCGAGGCCCACGATTCGGGCAAGAGCATCTGGGCGGACGGCGGCGTCCGGCATCCCCGTGACGTGGCCCTGGCGCTCGCGGCCGGATCGGGTGCGGTGATGATCGGTTCGTGGTTCGCCGGCACGCACGAGTCGCCGGGTGAGCTGCTGTTCGCGTCCGACGGCCGGCCGTACAAGGAGTCGTTCGGCATGGCGTCCGCTCGCGCGGTGCGGGCACGGACGCGGACGCAGTCGGCTTTCGACCGAGCTCGCGCTGCTTTGTTCGAGGAGGGAATCTCCTCGTCCCGGATGTATCTGGACTCGGCCCGGCCCGGCGTGGAGGACCTGATCGACTTCATCGTGTCCGGCGTCCGCTCGTCCTGCACGTACGCCGGCGCCCGGAACCTCACCGAGTTCGCAGCCCAGGCGATCGTCGGCGTGCAGTCCGCGTCGGGCTACAACGAGGGCCGCCCGCTGCACTCCAGCTGGTGACCTGACCCGCGATCCCGATGTAACGCAACTTCGCTCCCGAATGGGACTCCCGCTCCCGAATTATCGGTGGCAAACGTCCCATTCGGGAGCGAAGTTCAAGCCCTAGGCGTAACCGGGCTCACTCGTCCAGCGGTCAGATCGACCGGGTCAGTGCTGGTATTCGTCCCGGTAGTACTGGTAGGTCCAGCCGGTGATCGACCAGATGCCCATGCCGACACCGAGCAGCGTGATCCACCAACCGAAGACCGGGCCGAGCAACATCACCGTCACGGTGAGGGCTGCCCAGAACGGCCAGATGCTGCGCGAGGGGAAGAAGCCCATCTCGCCGGCGCCCTCGATGATCTCCCCGTCCTTGCGGTCCTCAGGACGTGCGTCCAGCTTGTTGGACTGGATCGACAGGTAGACCGCCAGCATGGCGCAGAGTGCGAAAGTCATCAGCAGTGCGAACGTGCCGATGACCTCCCGGCTCATGAACCAGTAGATCGGCACCACCACCAGGAAGAAGATCGACAGAAAGACGAAGATCCACCGCTCGGCCTTCACTGCTCAACCTCCTTCTGGGTGGTCTCGTCGATCGCTTCCTGCACCGGATTGATCGGCGCCGCGACCGCCTCGGCCGGGTGGTTCAGGTCGAACGCCGGCGCCTCCGAGCGAATCCGGGGAAGCTTGTTGAAGTTGAACCGCGGCGGCGGGCTCGTGGTCGCCCACTCCAACGACCGGCCCCAACCCCACGGGTCGTCGGTGTTCACCAGCGGCGACTTGCGGCTGATCCAAACGTTCCAGATGAACGGCAGGAACGAGATGCCAAGCAGGAACGCCCCGACCGTGGAGACCTGGTTCAGGAAGGTGAAACCCTCACCGGGCAGGTAGTCGGCAATTCGACGCTGCATGCCTTCCACACCCAGCCAGTGCTGCACCAGGAACGTCAGGTGGAAGCCGATGAACAGCAGCCAGAAGTGCAGCTTGCCGATCCGCTCGTCGAGCATGCGTCCGGTCAGCTTCGGCCACCAGAAGTAGAAGCCGGCGAACATGGCGAACACGACCGTGCCGAAAAGGACGTAGTGGAAGTGCGCCACCACGAAGTAGGTGTCCGACACCGGGAAGTCCAGCGGCGGGGACGCGAGCATGATGCCGGTCAGGCCGCCGAACAGGAAAGTGGTGAGGAAGCCGATGGACCAGACCATCGGGGTATCGAAGCTGATCGCACCACCCCACATCGTGCCGATCCAGTTGAAGAACTTCACCCCGGTGGGGACCGCGATCATGAAGGTCATGAACGAGAAGAAAGGCAGGTTCACCGCACCGGTGACGAACATGTGGTGGGCCCAAACCGCGATCGACAGCGCGCCGATCGCCAGGGTGGCCGCGACCAGGCCGACGTAGCCGAAGATCGGCTTGCGGCTGAAGACCGGCAGTACCTCGGTGATGATGCCGAAGAACGGCAGCGCAATGATGTAGACCTCGGGGTGCCCGAAGAACCAGAACAGGTGCTGCCACAGGATCGCGCCACCGGTGGCCGGATCCAGGATGTGCGTGCCGAGACGACGATCAGCCTCCAGCACCAGCAGGCCGGCGGCGAGCACCGGGAAGCAGATCAGGATCATGATCGAGGTCACCAGGATGTTCCAGGTGAAGATGGGCATCCGGAACATGGTCATGCCGGGCGCGCGCAGGGTCATGATCGTGGTGATGAAGTTCACCGCGCCGAGAATCGTGGACAGGCCCATCACGTACAGGCCCATCAGCCACAGGTCGCCGCCGATGCCGGGCGAGTTGATCGCGTCCGACAGCGGGACGTAGGCGAACCAGCCGAAGCTGGCTGCGCCGCCGGGGGTGAGGAAGCCGGCGCACGAGGTCAGCGAGCCGAACAGGTACAGCCAGAAGCTGAAGGCGTTCAGCCGTGGGAAGGCGACGTCCGGCGCACCGATCTGCAGCGGCATGATCGCGTTGGCGAACGCCACGAACATCGGGGTGGCGAACATCAGCAGCATCAGCGTGCCGTGCATGGTGAAGAACTGGTTGAACGTCTCGTAGTGCATGAATTGCAGTCCGGGGAACGCCAATTCGGCCCGGATCGCCAGCGCCAGCAGGCCGGCGAACGCGAAGTAGAGCAGCGAGGTGACGAAGTACATGTTGCCGATCACCTTGTGATCGGTGGTGGTCAGCAGGTTCATCGCGAACTTGCCCCAGCGCTTGCGCTCAACCAGCGGACGCGCCTCGACCTCGTCCAACGTCATGCGGGCGACCGTCATTTGTGCTCCTCCTCCGCCGGGACGCTGGGCACCGTGTTCGGGTACTCGGGCGCCTTGATCTCGCCGGTCTGACCGGCTGCCTTGAGCCGGCCCAGGTACGCCTCGTACTCCTCAGCCGTTACCACGTGGACGGTGAACAGCATCGCCGCGTGATAGGTGCCACAGAGCTCGGCACACTTACCGGAATACGTACCGAGCTTGTCCGGGGTGACGTCGAAGGAGTTCGGATGCCCAGGGATCACGTCCAGCTTGAAGTAGAACGCGGGGATCCAGAACGAGTGGATGACGTCGGCTGAGACCAGGTTGAACCGAACGGCCTCGTTCACCGGCAGATAAAGGTCGGGGATGCGATCGACCGTCCCGGCCTCGTGGATCACGGTGCCGACGGCCGGGTTCTCGGCCTCCATGTAGTTGAACGTCCACGACCACTTCTGGCCGATGACGTTCACCGTGCGCTGCGGTTCCTTCTCCTTGGCCAGCACGTTGTTCTGTGCGTTCACGGTGAAGAAGAACAGCACTCCGATGATCAGGAACGGCACCAGGGTGTAGAGCAACTCCAGTGGGAGGTTGTAGCGGGTCTGCCGCGGTGCCTGGTCAGGATGCTTGCGGCGGTACCGCACCATCACCCAGAAGATCAGGCCCCAAACGAAGACGCCCACCACCAGGGACGCGATCCAGGCACCCACCCAGAGGTTGCCGATGAACGGCGCGCGATCGGTCGCGGCCTCAGGGAGACCGAAGCGGCCCCATTGGGCGAGGGTTTCAGAACTGCAGCCGGTCAGAACGAGGGCCAGCAGGCCGGCGAACCCGGCCCCCAACAACTTCTTCGAGCGTAGCTGTCGACCCACGAGGCGCCTTTCCGGTCCGATCCCTACCCCTACCTGACTTCGATGGGCGAAACCCTAGCCGTCCGGGTTCACTCAGTGGAAGCTATCGCCACAAGCGCAGGAGCCCTGCGCGTTCGGGTTGTCGATGGTGAAGCCCTGCTGCTCGATGGTGTCGACGAAGTCGATCGTGGCACCACTGAGGTAGGGGGCGCTCATGCGGTCGGTGACCACCGAAACGCCGAAGAAGTCGGCCACCACGTCG
This sequence comes from Propionicimonas sp., assembly GCA_035349055.1. Taxonomy (GTDB): domain Bacteria; phylum Actinomycetota; class Actinomycetes; order Propionibacteriales; family Propionibacteriaceae; genus Propionicimonas. Next base: position 18,094 of record DAOPRQ010000027.1, read on the forward strand.
CCGTCGAGTTGCCGATCGTCGAGTTGTAGCTGGTATCGCAGACCCGAGCAGCCACCCGGTGCGACCGAGATGCGCAGCGCGAGGCTATCGACGTCTTCGTTGGAGATCAGGTCCTTGACCTTGCTGGCCGCGCCCTCGGTGAGCACGATGCCGTCGGTCACAGTCTGGGAGTCAACCGTCATATCTTCGAATTTCCTTCCGCAACGGTTTGTCACCTGAGCCAACACTCCCAGCGGGAGCGTTGTTCCAAGCAGTCAGTTCAGTTTAGGTGAGGTTCGACTAAGTAGATACCCAGCCGGTCGCGATCCGAGCCGCCGCCGCGGTGAGGTCGGCCTCGGACGGCGTGGCAGACGCGAGCAAGTGGGCGGCCTCCAACCCCAGCGTGCGGAGTTCCCTTCGGGCCAGGCCGGCGCCAGTGGTGAATAACACGCAGGGTAGCTGCGCATCGGCCGCCCAGCCCGTCACCGCGCTTACGACCGGCCCGCCACGATCGAGGGCGGACAGCTCCGAGCAGCCGGTGACGACGAGATCGGCGGCGGCCAGCGTGCCGCCCAGTCCGGCCTGCCGGTGGCAAAACTGCGTACCCGAGACGAGCTCCCCGCCCAACGCGAGCACGGCGAGAGCGGTCGTGCCGGCCGCTCCCCCGCCGGGCGCGGTGGCCAAACCAGGGGCCAGCCGGTCGGCCCACGCGACCAGCGCCGCGTCCGCTCGTAGCAGGTCGGCGACGTCCACCCGGTCGGCGAACGCGCGCTTGGCCAGCCCGCCGCCGATGCCGGTCGCCGGCAGTGCCAACTCGTCCGCTGCGACCACTCCGACCAGCCGCCGACCCTCCAGGACGGAGCGCGCCGCGGCCAGCAGGCCGGCACCGCCGTCCTGGGCGTTCAGGCCGGTCAGGTCGAGGACCACCTCTTCTTCCTCGCTCACGTTGGCCGCCACCCACTCACCGAGGTGGGACGTGGTCGCGTCCGGACGCCAGTTCGGGGTGCGCGGCTGGCTGAGCCCCAGCAGGATGCGTCCGGGGGCGCGGACGACCCAGCGGTCCGCGGTTGCCGCAGGGGCCTCGCTGCCCACCAGCGACGCGAAGGCGTTGGCGAGATCCGGCCCGCCGGCCGCGATCGGCACCACTGCGACCTGCGCATTCGCGGCGAAGCCTCGAGCCAGTGCCACGCCGGCGGTCATCGAATCCAAGGCGCCGATGCGGTCAGCGGCCAGGACCACACGGAAGGTCATGGCCGGTCCTGCAGGAACGGGGGTTGCTCGAACCCGTCCGCGTCCGGGCCGGGCTCGACCTCCAGCGGCTCATCGGACGCGTCCGTCATCCTGCGCACCGCGCGACGAAGCTCCTCCGCCTCGGCGCGCAACCTGCCCACCCGGGACTCGAGCGCGACGCGTCCGGCCTCCAATTCGGCCTCACGCTGGTTGGCGACGGCTGGGTCCAGCCGCGTCCGATCGAAGACCAGCCGCCGGCGAGCTGCCATCACGTCTGCCAGCTCGGCGCGAGCGCCGTGCAACCCCGAAAGTGCGCGCTGGTACGCGAGCTCTGCCTGCTCGCGCAGTTCGTTCACGGCACCTCCGGGTGAGTTTGACCGGCCACGAATGACCGTAGGATGTGGCAGACATCGTCGCACCAAGCGAGGTTTGAAGTGGGATTGTTCCGCCCGTACGAGCGCTCCGAAGCCGACCAGCCGAAGCCGGAGGCCGCAAGTTCGTCCGCGAGCAGCAGCGCTGAGGCCGGCAAGCCGGCCAAGAAGGAAGTGCCCACGCCATCGCGTCGTGAGGCGGAGGCTGCCCGCCGTGAGCGGCTGAACCCAACGCTCACGCCGAAGGAGGCGAAGGCGCGGGAGCGGACCGCCAGGGCAGCTCTGCGCGACGAGCAGTTCGCCAGGACCGAGGGCACGCCGCTCAAGGTGCTGATGCGTGACTTCGTCGACTCCCACCGCGGGGTGGCGCAGTACTCAATGCCGATCCTGATGGTCACCCTCGCGGTGTCGCTGCTGCTCACGAACTTCAGCCAGGAGTTGGCGGTCGGGGTGACCATGTTCACCTACGCGATGTTCCTGATGATCGCGCTGGACGTGTTCCTGATGTGGCGGCGGTTCAAGAAGCTCGCCGCCGAGCGCCTGCCCGGGCAGCCGCTCAAGGGAATGCTCGGCTACATGATCAACCGCTCGATCAACCTGCGCCGGCTGCGCCTGCCTGCTCCACGGGTGAAGCCGGGCGACGAGATCTGATGGGTTACTACTGGGCGGCGACCCCAGAGCCGGCGGACGAGGTTTCGCGCGACCTCGGCCTTGAGGTCGAGTTCGATTCCCAGGGCGAGGCCGAGGCCTGGCTCACCGCCAGCTACGCCGAACTGGCGGACGCCGGCGTGCACGCCGTCGCGCTGTACGAGTCGGACCGGCTGGTCTACGGACCGATGAGCCTGGACGCCTGAGCCTGGCCCACCACGATCCCTGAGCCTGGCGAAGGTCCGTCCAGCAACGGGCTTCGACAAGCTCAGCCACCGTTTGCTGCTCTGGGTTAGCGCAAGCGTCCCTCGATGACCGTCGCGGTCTGCCGGAGCCGCTCCAGTACGCGTTCGGGATCGCCGGCCAGCGGCGTCCGCCAGGTGACCGCGACCGCCGCCAGATTGGACGCCGACCGCAGCCCGACCGCGACAGACGCGAAGCCCGCGGTCACGTCCGAATCCTCCTCGGCGTAGCCCCGGCGACGGGTGACTGCGAGGAGCGTCCGGAGCTCGGCAAGCGTCCGTGGGCCGCTTTCGGTGCGCCGCACCAGCGCAGCACCGGACGGGTAGAGCGCCCGCACGTGCGCCGGCGGCAGTCCCGCCAGGATCGCGCGTCCCGAAGCGGTGAGGTGCGCAGGCAACCGGACGCCGACGTCAGTGACCAGCCGGTCCGCTCCGGTTGCACGCTCCTCCACCAGGTAGACGACGTCTGCGCCCAGCAGCACCGCGAGGTGTGCGGAGAGGCCGAGCGAGTCGACCAGACGGGCGATCGGCACCCGGGCCAGCCGGGTCAGCGGTGCCTGCCGGGTGTAGCCCTGGCCCACCTCCCAGGCGGCGACACCGACTCCCCAGAGCTGGTCTTCGGGGTAGTGCACCACGAACGACTCGGCCGCCATCGCGGTGAGCAGGTGGTACATGCTCGACCTGGGCAGGCCGAGATCGTGCGCGATCCGCGCCGCCGGAACCGGCGTGGTGCGCTCGGAGAGGTAGCGCAGGACGCGAAGCGCCGCCGAGGCTGCAGGCACTGGACGGGTCATTGCCCAAGTCTCGCATCCGAGACAACTGGCTCCGGTCGAGGGTAGCGAAAGCGGGCGTGGCTGGCTTGAATCTGACCCATGGAGATCGTGTTGGGAGCGGTTCCGCTCACCCCGGCCAACGTGGTGGCGGTCGCTCGCGCAGGCGCGCGGGTGCGGCTGTCCAGCGAAGCCACGGCAGCGATCGACGCGTCGAGGGAGCACGTGGCGGCACTGGCCGCGACCGCCGAAGGCGTCTACGGGGTTTCCACCGGCTTCGGGGCGCTGGCCACGCGCAGCATCCCGGCGCCCGAGCGGGCGCAGTTGCAGCGCAGCCTGATTCGGTCACACGCGGCCGGCAACGGTCCGCTGGTCGAGCGCGAAGTGGTACGGGCGATGATGCTGCTACGCATCGCGACGCTGGCCAAGGGCTTCAGCGGGGTACGGCTGGCGACCGTCGAGGCGTACCTCGGATTGCTGAACTCAGGGCTGGTGCCGGCGGTGCACGAGTACGGCAGCCTCGGCTGCTCAGGTGATCTGGCTCCCCTGGCGCACTGTGCGCTCGTGCTGATGGGTGAGGGTGAGGTGCTGGACGGTTCGGTGGTTCGTCCAGCGGCCGCCGCGTTGGCCGAGCATGGGCTGGCCCCGATCGAGCTTGCCGAGAAGGAAGGCCTGGCGCTGATCAACGGCACCGACGGCATGCTCGGGCAGCTGGTGCTGGCGCTGGCCGACCTCGCGCTGCTGCTGGACACGGCCGATCTGGCTGCCGCGCTGAGTATCGAGGGCCAACTCGGCACCGACCGCACCTTCGCCGCCGACCTGATGGCGCTGCGTCCGCAGTTGGGGCAGTCACTCTCGGCCGCCAACTTGCGGGCGTTCCTGGCCGGTTCGCCGATCCTGGCCAGTCACCGGTACGGGGACGGGGTCGTGCAGGACGCCTACTCGCTGCGCTGCACGCCGCAGGTGCACGGCTCACTGCGGGACACCGCCGATTTCGCCAGCCGGATCGCCGAGCGCGAGCTGGCTGCGGCCATCGACAACCCGTCCGTGCTGGCGGACGGTCGGGTCGAGTCACACGGCAACTTCCACGGGGCGCCGCTCGCGCACGTGCTCGATTTCCTGGCCATCGGTGTGGCGGACGTGGCCTCGATCAGCGAACGTCGCACCGACCGCTTCCTGGACGTGCACCGCAATCGCGGACTGCCGCCGTTCCTCGCCGACGACCCCGGGATCGATTCGGGCCTGATGATCGCGCAGTACACCCAGGCCGGAATCGTGTCGACGCTGAAGCGGCTGGCCGTGCCGGCGAGCGTGGACTCGATCCCGTCCAGCGCCCTGCAGGAGGACCACGTCTCAATGGGCTGGGCAGCGGCGCGCAAGCTGCGGACGGCTCTGGACGGGCTCGCGCGGGTGCTCGCCATCGAGATCCTGACTGCTTCGCGGGGCGTGGAGCTGCGGGCGCCGCTGCGTCCGGGGGTGGCCACGGCGGCGGCTATCTCCGTCCTGCGGGAAACGATCCCCGGCCCCGGCCCGGATCGCTTCCTCGCCCCGGAGATCGAGGCGGCCTACGTGCTCGTCCGCTCCGGCGCATTGGTTGCCGCCGCCCACCAGGCCACCGACGCGGATCCCGGCCTTCGCCGGGATGACGTGGTGGAGAAGACCGTCATCCCGGGCTTGCCCCGGGATCTCCCGTCCGCACCCGAGGAGAACCGATGAACCACGAACCCGTCCGCGCGCCGCGGGGAACCGCCCTCAGCGCGAAGTCCTGGCAGACCGAAGCTCCTTTGCGAATGCTGATGAACAACCTCGACCCCGAGGTCGCCGAGCGGCCCGAGGACCTGGTGGTTTACGGCGGCACGGGCCGCGCGGCCCGCTCGTGGGAGGCGTTCGACGCCATCGTCGCCAGCCTGCGCGACCTCGCCGACGACGAAACCCTCCTGGTGGCGTCCGGCAAGCCGGTCGGCATCTTCCGGACGCACGAATGGGCGCCACGCGTCCTGATCGCCAACTCGAACCTGGTGGGCGACTGGGCCACCTGGCCGGAATTCCGCAAGCTGGAGGCCGCCGGCCTAACCATGTACGGCCAGATGACCGCCGGCTCATGGATCTACATCGGCACCCAGGGCATCCTGCAGGGCACCTTTGAGACTTTCGGCGCGGTCGCGCGCAAGCGGTTCGGCGGCACGCTCGCCGGCACGCTCACCCTCACCGCCGGCTGCGGCGGCATGGGCGGAGCGCAGCCGCTGGCCGTGACCATGAACGAGGGCGCGGTGCTGATCGTCGACGTGGACGCGTCCCGCCTCGCCCGGCGGGTCGAGCACGGCTACCTCGACGAATTCACGTCCGACTACGCCGAAGCCGTGGCCAAGGTGCTGGCCGCGAAGGCCGAGCGGCGAGCGCTTTCGGTGGGCCTGGTCGGCAACGCCGCCGAAGTGTTCCCTCGCCTACTCGCTGAGGGGGTCGCGGTGGACGTGGTCACCGACCAGACGTCGGCGCACGACCCGTTGGCCTACCTGCCAGTAGGGGTTTCGGTCGACGAGTGGCGTGAACTCGCGGCGACCGATCCGGAGGGCTTCACCGAGCGCGCGCGTGCGTCCATGGCTGCCCACGTCGAAGCGATGCTCGGCTTCCAGGACCGCGGCGCCGAGGTCTTCGATTACGGGAACTCGCTACGCGCGGAGGCTCAGTTGGGCGGCTGCGAGCGGGCCTTCGACTTCCCCGGCTTCGTGCCGGCGTACATCCGTCCGCTGTTCTGCGAAGGGAAGGGACCGTTCCGCTGGGCCGCGCTGTCCGGCGACCCGGCCGACATCGCGGTCACGGACGCGGCGATCCTCGACCTCTTCCCCGACGATGCCCACCTGCGCCGCTGGCTGACCGCCGCGTCCGAGAAGGTGCACTTCGAGGGCCTGCCCGCCCGGATCTGCTGGCTCGGCTACGGCGAACGGCACCTGGCCGGGCTCAAGTTCAACGAGTTGGTTGCTTCTGGGGCGGTCTCGGCCCCGATCGTGATCGGACGCGACCACCTCGATTCGGGCTCAGTCGCTTCCCCCTACCGCGAGACCGAGGCGATGGCCGACGGCTCGGACGCGATCGCCGACTGGCCGCTGCTGAACGCCCTGCTGAACACGGCATCCGGCGCCACCTGGGTGTCGATCCACCACGGCGGGGGCGTGGGGATCGGCCGTTCGATCCATGCCGGGCAGGTAGTGGTGGCCGACGGCACCGACCTGGCCGCGCAGAAGATAGCGCGGGTGCTGACGAACGACCCCGGCACCGGCGTGATGCGCCACGTTGATGCCGGGTACGAACGTGCCCGCGAGGTCGCGCGCGAGCGCGGCGTCCGGATTCCGATGCTCTGATGTCCGGAGCAAACGAACTGCTGGCCGAGGTCGCCGGCATCGGCCGGGAGTCCGGCGGTGGCTACACCCGGCTGTCGTGGGACGCGGCCACGATGGAGTTGCGCGAGTGGTTCGCCGGCCAGGCGGACGCGCTCGGGCTCGATCTGGTCGTAGACGGCAACGGCAACCAGGTGGCCTGGTGGGGCTCGGGAACTGGTGCCCTGCTGCTGGGCTCGCATCTGGATTCGGTGCCCAACGGTGGTCCGCTGGACGGGCCGCTGGGGGTCACGTCGGCGCTCGCTGCGGTGGCGGCATTGCAGCGGGAGGGCTGGCGGCCTGCGCGTCCGATCGCGGTGGCGAACTTCACCGACGAGGAGGGCGGGCGCTTCGGGGTGGCCTGCCTGGGGTCGCGACTGGTCACCGGAGCGATCGCGACCGAAACCGCGTTGGGGCTGAGGGACGCGGACGGCAATACGCTCGCCGAGGTGATGGCTGCCCGCGGTTTCGCACCCGAGGCTGCGGGCGTTGCCGACTGGCTAGACCAGGTGTCGTCATACATTGAACTACACGTGGAGCAGGGTCGCTGGCTTGCGCCAGCTGCGGCCCCGGTCGGCGTGGCCACCGCTATCTGGCCGCACGGCCGCTATCGCTTCGACTTCTGCGGACAGGGCAACCATGCCGGCGCGACCGCGATGGCGGACCGGCACGACCCGATGCTGGCCTATGCCGCCACGGTGCTGGCCGCCCGCGAGCTGGCTTCGGCGACCGACCAGCGGGCCACGCTCGGCCGGGTGCGGATCGAACCCAACAGCACGAACTCGATCCCTTCGCGGGTCACCGCTTGGCTGGACGCTCGGGCTTCGTCCGAAGCGGGGCTGGAGGCACTGGTCGCAGCAATCGTCAGCAAGGCCCAACTCGCCGCCGAAGTTGATGGCACCAGCGTCGAGGTGCGCGCCGAATCCGTCAGCGGCGCGGTCGAGTTCGACCACGCGCTTCGGCATCGGCTCGCCGCGCTGCTCGATGCCCCCGTGCTGCCCACCGGAGCGGGCCACGACGCCGGCATCCTGGCGGCGAAGCTGCCCACGGCGATGCTGTTCGTGCGGAACCCGACCGGGGTGTCGCACGCGCCCGAGGAGTTCGCGACCCCCGAAGACATCGACGCCGGGGTCGCCGCGCTCATCCAGGTCGTGCGGGAGGTCGGGTCCGAGGCAGCACGATGAGCGGCGCCACCTATCCCGCCTTCGCGAACTGCCATTCGCACGCTTTTCATCGCGCCCTGCGGGGTCGAGCCGGTGGCAGCGACTTCTGGGGTTGGCGCGAGGGCATGTACCGGGTGGCGCAGGTGCTCGATCCCGACCTCTACTATCGGCTGGCCCGCGCGACCTACGCCGAGATGGCCCTGGCCGGGATCGGGGCGGTGGGCGAGTTCCACTACCTGCACCACGACCGCGGTGGCGTCCGCTATGCCGAGCCGAACGCGATGGCCAATGCGGTGATCGCCGCTGCCTGGGAGGTTGGCTTGCGGATCTGCCTGTTGGACACCTGCTACCTGCGCGTGGGCTTCGACGACGCCGAACCGGCAGCTGCGCAGCTGCGGTTCTTCCACGCCGATGCCGCCGAGTGGGCTGCGGGTGCGACTGATCTGGCCGAGAAGTACGCCGACAATCCCGCCGTAGTGATCGGGGCAGCGATCCATTCGGTGCGTGCCGTTGACGAAGCCTCGCTGCCGATCGTCGCCAGCGCGCTCCCCTTTGCACCGCTACATGTGCACGTTTCCGAACAACCGGCGGAGAACGCCGCCTGTATGGCAGCCACCGGTCGCAACCCCGTCGAGCTGTTGGCCGACGCCGGCGTCTGGACGCCGCGCACCACCGCGGTACACGCCACCCACCTGACCGATGCCGACATCGCCACCCTCGGCGCGGCCGGCGGCTTCGTCTGCTTCTGCCCCACCACCGAGGCCGAACTGGCGGACGGGATCGGCCCCAGCATTGCTCTGCGCGCAGCCGGCGCCCGGATCACCCTCGGCTCGGATTCCAACACCGTGATCGACTTGTTCGCCGAGGCCCGCGGGCTCGCGCTGCACGAACGCTTGGCCAGTGGCTTCCGCGATGGCTGGTCGGCGGCAAAGCTCTGGCAGGCAGCGACCACGGACGGCGCCGCGTCGCTGGGCTTCGAGGGTCTGGGCGGCTTCGAACTCACCGAATCAGTGCGGACCGCCGGCGCGGGCGAGCCGATCTGGGCTGCCTCCGCCGCGGACGTGAAGCCGGCGCCCGACCTGGATCCGGGTTGGGTGACCGCCGAACTGCAGGCAGCCATCGACGAGGTCTGGAGTCGGACATGAGCGCAGCTTCGCTAGCCATCACCAGTATCGGCGAACTGACCACCTGGGACGACGAGCGGCCCATCCGCCACGACGCGGGCCTGGTGATCGAAGCGGGCCGGGTCGTCTGGGTGGGTGCGTCCGGCGACACCCCGTCCGCCGATCGCAGGATCGACGCCCAGGGTGGGGCGGTGATCCCAGGCTTCGTCGACTCGCACACCCATCTGGTCTTCGCCGGCGACCGGGCCGAGGAGTTCGCGGCCCGCATGGCCGGCAAACCGTATGCAGCCGGCGGCATCCGCACCACGGTAGCGGCGACGCGGTCAGCCACCGAGCCCGAACTTGAGCGCCTCGCCCGGCACCGGCTAGCCGAGCTCCGCGCCCAGGGCACCACCACGGTCGAGATCAAGAGCGGCTACGGCCTCGACGTGGCCACCGAGGAGCGGCTGCTGCGGGTCGCGTCCGCGTTGACCGAGGAGACCACCTTTCTGGGCGCGCACGTCGTGCCGTCCGGCTGGGAAGCGAACGCCTACGTCGAGCTGGTCACCGGCGAGATGCTGGCCCGTTGCGCCCCGTTCGCCAAGTGGGTGGACGTGTTCTGCGAGCGGGGAGCCATCGACGCCGATCAGGCGCGGCTGGTGTTGTCGGCCGGCATCGCCGCCGGGCTGCAGCCGCGGGTGCATGCCAACCAGCTCGGCCCCGGTCCGGGCGTGCAGTTGGCCTGCGAACTGGGCGCCGCGGCGGCCGATCACTGCACCTACCTGAGCGATTCGGACGTGTCAGCGCTGGCTGAGACCGGAGTGGTCGCCGGGCTGCTGCCGGGAGTGGAGTTCTCGACTCGGCATCCCTATCCGGACGCCCGGCGCCTACTGGACGCCGGGGTGCGGGTGGCGATCGCCACCGACTGCAATCCGGGCACGTCCTACACCTCGTCGATGCCGTTCTGCATCGCGCTGGCTGTGCGCGAAATGGGGATGACTCCGACCGAGGCGCTGCACGCGGCCACCCAGGGCGGCGCCGGGTCGCTGCGCCGCGAGGATGTCGGCCACCTGCGGCTGGGTGCGCGGGCCGATCTCGCGTTCCTGGACGCCACCAGCCACGTGCACCTCGCCTACCGCCCGGGCGTGCCCCTGGTGAAGCGCGTGCTGGTCGGCGGCGACGCTTGGCCCGGGCTTAGCCCTCGCGGACGCCGGGCTCCACGAACGGGGGCTTGACCACCTCGAAGGGCTCCAGCCGGTCCCGGACGAGCACGTCGACTTGGTCACCGACCGCGACCGAACGGTCCAGGAGCGCCAAAGCGATGCCCGCGCCTAGCGTCGGCGAGAACGTCCCCGACGTCACCTCACCAACGCCCACGCCGCCGGCCTGCACCGCCATGTGCGGCCGCGGAATTCCCCGTCCGAGCGCCTTCAGGCCCCGCAGCAGCGGCACGGCCTTCGCCTCGCGCTGGGCGCGCAACGCATCCGCACCCCAGAAGGTGGGCTTGGTCCAACCCACCGCCCAGTTCAGGTTCGCCATCACTGGGGAGATCTCCGGGCTCAGGTCGTGACCGTGCAGCGGGTAGCCCATCTCGGTGCGCAGGGTGTCCCGCGCACCCAGTCCACAGGTGAGGATGTCGTACTCCCGGCCGGCGGCCAGCACTGCGTCCCACACCTGCACCGCCGCGGACGCGGGCACGATCAGCTCGTAGCCGCGCTCCCCCGTGTAGCCGGTGCGGCAGACGATCAGGTCGACACCCCCGTAGGAACCCATCAGGAAGGTCAGGTAGTCGTGCCCGACCGGCAGCCCGAGCGCCGCAAGGGTCTCGTCCGAATTCGTGCCCTGCACTGCGATCACGGCGTGGTCGCGATGCTCGTTGCGCACCTCGATGCCGGCCGGCGCCGCCGCGCTCAGCAGCCCGTAAACCGTTGCGTTGTTGGCGGCGTTGGGCACCAGGAAGACCTCGTCCGGCGAGATCAGGTAGGTGAAGATGTCGTCGATCGCCCCGCCGGCGTCGTTGCAGGCCAGCGTGTACTGCGCCTGACCCGGCTGAATGCGGCCGAGATCGTTGGTGAGGCAGCTATTCACGAATTCCGCGGCGCCCGTCCCGAGCACGCGCACCTTGCCGAGATGGCTGACGTCGAACACGCCGACCGCGTTCCGGACGGCCCGATGCTCGGCCACCACCCCGGAGTACTGCAGCGGCATCAGCCAGCCGCCGAACTCGGAGAATTTGGCGCCCAGCGCCTCGTGGCGTTCGTGCAGCGGGGACTTCAGTGGATCAGTCATCTTCTGCCCTCCTGGCGATCAGGGTAGTCACATCGAGCGGCGAAGCACCGCAGCGAACGCTTCCGGCGTCATCGGCACGGGGTTGCCCTTGCTGCTGGACGCGTTCGTGGCCGCCACGGCGATCCCGTCCACGTCGGCGTCCGCCAAGCCCAAAGCGGCCAGCCCGGGAACGCCCAGTTCGGCGGCGGTATCGGTGAACCAGCCGAGGAAGGCCGCGGCCTCGCGGCGGCCAGTGAGCAGTTCGCCCACTTCGGCGTAACGCGCCAGCCCCTGCCGATCATCGGACGCCTTCAGCACCGCCAGGTTGTGCTCGCTGACCGCCACCATGACGGACGCGGTGATCGCACCATGCGGCGCGCCGAGGAACCCACCCAGCGGGCCGGCCAGGCCGTGCGCCGCACCCAACTTGCCGTTGGCAAGCGCCAAGCCGGAGAGCAGCGAGCAAACGCTCACGTCGGTGCGCGCGTCCAGGTCGTCGGGGTGGTGGTACGCGCGCTGCAGTCCGGACGCGGCCCGCCGGATGCCCTCTCGGCAGAACCCGTCGGTGAGCGGCGTGGCGAACGGCGACACGAACGGTTCGATGCACTGCACGAGGGCGTCCAGACCGGCGTGGGCGGTGGTCGCCGGCGGGCAGGTGAGGGTCAGTTCGGGATCGACGATCGCCACCCGCGGCAGCATGGACGTCGACCGCAGGCTCACCTTCACCCGATGCTCCGTGGACGTGACCACGCCGTTGGCGGTGACCTCCGAGCCAGTGCCGGACGTGGTCGGCAGCGCGACCACCGGCAGCGAGGCGACGCGCAGCGGCCGTCCCGCACCGACCACCTCGGCGTAGTCGAGCGGGTCGCCGCCGTTGGTGACCAGGGCGGCGATCACCTTGGCCGCGTCCAGTACCGCACCGCCGCCGAGACCGATCACCACATCGGCGCCGTGCTCGCGCGCAGCCTTGGCGCCGGCCCGGACGACGTCCATGGTCGGCTCCCCGGCTACCGCGAAAGTGGCGTAGTCAGCCAGCGTTTCGTAGACCGAGAGGTAGCGGGACGCGTCCGAGCCGGTGCAGAGGAACGGCCGCCGGCCGAGACTGGCGACCACGTCCAACAGTTCGGAGCTGCGGCCGGCGCCGAAGGCGATGCGTCCGGCGGTGGCGAAGTTGAAGGAGATCACGGACTCATCCTGCCCCCATCGCCCGACCATCCCGCAAGCTGGACATCTGCCGCCGACATCGGCGATTTCGGTCCACCTTGCGGAG
>DAOPRQ010000028.1:0-18510 GCA_035349055.1 Propionicimonas sp.
AGTCGAGGCCAGGTTCAGCTCGGACAGCTTGCTGAGCTTCTCCAGCGGGGCGATGTTGCCCAGCGGGTTGCCGGACAGGTTCAATGCCGTGGCCGCGGTCAGCAACTCGGCACCGGTGAGATCGGTGATCCCGCCAGCGGCGCAATCGGCGCTGGTAACGGTCCCGAGTTCGGCCTCGGTGGGCACGTCGGACGCGCTGAGCCCGACGGCTTCGGCCAGACAGGACCGCAGGTTCGCGTCCGGTACGTCGGCGGCACCGCTGACCGGGGCGGTCACCGGCTGGGTGATCGTGCCGGCGAAGAACTCGGTGCTGCTTTCCGCATCCTTGGCGGAGAACGTCCAGGTGTAGCTGCCCTCAGCCGGGTAGCGCACCTTCTGGTCCGTCACCGTGATGCCGTCCGGTGCGGTCAGCGTCGCGGCCGTCCCGGTGTTGGTGCGCGGCTTCGGTGCGGAAGTGGTGAACTGCGCCGGGACGGACTTCGCGGTGACCACCTGGCCCTGTGCCTTCAACCCCAGGTAACCCAGATTGGTCAGGCCGCTGAGTGCGGACAGGTCGCCGATCTGGTTGTATTCGAGGTCGACATCGGTCAGTTTGGTGAGCCCGGCCAGCGGACTGACATCGCTGATCCGATTGCTGAACGCGCCGAAACCGGTCAGCTCGGTGAGGCCCTGCACCGGGCTCAGGTCGGTGATCTGGTTGTTGCTAACGTAGAGCTTCTTCAGCGACTTCAGCCCGGTCACCGGCTCCAGTGAGGTCAGCGAAGAATTGTTCGCCACCAGCCGGGTGAGCTTGGTCATGCCCTGCACCCCGTCCAGCGAGGTGAGGTCCGCGCCGGTGTGGCCGAACTTCTGGGTGACCTCGAGGTTGGTCAGGTTTACCAGCGGGGCGAGCGCGGAGATCGAACTGATCGGGTTGTAGCTGAGCAGCAGCTCGTCCAGCCCGGTCAGCGAAGCGAGCGCGGACGGATCACTGATCGCGTTGCCCGGCAGGTAGAGCTTGGTCAGCTTGGTGAGGCCGGCCAGCGGCGCCACATTGCTGACCGCGTTGGTGCTCAGCACGAGTTCGGTGGCGTTGACGAGGTGCTCGGCTCCGGTCAGCTCGACGATGCCCTGGTCGATGCAGGTGACGCTGGTCAGCGCCTCAAGCTGGTCCGCGGTGATCGCAGCGGACGTGTCCTGCTTCAGCAAGCCGGCCAGGCACGCCTTGAAGCTCGCGTCCGGAACGGCGACCTCGACCACCGGTGGTGGGGCGTCCTTCACGACCTGGGTGATCGTGCCGCCGAAGGTGACGCCCTGCAGGCTGTCGGTGAAGCTGAACGTCCAGTTGTAGCTACCGGCGGACGCGTAGGTCACTTTGCTGTTCGAAGTGGTGACCCCAGCGGGTGGGGTGGCGACCAGGGCGCTGCCGTCCTTCTTGGTGACGGCCGGTGCAGCGGTCTCCTGGGTGGCAGTCGCGTCGGCCGCTGCGATCGTCTGCGTGGTCACGGCGAGCTTGGTGTAGCTCTTGGACTTGACCGGCGACAGGTCGGAGATCTGGTTGCTGCTGAGATCGACGTTGGCCAACTGACTACCCGCCGTGGCCAGCGGGGTGAGGTCACTGAGCTGGTTGTTGGTGGCGGTCAGGTTCTTCAAGCTGGTGTTCCCGGCGAGCGGCGCCAGACTGCGGATCGCGGTGTAGTTGGCGGTGATCGCGGTCAGCGCGGTCAGCTTGTTCACCCCGGCCAGTGTCTGCAGCTTGGCCTTGGTGGACGCGAGGTTCTGCTGCAGCTGGATGGTGCCCAGCTTCGGCAGCGTGCCGAGCCCGGCGATCGAGGTGATCTCGTTCAGCGAGAGGTTCGCGGTGGTGACATTCACCAGCGCGGAGATCGGCGAGACGTCGCTGATCGAGTTGCCGTTCAGAGTCAGGCCGGTGAGCCCGGTGGCCAGGTTCAGTCCGGTCAGGTCCTGCACGCCCTTGTTGGCGCAGCTGAGCGCACCGGTCAGCGCGGCGAGCTGGGCCACGGTGGGCTGAACGGTCGTGTCGGCGTTGCCGATCCGGGTGTTGAGGCAGGCACGCAGGGCTGCGTCCGGGACCGTGTCCGCGGTGTCGGTGACTACCACGGTCACCTTGCCGTTGAAATAGAAGTCGTCGGGATCGCGGAACGTCCACTCGTAGCTGCCGGGACCGGCGTAGGTGACCGTCGTGCCACTGACCGTAGCGCCGGCAGGTGTGGTGGGCACGACCAGGCTGCCGGCTGCGTTGACGATGGTCGGCACGATGGCGGCGACACCGGTGGCGGCGGCCGCGGCCACCGCCTGCTGGCCGTAGCGCGTCCCGGAACCGGACGAGTAGGCGGGCAGGGTGCCGAGCACGGAAAGGTCGCGCAGCTTGTTGCCGGCGAGCGTGACCGCGCTCAGCTTGCTCAGTGCGCTCAGCGGGGCGATGTTGCTGAGCTGGTTGTTCTCCAGGCCGAGGGAGAAGATCTTGGTTGAACTCGCTAGCCCAGCGATGTTCGTGATCGAGTTGCCACCGAGGAAGAGCTTGGTCAGGTTGGTCAGCGCCGCGGTGCCGGTGACGTCAGTGATGCCCTTGCCGGTGCAGGACAGTTCGGTGATGGTCGCGAGCTGTTCGGCAGACGGATCGGCATCCGCGGCCAGCCCCAGCTTGGTGTTGACGCAGGCGCGGTAGTTCGCGTCCGGCATGGTGTCGTTGAAGGTAGCGGCGGACGCGGTGACTGGCGGCAAGGCCAGGAAGGTGACGCTGGCGGCTACCGCGACCGCGAGCCCTCTGAGTCGTGACATGTGAACCTTTCAAGTACGGCTCACGCACGGCATCAGTGACGCAGTAGCAGTGGTTCAGGCCCGATTCCGCGCGGGAGCGTGTTCCGTTACGTTGGGCATCGGTCCGGCTCCTGCGTGGCAGTTACGGTTGCGGGTCAGCCCGGGGTTCGCACCCGGTTCTCCGTCCAACGTGCTGAGGCTATCAGTCAATCGGCAGTCGCTGAGTTCGACTCCGGCTCCGGCGAAACCTACCGTCATCCCGGCAAGATCTACTGTCATCCCGGCGAAGGCCGGGATCTCTCGGTCTGATCGGTGGATCCGGGCTCAGCCCGCGTTCGGCGGGAGGATCATCGTCGTCGGGCTGCGGACGCCGGCCTTCGCCAGTGCGTTCAGGCTGCGCTCCAGTAGCGAGCGCTGCACGCCCCAGTGCTGGTTGGTGGCGGTCTTCGCGGTCACGCGGATGCTCATCGTCGTCGCAGTGACGGCATTGACCCCGGCGACGGCGGGCTTGTCCAGCAGCACCTCGGCGTAGTCGGGGTCTTCGGCGATCTCGGCGGCGACCTCCTCCAGGATGCCGATCACCTTCGTAGCGTCCTCGTCGTAGGCCACCGGCACGTCCACGATCGCGGTCGACCAGCCCTGGCTCTGGTTGCCGATCCGCAAGATTTCACCATTGCGGACGTACCACACGGTACCGGTGCCGTCGCGCAGCCGGGTGGTTCGCAGCCCGACCTCCTCGACCGTGCCGGTGACCTCGCCGGTGTTGACCAGGTCGCCGACGCCGTACTGGTCCTCCATGATCATGAAGATGCCGGAGAGAAAATCCTTCACCAGGCTCTGCGCGCCGAAGGCGAGCGCGACGCCGCCGACCCCGGCGGACGTGAGCAGCGGCCCCATCGGAATCCCCAGAATATTCAGGATGGTCAAGGTCGCGATCGTCCAGACCACCACTCCGATCACGCTGGCGATCACGGAGCCGAGGGTCGCCGTCCGCTGTTCGTAGCGCTCCTGGTTGGCCAGGGTGACCGTGTTCAGCAGCTTCTCCGCCACGCTCAACTCGCGCTCGCGGCGCTTCTTTCCCTTGGCCAGCGCGCGATTCGTGATGCCGCGCACGAGGCGCACCAGCAGGAACCGGGCGACGATCGCGACGACGATCACCACGCCGATGGAGGTCAGGCTGTTGACCGGAATCCAGGTGGTGAAGTCGGGCATGGGCCCATTCTTGCCCATCGTTCGTGAACGCGGCCGTCCACTTGGCTCCTGTCGGGATTTCGGAGTCGGTCGGTGCTCCAGGGCCCAAGTCCGGGTATTCGGCCAACGGTGGCTTCGAGATCGCGACACGGAATAGTTGCGCGCGCAGCAAGGTTGAGCAGATAGTTGAATCAACAACCATTTGGAGCAGGAAAATGCAGCTGGGTATCTTCAGTGTCGGTGATGTGACGACCGATCCGACGACGGGACGGACGCCGACCGAGCATGAGCGGATCCTGGCTGCGGTGGCGATTGCGAAGAAGGCGGAGGAGATCGGCCTGGATGTGTTCGCCACCGGTGAGCATCACAACCCGCCGTTCCATCCGTCCTCGCCGACGACCCTGTTGGGGTTCATCGCCGCGCAAACTTCGAAGCTGATCCTGTCGACCGCGACCACGCTGATCACCACGAACGATCCGGTGAAGATCGCCGAGGACTACTCGGTGTTGCAGCATCTGGCTGAGGGCCGGGTCGACCTGATGATGGGACGCGGGAACACCGGCCCGGTCTATCCCTGGTTCGGCCGCGACATCCGTGACGGCATCAGCTTGGCCATCGAGAACTACGCGCTATTGCGGAAACTGTGGCGTGACGAAGTGGTGAATTGGGAAGGTAAGTTCCGCACCCCGCTGCAGGGGTTCACGCTGGCGCCGCAGCCCTTGGACGGGGTGCCGCCGTTCGTATGGCACGGCTCGATCCGTTCCCCGGAGATCGCCGAGCAGGCCGCCTACTACGGCGACGGGTTCTTCCACAACAACATCTTCTGGAACCTGTCCCACACCAAGCGGATGGTGAACCTGTACCGGCGCCGCTTCGAACACCACGGCCACGGCCCCGCCGATACCGCGATCGTCGGGCTCGGTGGGCAGTTCTTCATGCGCCGCAACTCCCAGGACGCCATCAACGAGTTCCGCCCGTACTTCGACGTCGCTCCGGTGTACGGCTACGGGCCGTCCCTGGAGGAGTTCATGACCGAGACTCCGCTGATCGTCGGCTCCCCGCAGCAGGTCCTCGAACGCACCCTGTCGTTCACGGACGCGGTCGGTCACTACCAGCGGCAGCTGTTCCTGATCGATCACGCCGGCCTGCCGCTGAAGACCGTCCTGGAGCAGCTCGACCTGCTCGGCGAGATCCTGCCCGAACTCCGCAAGGGCTACGCCGAAGGCCGACCAGCGCACATCCCGGACGCGCCCACCCACTCGTCCCTGGTTGCCGCAAGGGACGCCCGGAGCTTGGGTGAGGCTGCAGACGCGGTCTCGACCGGCGCGACCGCCCGCGGGTTCGTGGACGAGGTCACCGGCCGCTCGCCCTACGACACTGCGACCACCAGCCAAGGAGTAGAGCGATGACCAGCATCGTCGTGGTCAGCGCCGGCACCGGCACGCCGTCCTCGAGCCGGCTGTTGGGTGAGCGGATCAGTGACGCCGTAGTCGTCGCGCTCGCAGAAGCCAACACCCAGGCCGAGGTCACTCACATTGAACTGCGGACGATCGCGGTGGAGTTGGCGCAGCACCTCACCACCCGCGTCCCCGGCGCCAACCTGCGGCGGGCGCTCGCTGCGGTGCGGGCCGCGGACGGGCTGGTCGTGGTTTCGCCGGTGATGAACGGCTCCTACTCCGGCTTGTTCAAGCTGTTCTTCGACGCACTCGAGGAGGACGCGCTGCGGGGCCATCCGGTGTTGCTGGCAGCGTCCGGCGGCACGGCGCGGCACTCACTGATGATCGACCAGGCCATGCTGCCGCTGTTCTTCTACCTGAAAGCGCTGGTAGCACCGCTCTCGGTGTTCGCAGCGACCAAGGACTGGGGCACGGCCGGTGGAAAGCTCGAACGCCGGATCGCGTCCGCCGCCCAGGCGTTCGCGACGCTGGTGCTGTCGGCCGACCCGATCGAGACCACAGACGAATTGACCGTCACCGATTTCAGCGAACTGCTTGGCGGCTGACTACTTCTTCACGCCCTTCAGCGAACCCTTCACGCCGCCCTTGGGTGAACCAGCCGAACACACGATTCGGTGATCGGCGACCTTCTCCCAGAGCTCGGCGGACGCGATGAAGTAGGTCACCTCATACTTGGACTGTCCGGCGGCGACCCCGACGAACTTCTGGAAGCCAGCCAGGCACACGGACGCGAACAGCTTCTCCACCTCGGCGTCGGTGGGCGCCTTCTTGCCCTTCACGTTCGAGGCGGCGAAGACCTCGTAGTGGTGCTCGCTCGCGCAGTCGATCAGCTCCAGCTCTAGGGCCGGCACGTCCTGGGGCCCGGTGCACTGGCCCTTCTTCGGGAAGACCAGGAAGTCACCCTTGGCTGAGCCGGTCAGGCCACCGTCCGCGGAACCGACCAGGCAGGTGATCACTCGGTTCGCCGGCGTGGCCCAAGCCACCTCGTCCGGGACGACATAGGCCGATGAGTAGCGCGAATAACCGGGCTCAGCGCCGACGTAGTCGGCGAAGCCGTCCGAGCACTTCGTCATCGCCTGCTCGCCGAGCGCCTCGGCACCCGGGTAGGCGTCGCCGCTGATCGGGACGCGCGCCTGCACCTCGTAGTAGTGCGGCTGCGCGCACGGAATCGCGGTGAGGCTGGCGATCGATGCGCCGCTCAGGTCCACCGGACCGGTGCACTCCCCGACCTGTGGCACGGACACCGTCGCCGCCGGCACCTCCGGGGTGACCGATTCGGCCGGCGTCGAAGGCCCGGCCGAAGACGCCGGCGCACTGGTTGGGGTGGACGGGCTCGGCGCCGTCGTGGACGTGCATCCCGCGAGGGCGAGCCCGAGCGCGAGCACCACCGCGGCGCGCCTCAACTGCATCTGTCACCCTCCTGTCGACTCCGCCCATGGTAATGGGCCCTGCACTGGTGGGCCCGGCCTCTAGTCTTGGCAGCGATGCGAGGTAACGACGTCTGGTTTCCACCCGGTGCCACCCGGCACGACTGGGTGCTCGACGCCGCGCTCGCCGCTGGCCTCGGCCTGTTGACGATCCCGCCGTACGGCGTCCGCGGGTTCGCCGAAGCGTTCACCACCGGGCAGTTCGCCAGCGCCGTACTGATGATCGGTGCGCTGGTGTTCCGGCGGCACTCGCCACTGCTCGCACTGGCGGGCGTGAGTGTCGCAGCGTTGATGCAATTGGTGCTCTCATCAACCCCGATGGCCACCCTGGTGGCGGTTCCGGTGGTCGCCTACTCGGTCGCCCGCTGGATTCCCGGACGGCAGGCGCGAATCGCGCTCGCCATCGGCTCGATCGGCGCCGTCCTCGGCCCGGTGCGCTGGATCGTCGAAGACCCCTACTACCTCAGCCTGCGCGACCTGATCTGGGTGGTGCTGGCTTGGTTCGTCTGCATGGGGCTGGTGGTCACCCCGTACGCGGTCGGACGCCGGGTGCTCGAGTCGACGCAGACCCACCACCACCGCGTCCTGGCCGCGGAGGAGCGCTACCGGACGACGCTGGCAGAGCGGGACCAGGAAGCTCGGCTGGCCGAATCGCGGGCCCGGACGCAGATCGCCCGCGAGCTGCACGACATCGTGGCGCACTCGTTGTCGGTGATGATCGTTCAGGCCGAAGGCGGACGGGCGATGGCGACGAAGAAGCCAGAGGCTGCCACCCAGGCCCTGACCACGATCGCCGAGACCGGACGCGAGGCGCTCAGCGAGATGCGCCGGATCCTCGGAGTGCTGCGCTCGGAGCCGGAGATGCTGCCGCAGGCCGACTTCGCGCCGTCGCCGCGGCTGACCGACATTCCCGATCTGGTCGCGCGAACCAGCGACCGGGTGCGGCTGACCGTGCAGGGTCAGCCGCCGCGAGTCTCGCCGGCATTGGAGCTGACCGTGTACCGGGTGGTCCAGGAAGCGCTTACGAACTTCCTCAAGCATGCCGGTCCGCAGGCCACTGCCGCGGTGACGATCACCTACGGCATGCGGGAGATCAACATCGACGTGATCGACAACGGTGTCGCGACCCCGTCCGCGGTGCCGCAGAACCCGGGACACGGCCTGCGCGGGATGAGCGAGCGGGTCGCGGCGATGGGCGGACGGCTGCTGACCAGGGCGCGTCCGACCGGCGGCTTTCAGGTGACCGCGGTGCTGCCGCTGCCCTTATACACCACAGCGCAGGAGGATGACCAACGATGACTATCCGAGTGTTCCTGGCCGACGACCAGGAGCTGGTGCGCAGCGGCTTCCGCATGCTGATCGAGGCCGAGGATGACCTGCAGGTGGTCGGTGAGGCTCCGGACGGCGCCGGCACAGTGGTGGGGGTGCTGCGGCATCCGTGCGACGTGGTGCTGATGGATATTCGCATGCCGGTGATGGACGGGGTGGAGGCAACCCGGCGGATCGTCGCTTCCGGTGTGCCGACCCGGGTACTGGTGCTGACCACTTTCGACCTGGACGAGTACGTATTCAGCGCGCTGAAGGCCGGGGCTTCGGGGTTCATGCTGAAGGACGCGCGTCCGTCCGACCTGCTGAATGCGATCCGGACGGTCGCCGCCGGCGAAGCGGTGATGGCGCCGTCGGCCACCCGGCGGCTGCTCGACCATGTGGTGCCGAGGCTGCCGAACAACCCCGAAGGCCCCAACCCTCGCCTGGATGTGCTCACCGACCGCGAGCGCGAGGTGCTGGTCGAGATCGCCGCTGGTGCCACCAACGCCGAGATCGCAGCCAAGCTCTACATGGCCGAAGGCACCGTTAAGACTCACATCACGCGGCTGCTGTCGAAGCTTCAATGCCGCGACCGGGTGGGTTTGGTCCTGTTCGCCTACGAGACCGGTCTGGTGCGCCACTAGCCCAAATCGGTCCCGCCGAGCTTTGCGCGGGACGAGCCCCACCGTTGGTGGAGAGGCCGGTTTCACGTCATCCCGGCGTAGGCCGGGATCTCTCACCCTGGCGGGCCAACCGGGACAGTCCCTTTCGCCGCCGCCGTCTCAGAGCAGCTTCAGTAGCGCGTCGGGATTGTGGCGGTAGGTGTCCAGGCTCTGCCGGCCGGCGCTGAGGTCTTCCAGGGTCTCGGTGAGGACGCGGTTCACCGGGGTCGGCACACCGAGTTCATCCCCGTGGCGCACCACCGCTCCGTTCAGGAACTGCACCTCGGTCTGGCCGCGTCCGCCGTGCAGGTCGATGTGGAAGGACGGCATCTTGTCGCCGCGTCCGCCGCCAAGAGCCCTGGTCAGCGCAGGTTGGGCGATGAATCGCGGCAGCCGCTGGGCGGCCAAGGCGAGCGCACGCACCGGCGTCCCCGGTAGATCCACCGGACGGTAGCCGAGCGCGGCCATCACGGCCAGGCACTCGCGCAGCACCGCGACCTCGATCGCGTAGGTGCGGCGGTCGGCGAACAGTGCCCCGACCGGCTCGTCCAGAATCGCGGACGTCGCGTTGCCGGTGAGGTTGGTGAGCAGCTTCGACCACTTCATCGGTCCGGGCTGGGGGTAGCCGACACCGTTCAGGTCGGCATCGTTGAGTGCGCTGACCAGTGCCTCGCCGAGCGGGTGGTCCAGGGCGATGCCGATGCCGCGACGCTTCTCCTCAATCACCTGACCTATGCCCGGCTTGCTGACCGCGGTGGTCACGGTGCCGGTGATCACCCGGTCGGCGCCGAGCGCGGCGACCAGTTTCGGCTCGTTGTCCACGCCGTTCTGCAGCGAGAGGACGGGCGGCAACTCGGCGCCGGTCGCCTGCAGGCCGGTGAGCGCTGATTCGGTGTCGAACGACTTCAACGCGAAGACCATCGCGTCGTAAGGTCCTGCGGCCAGGGCCGCGTCCGCCGAATCGAAGATGGCGAAATCGCGGACGGAGGTAGTCCGGTTGTCCCGGGTCAGCCGAAGACCCTGCTCGGCGATGATCCGGGCGGCTTCGGGTTGCTCGCTGAAGGTGACGTGGTGCCCGGCGGCAGCCAGCGAACCGCCGACGTAGGTGCCGATCGCACCAGCCCCAAGGAACAGCAGGCGCATGTCACTCCTCTCGATTGGCCCGCATCAGTCTATTCACGGCTGTTGCTGACTCTGATCGGCGGTTCAGCCCGTCCAGTCCTGCGCCAGCAGGCCCATGACGTGGCAATCCACCCACTCGTCGTCGAACCGCAGCGCCTGCCGCTTGGTGCCTTCGAGCTGGAACCCGACCTTCTCGTACACGTGGCGGGCGCGCGGGTTGAAGGCGTATACCTCGAGTTCCACCCGGTTCAGTCCGGACGCGAACGCGTGCCCGACGCTCAGCCGCACCGCTTCGGTGCCCAATCCGCGGTCCCGGGCACCGGTGATCCAGATCCGGAAGCCGCAACTGAGGTTGCCCTCGTCAAGATCGTTCAGCACCGACTCGCCGACGATCTTGCCGGTCGAGTTCTCGATGACCACCCAGACGATGCGATCGGGCGCGGTCGCCCAGCGGCCGTAGATCTCTTCCAGGTCGGCGACCGTCCACTGCTCTTCGTCGGTCGCGGTGCTGGAGTGCACCGATCCGGTGAGTCGGCTGACCTCGGCGTCCGCCATGGCCTGGTGCAGGATGGCTGCGTCGGCCGCTGCGGCTGGCCGCAGGGTGACCAGTTCCCCGGCGAGGGTGGGCTTGACGGTGAAGTCAGGCACCCTGCTCCTGGTCGAGCCGGTCAAGGATCCACGAGCGGACGAGTGTGGACGCGGGCAGATGCCGTGCGTCAGCGATCTTCTGGATGGCGTTGCTCTCGGACGGACTGAGCCGCACCGAGTAGACGAGGGTGCGGCGCTGATTGCGGGCGGCTGTGTTGGAGGTCATGTAGTACAAGGTAATACTCCACCAGTCAATTGAACAGATCAGTCTGGGTTGGTCGTTGTCGCCAGTCGGCAACCAGGGTGCGCAGCCGGACGGCATCCTGATCCCCGATCAACTGGCCAGCGATGGCGGCGGCTTCGCGCACCCGCCAGAGCTCATCCGCCGCCCGGGCGGTGAGCAGTTCGACCAACGAAAGATCGTCCGGTGCTTCGAGGATCAGCCGGCCGACAGCAGCCACTCCGCAGCACGCGAGGTACTCATCCGACTTGCTCGCGAAGCGTAGAGCCACTTCGCGAGGCAGTACGTCGGCCGCGGCTGCCAGCAGGGTCAGGTTCGAGCGCGGACCGGGCAGGCCACTGCGCCGCCATGCTAGTGAGACCGCCGCCCCGGGTGGGAAGCGGCCCCTCGTGACGCGCTTGGCTTCGATCCTCAGCCGAGCGCTCCTCAGCGACCGTTTCCGGGACGCACTCGGGCGGGATGACCGCGGCACGGCTCAGTGCACTGCGTCCGCGTCCTCGGCGTACTCGGGATCGGTGTTCACCGCAGCGCGGCGCAGCGTCCGCAACGACGCGAGCGCGATCGCGGCTGCGACGAGGGCGAAGGCCGCGACCGACACCAGGCTGGCGTGGTAGCCCGAAGAGTCGATCAGCTGTCCAGCGACACTCGAACCAATCGAGGCGCCGATCCCGATACCAGTGCCCATCCACGAGAGACCCTCGGTGAGGCGCTCACGCGGCACCAGCCGTCCGATCAACGTGTTGCCGTTGATCAGCGTGGGCGCGACGGTCACTCCGACGAGGAACCCGACCGCCGAAAGCAGCAGGATCGAGTTCGCCAGCAGCAGGCCCAGCGTGCTCGCAAACAGGGCCAGCACGCCCACCACGAACCGACCCGGCAGCGGCGAGGACCAGGTGCGCGAGCCGTAGTAGAATCCGGCCAGCCCGGACGCGAGCGAGAACACCGCCAGCACCACCCCGGATGCCGCCCGGACGTCCCAGGAGGTGGCTGCCGCGACCACGCTGACATCGATGGCGCCGAAGACGCAGCCGATCAGCAGGTTCACCGCGACCACTGCTCCGACGCCCGGCGCCATCAGGATGAGCCGTCGCCACAACGGGGTTTGCTGCTGCGAGGCCGGTCGCGGCATGACCGGCGGCTCGGTTTCGCGCTGCGAGTAGAACAGCTTCGCCCCCACCAGAGACAAGATGATCGGCGCAACCAGACCGGCCGCCGGATGCACGCCGACCGAGAGGGCCGTAGCCGCCACCGGACCGATCACGAAGGTCAGTTCGTCCAGCGTCGATTCAAGCGAGTAGGCGGTGTGCAATTGCCCGGGGTCGCTGGTGGCGTGGTTCCAGCGGGCGCGGACGAGCGCGCCGGGCGCGCCACCGGTGGCGCCGCTGATGATCACCGGCGGGAACAGCGTCCATGCCGGCAACTGCAGCACGGCGAACACGACGACGACCATGAGCATGGTCGCCGAAACCACCACCGCGGGGTACATCACCCGGCGCTGGCCGTAACGGTCGACAAGGTTCGAGAGCACCGCGGTGCCGATTGCCCAAGCCACGCCGTTCGCTGCCGCGAGGGCACCGGCCAGGCCGTAGCTGCCGTAGAGCGCGGAGACCATCAGGACGATGCCGAGGCCCATCATCGCCCCGCCCGATCGGGCCAGAACGCCGGCCGCGCTGAACTTCAATGCCCCCGGGATCGCGAGGATTTCCCGGTAAGAACGCATCCAACGAGTGTGTCACATTGAACGCGCTCTCATCGAATCGCTAACGCTTGTGGAATCGTTTCGGACGCGGGCCTTCGGCGCCCCCGTTGAACCCGGATGTGGGACGGCGCGAACGCCCGCTAGGCTCTGCCGACGTGGCTCGGGGACGCAGGCTGGTGGCGGCGGTAGCGGTCGTGCTGCTGAGTTGGGCCTCGCCGGGGCTGGCCGAAGTGGCGGACGCGCGTCCGCTCGGCCTGATCAGCGAGATATCCCCGCCGGCCGAGACCCCGTCTCCGGAACCGCCGCCCGCTCCGTCCCCGGAGCCGACGCCGGAACCTACGCCGAGTCCGACCCCGGAGCCGACGCCCGAACCCACGCCCACTCCCGAACCGACCCCAACCCTGACGCCCACTCCGACCCCGGAACCGGACTGCCGCGGAGCCTTGGACGATCGGAAGTCAGCGAAGGCCAAGCGCGCCCCGTTCGTGGTGTGCGACACCGTGGTGATCTCGAAGAAGCATCGGGTCACGTCCGCCTACAAGCCGAGCCTCAGCCGGGTTCAGGTGCCTACCTACGGGCTCAGTGGGGTCTACCTCCAAGCAAAAGCCGGCACCCAACTGAAGGCGATGTTCGCCGCAGCGAAGAAGGCCGGCTACACGCTGGTCGTCCGCTCGGCTTATCGCTCCTACGCCACGCAGAAGCGCATCTACCGCCCCGGCGCGAAGCTGACCGCTCCCGCCGGTGCCAGCGAGCACCAGTCCGGACTGGCCGTCGACCTCGCCTGGAAGCGCGGACGGATCGTCCGGGGCTACACCTTCGGTAGCTCGAAAGCTGGAGCCTGGGTGCGCGCGCATGCGGCTGACTACGGGTTCATCCTGCGCTACCCCAAAGGCAAGCAGAAGATCACCGGCATCCCGTACGAGCCGTGGCACTTCCGCTACGTCGGCGAGTCGGTCGCCAACGGCGTCCGACGCACGTCCACGAAGACGCTGGAGCAGTACCTGCGAATCGACTGAAGCCGACTCAGCGCACGCCGGCTCCGTACAGCACGGCGGCGTAAGCGGCCTGGCCGAGGAGGTTCGGCGGCCCGGCCGCAGCCGGACGCAGCCCGCTGATCACCCAGGGCAGGCCGGTATCGCACAGGCCGTGGCCGTTGAACGCCCTGGCGACGTCGACGTACACCACGCGCCCAGCGATCGAGTCTTCATCGGGTCCCCCGATCCCGAAGAAGTTGGCACCAAAATTACGCCCGCGGTACCTCTTGCGGAATCGGGCCATGCCCATCGAAATGAGGGTTCTGCGGGCTCTAAGCGGGCTGAGAACACCCATTTCGACGGCCGGGCCGCCAACGAAGGCTGGTCGGCCATGACCACCAGGACCGTGCTCGACTGCGACTCACCCGTTCGGACTTCCCGGTTCCGCGGGAGGTTCTCAACGCCGAGCATGCCGAGTTCCAGCTGCGGCGATTACCCTTGCCACCGGCGCTTTCGCGGGCTCAGGACGGCCATGCGGTCCGGATGCTGATCGATACCTTCATGGATCCGGCGAATGCGGACGCGGTGCTGGTCGCCACCGGACCGCTCACCAATGTCGAAACCCTGGGCCGACGGTAGGTCCAAGTCGCACCTCCGCCGACGTCCGTCGTGAACTCGGTGACCTGCTCGAACGGCTGACCGCCCACTACGGCCGCGCGCCGATCCTCTACGCCACCCCGGAGGCATACGAGCGCTATCTCGCGGCGAACTTCGTGGTCAACGACATCTGGATCCGGGACATCTGGCGCGAGCCTGCCCTGTCCGACGGCCCGCGACTGGACCTTCTGGCAATACAGCGACCGGAATCGACTGGCCGGCTACTCCGGCGAGGAAGCCTTCATCGACCAGAACGTCTTCGCTGGAGATCGCGACGCCTGGGCCGCCTACTGCCGCTGATCCGCTCGGTGCCCAAGCCGCCCTGAACGCATCCGGGTTTCGACCGATTGGGAAGCTCCATCTACCCTTGGAGTCATGTGGTCCAAGCGTGAAGTGGTCGATTACGCGCTGCAGCGACGCAATTCGCTGCAGGCGTTGCGGCGTCCACAACGCTCGCTGGAAAGCCTCTCGATCTGCGACGCCGACCCGCTGCTGATTCGGGCGGCCACACATCATGGTGAGGAATCGAGAGTGCCCTGCCCGGTGTGCGAAGCCGAGCGGACCACTACCTTGAACTACGTGTTCGGCGATCAATTGGGCCAGTACTCGGGGCGCATCAAATCCACCGTCGAACTCGACGAAATGCAATCCGACTACGGCGAATTCAAGGTCCGCGTGGTCGAGGTGTGTGTGCGGTGCGGCTGGAACTTCCTGATCACCAGCTACCTGCTCGGCGACGGGGTCACCCGCCGTCCGCCTCGGCGACAACCGACCGTTGAGGACATTTATGGCTGATCCCAAGCGCCCGGCGGCCGCGCCGCACTCACAGGGAAAGAACAAGAAGAAGCGAATCTGGCTGCGGGTCCTGGCCTGGACCATGTCGATTCTGCTGGTGCTCGGTCTGGCCGGGGTGGGGGTGATCGCCTACGCCTACAGCACCATCGAAGTGCCCGATCCGAATTCGGATTTCCAGACCAATACGAGTTTCGTGTACTACGCGGACGGAAAGTCGAAGATCGGCTCGTTCCAGGTGCAGAATCGGCAGAGCATCACCTATGAGGAGATGCCGCAGTATGTGAAGGATGCCGTGGTCGCGGCCGAGAACCGCACTTTCTGGGAAGACCCGGGAATCTCCGTGACCGGCTTATTCCGGGCCGCATTGGGATTGGTCGGCATCAGCACGGGTGGTACCGAATCCGGCGGCGGCTCGACGATCACCCAGCAGTACATCAAGATCATGTACCTCACCCAGGAGAAGAGCTTCACCCGCAAGGCCAAGGAGATCCTGCTGGCCGCGAAGATAGGCCAGGAGCTGACCAAGGAAGAGATCCTCGAGCGCTACCTGAACACGGTCTACTTCGGCCGCGGCGCGTACGGCATCCAGGCCGCCGCGCAGGCCTACTTCAACAAGTCGGCCGCCAAGCTCACCCTCGCTGAGTCGGTGGCGCTGGCCGCGATCCTGAACTCGCCGGGCAATCTCGACCCGGCCAACGGGGACGCCGAGGCTGCCGACCTGCTCGAGCGCTACCAGTACACGCTCAACGGCATGGTCGAGCTCGGCATGATCACCGAAGCCCAGAAGGCTGAGATCTATCGCACCCTGCCGGAGTTCCCCGAGCCCAAGACCAACTCGCAGATGGGCGGGACGAAGGGTTTCCTGCTGAGCCTGGTGCAGAAGGAGCTGCTCCGGGCCGGGTTCTCCGAGGAGGAGATCTCCGGCCGGGGCCTGAAGATCGTCACCACGTTTGACAAAGCCGCCCAGGCCGCGGCGGTGGACGCAGCCAAGGAGACCGCGTTGCAGGCCGCGGGCGGCGACAAAAAGGCGGCGGCCAAACTGCACCCGGCGCTCGCGTCCATCGACAATGCCACCGGTGGCGTGGTGGCCCTCTACGGGGGCCCGGACTACGTGAAGAGCCAATGGAACTGGGCCACGAACCCGCGTCCGACTGGTTCGACGTTCAAGCCCTACGCGCTCGCCGCGGCGCTGCGCAATGAATGGACGCTGAACGACAAGCTGAACGGCAACACCTTCACCCCCGACGGCGATTCACGCCCGGTGCGCAACGCCGGCGGCGCGAACTACGGCCGGATCACACTGCAGCAGGCCACCACCAAGTCGGTCAACACCGCCTACACCGACCTGGTCAGCCAGATCGAGAACGGGCCGCAGGAGGTGGTCACGGCAGCCACGGACGCGGGCCTGCCCGAATCGACCGACTGGGATCCGTCCAACCGCATTCCGCTTGGGCGTACCGAGGTGAGTCCGCTCAACCAGGCGTCCGCCTATTCGACGTTCGCCAACCAGGGCGTTCACCGCACGCCGCACGTGGTGGCCGAGGTGTTCGACGTCCAGGGCCGCTCGATCTACGCGGCGGACACCAATGGCAGCCAGACCATCGAAACCGATGTGGCGATCGATGTGACCTACGCCCTGACCAAGGTGACGCAGGACGGCACCGGCTACCGCGCGTCCCAGCTCGGCTACGAGGTGGCCGGCAAGACCGGCACCTACTACGTGGCGGATGGGGGCCGCTCCGAGACCCGGGCGGTCTGGTTCGTCGGCTTCACCAGGCAGCTCACCACAGCGGTGATGTACGTGAAGGGCGATCAGGGCACCACCGACCTCGGCAGCGGCTGGTTCGGTTCGGGCTGGCCGCTGACCACGTGGCTGGCGTACATGCGCACGGCGATGGACGGTAAGGAGCACGAGGGCTTCGATCCGCCGACCGTCCGGGTGTCGACGCAGACACCGACCGCGAAGCCGTCCAAGACCGCTGAGCCGGCGACCGAGAACCCGCTGCCGACCGAGACCGTGCCCACCGAACCGGTGCCGACCGTGACCGTCCCGGGCGAGCCGACTGTGCCCCAACCGACGCAGCCGACACAGCCGACCGAGACAGCGTCGGTGCCGAGCGGGCAGCCCACGGTCACCGAAGGGGCGCAAGCCGCCGTCGACCCCGGCGCCCAGACTGTCGCCGCGGGCCCGTAGGATCACGGGGTGACCCAGACTCCGGCAGCGCTGTCGAACGTGCTCGGCGGCGCACTGGGTAAGCACGTGCGTCCGGGTGGGGTGTGGTTCAACCCCGCTCCGTGGACATATCTGGCACTGACGCTGTCCTGGTTGGTGCTCGCGCTACGGCAGTTGCCGTGCCGCAACAGCTCGGACATGTTCCCGAACATGTGCTACACCGACATCACGGTGCTGTACTACTGGCGCGGGCTTCAGGACGGCAAGATCCCGTACCTCGACAGCGATGTCGAATACCCGGTGCTCACTGGCGCGATCATGGAACTCGGGCGGCGCCTGGTCGTGCTCTTCGGCGGACGCAGTGAGCCGGGTCTGAGCAGCACCGAGATCAGTCACGCGGCTGGGCTGTTCTTCGGCATCAACATCGTGCTGCTGTTCGGACTGTTCGTGGTGCTGGTCTGGGCGCACCTGCAGTTCCACCGGCCGTGGGACGCCCTGATGATCGCGATCGCCCCGGCGATCTGGACTTCCGCGCTGATCAACTGGGACGGACTGGTGCTCGCCCTGACCGCGCTGGCGATGCTTGCTTGGAAACGGAAGTCGCCGGTGTGGACGGGAGTGTGGCTGGGGCTGGGCATCGCGGCGAAGCTGTATCCGGTGTTGCTGCTGGTTCCCCTGGCTGTGCTGTGCCTGCGCACGAGCCGGTGGCGGCCGTTCTTCATCACCCTGGGGGCGACCGTAGCGTCCTGGCTGGCGGTGAACCTGCCGGTATATCTGGCCACGCCTTCGGGTTGGTTGAATTTCTGGACCTTCAACGTTGACCGCGGCGGCGACCTCGGCTCGATCTGGTACGTGCTCGGCCTGGCCGGCTACCAGGTGGATTCGGTGTCGAAGCTGGTGGCCGCGATCATGGTGGCCGGCACGGTGGTGATCTGCGGCTTGCTGCTGCTGGCGCCACGCCGGCCACGGTTCGCTCAAGGGGTCTTTCTGATCGTCGCCCTGTTCCTGATGGTGAACAAGGTCTACTCGCCGCAGTACGTGCTCTGGCTGCTGCCGCTGCTGGTGCTCGCCCGTCCACGCTGGCTGGACTGGGCGGTGTTCTCGATCGCGGAGGGCTTCTACTTCGCGGCCATCTGGGCGCACCTGGACGGTCGCAGTGCGTCCGGCGACGGCCACGATCGGATGTACTGGCTCTCGGTGCTGCTTCGGATCGCGGTGCAGTTCTGGCTGTGCGTTCGCGTCGCGCTCGACATGGTGCGCCCGGAGCGGGACGTGGTGCGCGCCGGCAGCCTCGACGACCCGGACGGCGGCATCTTCGACCACGCATCCGACGCCCCCTGGCTGGTGCGCCTGAACCAGCGCTTGGCCGCCCGGTGAACGGTGTCCCCGATCGGCGCATTTTCATCCCGGCGAACGGTGCCCCCAACCGGCGCATTGTCATCCCGGCGCAGGCCGG
>DAOPRQ010000028.1:18610-29038 GCA_035349055.1 Propionicimonas sp.
TCATCCCGGCGAACGGTGCCCCCAACCGGCGCATTGTCATCCCGGCGCAGGCCGGGATCTCTAGGTGCACGCGCGGCTGCCAGCCCCACGACAAGACGCCATGACAACTAGCGTCCACCGCTCAGCCGACGCGCGCCTGGTCGTGCAGACCTGGTTCGCCACCCGGCTGCTGATGGCCCTGGTCGGCGTCTGGCTGATGCTGACCGAGGGCCGGAAGTTCTCCGACCTGGTGGGCAACTGGGACGTCCAGCACTTCCTCGCCATCGCCGCGGACGGCTACGTAGCCCGCCACAACATCGCCTTCTTCCCCGGTTGGCCGCTGCTGCTGCGGCTGACCTCGACGACCGGGCTGCCGATAATGATCGCCGGCACTCTGCTGGCGCTGCTCGCGTCCGGTTTCGCTGCGGCCGCGCTGTACCGCATGGCCGGAGCCCCGGCGGCGATCGCCTGGTTGCTGGCCCCGACCGCGGTGTTCACGATGGTGCCGTACACCGAGTCGGTGTTCTGCGCGGCGGCGTTTTGGGCTTGGGAGCGCGCCACCGCCAAGCAGTGGGGTGCGGCAGCGGTGCTCGCTGCGGTGGCGGCGGCCGTCCGCGTCTCTGGGGTGTTTCTGATCGTGGCGCTGGCGGTGCTGGCGATCACGTCCGCCGGATCGTCACGGGACAAGGGCAAACGGTTGCTGTGGCTGCTGTTCCCGCTCTGCGTGGTGGTGGCGTACCTCGCCTACCTCTATTCGATGACCGGCAACTGGGCAGCCTGGTACGAAGCCCAGGCGGCAGGCTGGTCGCGCGGCTTCACCTGGCCGTGGGACTCACTGCGGCACACCTTCGAGGCCTTCGCGCCGGGTGCTTACGCCGACCATCCGGAATGGGCCTGGGTGTTCCGCGCCGAGGTGGTGAGCATGGCGGTCGGGGTTGTGGTGACCCTGGGCAGCCTGGTGCGCCGACGCTGGGGCGAGGCGACCTGGGTGGGCCTGCAGGTGGCCGCGTTCTCGGTTTCGTACTGGTTCATGAGCGTGAACCGCGCTGTGCTGCTGTGGTTCCCGCTGTGGACGTGGCTCGGCGAACTCGGCGGCAGCCGACGCAAGCTACCCACCTGGCGCGCGATTCTGATCGGCCTGCTGGTGGCCGTCGCCCTGGTGACCCAGGCCATCTGGGCCTGGCTGTTCTTCACCGGCCGCTGGGCTGCCTAGTTCGGATGGCCGTTCCGGCCGCGTCCGCTCACGGTTTCGGTAGCAAACGTGAAGCAGCGGTCAGCGGCTGGTGAGCTCCCACTCCTCGACCGTGTTGTCCCAGGGCTGGGACGAATGCATCGTCCACTGACGCACCAGTTGCAGGCGGACGCGGAGCACGCAGGAATAGGGCGCGGTCGGGATTCCGGCGGCGGCGAGCTCACTGGTCGCGTCCTGGTCGATGCTCGCCGAACCCTCGGCCGACCACCAGCCGTCCGCCACCGGACCAGCCAGAGTGACTGCAGGATCGGACGAGATGTCGGTCACTTTGCGGGCGGAGGCTGCGGTGAAGATGGTCACCTCAGCATCGTCGGCGCCGTGGAAAACGGTGACCGGACGGGACCGCAGCCGGCCGTCGACGGCACGCGTGGTGAGCATGCAGACCGAACCAGCTGGTGGCCGAACGATCATCCACGTCTCCTTGTCAATCGCTTGCTGGGATGCAGGGGACTCGCGTCCGCTGCTCACGAGGCTAATCTCCCACCATTTCGGCGACAGCGGTCCCACTACGTGAAACAGGGTGTCGTAGTGGACGGCATTACCTTAGCCACGCGCCTGGCGAGCTGATCTGCGCTCTGGATCTGTGACATTGGGCGAAGCCAGTCACCGGACGCGATTCTGGCGTGCGGGCCTGTGTGTGGGTGTACGCGTACCGGCTGGCAGGCTGGCTCAAGCATTGACACCTATGGTTACGTAACCGTAAGTTAGATGAACCAAGGAGCGTCAGCCACCAGGAGAGCCCGTTGACCGAGCCCGCGAGCAACACCCATTCCGCGAGCCCAAACCGTCGGGCCGAGGCGAGCAGCGGAGATCCCGCCACCAGCCTCGGCCCGGACGGGCTCAACCCCGCAATGGTTGGCGGCGACGTGCCGATCCAGCTGCTCGATCCGTCCGGACGCCGCGTCGAGCACCCCGACTTCGCATTCACCGGCACCGATGAAGAGGTCGCTGGCTATCTGCGCGACATGGTGCTGGCCAGGCGGATCGACACCGAGGCCACCGCGCTGCAGCGCAAGGGCGAGCTCGGGCTCTGGCCGCCGATGCTTGGTCAGGAGGCGGCCCAGGTCGGCTCGGCCCGCGCGACCAGGGCACCCGACGAGATCATTCCTTCCTACCGCGAGCATGGCGTGGCCTGGTGCGTCGGCATCGATCCGCTCGAACTGCTCGGCACCTTCCGAGGCACGGCGATGGTCGATTGGGATTCGGCTGACAAGCGCTTTCACCTCTACTCGTTCGTGATCGGCACCCAGACCCTGCACGCCGTCGGCATGGCCATGGCCATGCAGCGGGACGGGCTCGTGGGCAACCAAGACCCGGCCGACGACGGCGCTGCAGTGGTCTACTTCGGCGACGGTGCCACCAGCCAGGGCGACGTGAACGAGGCCTTCATCTTCGCCGCCTCGTATGCCGCGCCGGTGGTCTTCTTCTGCCAGAACAACCAGTGGGCGATCTCGGAGCCGATCAAGCTGCAGTCGAAGATCCCGCTGTACCGGCGAGCTTCCGGCTTCGGGTTCCCCGGCGTCCGGGTGGACGGCAACGATGTCCTCGCAGTCAAGGCGGTCACCGACTGGGCCTTGGACCGCGCCCGTCGAGGCGAGGGCCCGACGCTGATCGAGGCCTACACGTATCGCATGGGCGCGCACACCACGTCCGACGACCCCACCAAGTACCGGCTCGCCGCCGAGCTCGACGAGTGGCGCGCCAAGGACCCGCTCGCGCGCGTGCAGGCCTACCTGCTCGCGTCCGGGGCGATCGACCAGGCTTGGCTGGACGCGCTCGCCGCGGAATCGGACGCCCTCGCCGAGCGGCTGCGCGCCGGCTGCGTGTCGTTGCCCGAACCCCAGCTAGCCGAGATGTGGGGACGCGTCTACGCCGACACCCCCGACCTGCTGCACCGACAGCGCGAGGAGTACCTCGCGTACGAGGAGTCGTTCTCCGATGGCGTGGGTTCAGGGGGCGTGCGATGACCAACATGACCATGGCCAAGGCGCTGAACGCGGGCCTGCGCCGCGCGCTGGGCGCCGATCCGAAGGTGCTTCTGGCCGGTGAGGACATCGGCAAGCTCGGCGGCGTCTTCCGGGTGACCGAGGGCCTCCAGGCCGAGTTCGGACGCGACCGCGTGGTCGACT
Organism: Propionicimonas sp.; assembly: GCA_035349055.1. GTDB lineage: Bacteria > Actinomycetota > Actinomycetes > Propionibacteriales > Propionibacteriaceae > Propionicimonas. The sequence continues at coordinate 21,971 of DAOPRQ010000028.1, forward strand.
CCCCGCTGGCCGAGTCGGGCATCGTCGGCACTGCGGTCGGGATGGCGCTGCGCGGCTACCGGCCGGTGGTGGAGATCCAGTTCGACGGCTTCGTCTATCCGGCGTTCGACCAGATTGTCTCGCAGGTGTCGCGGCTGCGCTTCCGCTCGCACGGACGCCTGAGCGTCCCGATGGTCGTCCGGATTCCGTATGGCGGTGGCATCGGCGCGATCGAGCACCACTCCGAATCGCCGGAGGCCTACTTCGCGCACACACCCGGGCTTAAGGTCGTGACGCCGTCCAACCCGTCCGACGCCTACTGGATGATCCAGCAGGCGATCGCAGCCGATGATCCGGTGATCTTCTTCGAGCCCAAGCGCCGCTACCACGAGAAGGGCGAGGTCGACCCGGACGGCGAATCAGCCCCGCCGTCGCTCTACCAGGCGCGAGTGGTCAAGCCGGGCGCGGACGCGACCCTGCTCAGCTACGGCCCGATGGTGCGCACCTGTGTGGAGGCCGCCGTCGCCGCTGCCGATGAGGGCCGCAACCTTGAAGTGGTGGACCTGCGCTCGCTCTCGCCGCTGGACGATGCGACGATCTTCGACTCGGTAAGGCGGACGGGACGCGCGATCGTCGTCCACGAAGCCGTCGGCACGTTGGGGCTCGGCGCCGAACTGGCCGCCCGGATTCAGGCCGAATGCTTCTACGATCTGCAGGCTCCCGTGCTACGTGTGACCGGCTATGACCTTCCCTATCCGCCCAGCCGGGTCGAAGATGGCTACCTGCCCGATCTCGATCGGGTGTTGGACGCGGTCGACCGTTCGCTGGCCTACTAAGGAAGCTGTGATGCGCGAGTTCAAACTGCCCGACCCCGGTGAGGGCCTGCTCGAGGCTGAGATCGTGTCCTGGAAGGTCGCGGTCGGCGACACGGTGGCCGTGAACGACATCCTGCTGGAGATCGAGACCGCCAAATCGCTGGTCGAACTGCCTTCGCCGCACGCGGGCGTGGTGTCGGCGATCCTGGTCGCCGAGGGCGACACCGTCGAGGTGGGGACGCCGATCATCCGCATTGGCGATGCCGGCGAGGCTCAGGAATCGTCCCAGCCCACCGTCATCCCGGCGTCCCAGCCCAACGTCATCCCGGCGCAGGCCGGGATCTCCGAAGCCACGCCAACCACCGAAACCGCCGCGGTCACCGGCAACATCCAGGACGAACTCGGCGAAGTGCCGGTTGCTGCCACCGATAAGCCCACCGAACCACCCGCCCAGTCCGGCGCCATGCTGGTCGGCTACGGGGTCAAGCCGGGAGCGGTCGCCCGCCGTCCGCGCAAGGGGCCGGGCGTGGTCGCCGTGCCGGAGACCGACCAGGTGCAAGAGTCGTACGACACTGCGAACCCGGTTTCGCGCCGCGTGGACGAAGTCACGCCGACCAGCCGGGTGAGCGCGCAGCCGTCCGGGGCGCACCTGCCGCCGCCAGGACGTCCGCCGGCCGCGACCCCACCGGACGGCCCGCCGCGCGCCAAGCCGCCGGTGCGCCGGATCGCGCGCGACCTGGGTATCGACCTGAACGGCATTGAGGGCACCGGTCCGGGTGGCACGATCACGGCTGAGGACGTGGTGGCTGCGGCCGGCGGACCGTCCGCCGATCGTCGGGTGCCGCTGCGCGGCGTCCAGCGCCAGATGTTCCGCACGATGACCGAGTCGCTCAAGGTGCCGCAAGCGACCGCGATGGTCGAGGCCGACGTGACCGGCACGATGGAACTGCTGGAGACCCTGAAGTCACGCCGCGAGTTCACCGGACTACGGGTTTCACCGCTCCTGGTGTTCGCGAAGGCGGCCTGCATGGCGATCGCGCGCAACCCGTCCATCAACTCCGGCTACGACGAGGCGACCGATGAGATCGTGCTGCACGGCGCGGTCAACCTCGGCATCGCTGCCGCGACTCCGCGCGGTCTGGTGGTGCCGAACATCAAGGGCGCTGACCGGATGAACCTGCTCGAGCTTGCGCAGGCGTTGAATCAGATGGTCGCGGTGGCCAAGGAGGGACGCGTCCAGCCCGGCGACCTCGCGTCCGGCACGTTCACGATCACGAACGTCGGTGTCTTCGGGGTGGACGGCGGTACGCCGATCCTCAACGAGGGCGAGGCCGCGATCATGTGCCTGGGCACAGTGCGGCGAAAGCCGTGGGTGGTCGGCACGGGCGACGAGGAGCGGATCGTGCCGCGCTCGGTCTGCATGGTTTCGCTCACTTTCGACCATCGACTGGTGGACGGCGAGGCCGCCTCGAAGTTCCTGGCCGACGTCGCCACGATCATGGCCGAGCCCGGGCTGTCGCTGTTGTTCTAGAGTTCAGGCGTGTCCACTCGTAGCGAGGTTCTGGTCAGCATCAGCGAACTCCCGGACGCGATGCGTGCCGGCGCTCAGTTGCTGGACGTGCGGTGGCGTTTGGGCGAGCCCCACGACGCGGGCTACCAGCGCTTCCTGGACGGACACCTGCCCGGTGCCCGGTTCCTCGACCTGGAGGCTGTGCTGACCGGACCGCTCACCGACCCGCTGCTCGGCCGACATCCCTTGCCGGACGCGGATCAGCTGGCGGCCGGGTTGGGGGCACTCGGGATCGAGCCGGAGCTGCCGGTCGTGGTCTACGACGAGCCCGGATCGTTTGCCGCCGGTCGCGCGTGGTGGGTGCTGCGCTGGGCTGGTTTGTCGGTGCGGGTGCTCGACGGCGGCGTGAAGGCCTGGACGGCCGCCGGGGGCGAGTTGGTCAGCGGCGCGGCGCCTGCGGTGGAACCCACCCAACTGCGGCTGACCGTTGGGCACCTGCCCACGCTGACCGCGGATGAGGTGGCCGCTTTCGACGGCGTGCTGATCGACGTCCGCGCTCCCGAGCGGTTCCGCGGCGAGGTGGAGCCGATCGACCCGAAACCCGGTCACATCCCTGGTGCGATCAATCGTCCCGTGGGCCTGCTCTGGGACGCCAATGGACTGTTGCCGTCCGACGATGAACTACGAAAGCTAACCCACCCTGAGCCCGTCGACGGGTCTGAACCCACCCTCCGTCATCCCGGCGGAGGCCGGGATCTACCAACTGGCAACCGAATCGCCGTCTATTGCGGTTCCGGAGTCTCCGCAGCCCAGACGATGCTGGCGTTGGCCGCTCTTGGCATCGAGGCGGCGCTATACCCGCCGTCCTGGTCGGGATGGTCGGCCGACCCGGAGCGTCCGATCGCGACCGGGGAGTAACCGATGCTCGCGCCGCCCACGCTCGCCACCACCCGGCTCGACCAAATCCAGGCGAACCTGTCCGCGATTCGCGGACGGGTCGGCGATCGCCAGGTGCTGGTGGCGGTCAAGGCGAACGCCTATGGGCACGGCGCGGTGGCCGTCAGCCAGATGATCGAAGCCACTGGCGCGGCCGACTGGCTGGGAGTGGCGACCGTCGCTGAAGCGCTCGAGCTGCGCGCGTCCGACATTGAACTACCGATTCTCAAGCTGTCGGTGGCGCGCGGTCCCGAAGTCGAGGCTGCGGTGGCGGCCGGTGTGGCGCTCTGCGTGGTGGACGCGGCATCCATCGTCGAGGCTGCGGACGCCGCCGTCCGCCAAGGCGTGGTGGCCGAGTTGCACCTCAAGATCGACACGGGCATGCGCCGAATCGGCGCCGAACCATTGGACGCCGTCCGCTTGGCCGAGATGGTGGACGCGACCTCCGGCGTCCGCTTGGGTGGGCTGTTCTCCCATCTCCCGGTCTCGGACGTGCCGTCCGGCGTGGAGTTCACCAGGGCACAGACCGCGCTGTTCGCCGAGGTGGCTGCGCGGGTGGAGACGGCGCGCGGCCCCGTCCCGCTGAAGCACCTGGCCAACTCGGGGGCGGTGCTCGGGCACCCGAACACCTGGTTGGACCTGGTCAGGCCAGGAATCATGGCCTACGGCGCCTATCCCGACCCGGCGGCTGAGCGGACGGTCCCGCTGCTCCCTGGCCTGGAATGGACGAGCCGAGTGACCTTCGTGAAGCCGATCAGAGCTGGCGAGACCGTGAGCTATGGCCGCACCTGGACGGCCGAGCGGGACACCTGGATCGCGACCGTGCCGGTGGGCTACGGCGACGGCTACTCGCGCCTGCTGTCGAATCGCGGCCGCATGCTGATCGGTGGCCGCAGCTACCCGATCGCCGGCCGGGTGTGCATGGACCAGACCATGCTCGATCTCGGCCCCGAGACCGACGTCGCGGTGGGCGATGAGGTGGTGCTGATCGGACGCTCCGGTGACGAAGAGATCACTACCGCGGAGATCGCCGAGCTCATGGGCACGATCCCCTACGAGGTCACCTGCCTGATCACCCAGCGAGTGGCCCGCGCCTACGCCTAGCCAAAAGCTAGGGGGAAGCTCGGGGGACGGTTTCTTTCCGCGTCACAACCCTTCGCTGACAAGGTCAATTGCCAGCCGGGGACGGTTCCTTTGTGTCGCGAGCGCTTCCGCCGAGGGGATCCCGGCCTTCGCCGGGATGACGTTGTAACGGCGGGATGACGTTGGAACAGCAGGATGACGTTGGAACAGCAGGATGACGTTGGAGGAGTGTTGGCTACTGCCGCGGAATCGAGGCCTGGTGCCTGGCCACGAACTCGCGCTTGGCGTAGGCGGCCAAGCCGAAGGTGAGCCAGCCGTCCACAGCGGCGCCGACGCCACCTCCGACCAGTGGAATCCGCCGCACCACCACGACGGCGAGGTGCTTGCCGCCCAGACGTCCGGCCAGTGAACCCATCACGCGTTCGTTGATCGCCTGGTCGAGCGACGGGTCGAACATCGGTGCGGTGGCGATGGCCAGCGGGGTGGCGGGCAGCCTTCCGTCCGCCACCATCCGGCGCACCTCGTCGTCGCCCAGCATGGCCAAGGTGAGGGCGGCGCGAACCCGGCGATCGTCCACGTCATAGCCGCGAAGGTGCGCGATCGAAGCGATCATCCGGACGCTTAGCACGCCCATGCCGGCGATGTTGGCCGGCAGTCCGACCGGCAGGGTTAGCAGGCCGCCGACGCTGGTCAGGAATCCCTGCGCCGAAGCCAGACCGATGTGTTGGGTGACCAGCGAGTCGATCGCGGCTTCGCGCTCCCCCTTGGTCTGCAGCGCTTTGGCTGCGGTCGCTTTCGCCCCGGGGAAGCTGCTGTTCCCGTCGATTGCGAACTCGACGATGCTGCGCAGCATGCCACCGACCACGGCTGGCGCGCGGGCCACGACCTGCTTGCCGATCCCTTCGTTGGTCATTGGGTTCCTTTCACGCCGACCCTGCAAGCGTAGGCGGCTTCCCGTGGTGGCTGCGTCCGGTGCGTCCCTGAACCGTCCCTCAACACCCATGTCGTGATTTCGAAGCTTCAGGGGCTGCGGACGCGAATCTGGGCACCCCGGGCAGTCATGGCTTCGAAATCACGACACCGGTTGTCGGAGGCGGCTGGCAGAATCGGCCCATGGCGCGCTCAGGACTGTTCGGACCGGCGCGGGAGTGGCCCGACCAGGATCTGATCGCCTTCTCGGACGAGTTCGACGAAACACTCGCCCTGGAGGCGTACAGCTGCGGCGTGTTCCCGATGCCCATCGGCCAGTACTCCGCCAGCGAGATGGGTTGGTGGTCGCCGCTGCGGCGCGGGGTGATGCCCCTGGACGCCCTTCGGGTCACCCGATCGCTGCGCAAGTCGGCCAAGCGCTACACCACCACGATCGATCAGGCCTTCGATGAGGTGCTGGCGCGGTGCGCCGATCCGAAGCGTCCCCACGGCTGGATCGACGATGCCGTCCGGCGCGTGTACACCACGCTGCACGAAGCCGGGCGGGTGCACTCGGTTGAGGTCTGGGACTCGTCCGGACGCCTCGTCGGTGGCCTCTACGGCGTCTGCATTGGTGGCCTGTTCGCCGGCGAGTCGATGTTCCACGACCCCGAGCACGGGCGGGACGCGTCCAAGGTGGCACTGCTCCGCTTGGTGGAGTTCCTCTCCGATGAGCATGCTGAGGACCGGATCATCGACGTCCAGTGGCAGACCGAACACCTGGCCTCGCTGGGGATAATCGAAATCGACCGCGACGAGTACCTGAACCTGCTCGACGAAGCGCTGGCTGTGCCCGAGCCGCACTGGCCGGCCAGAGAGGAGCGCCATGCCTGAACTGCCGGAAGTGGAAGCTCTGCGCGGGTTTCTTGAGCGCACCTGCGTTGGCAGGACGGTCGCACGCGTCGAACTGGCCGCCTTCTCAAGCCTGAAGACCTACACCATCCCGTTGTCGGCGCTCGCCGGGCTCGAAGTGGACGCGGTCGAGCGCCGCGGAAAGTTCGTCTGCCTCTCGATCGGCGGGCTGTGGCTGGCATTCCACCTGGCCAGGGCCGGCTGGTTGACCTGGTCGGACGCGATGCCGGACGCACCCGCACGCCCGGGACGCGGGCCGCTGGCGGCGCGAATGATCTTCGACGACGGCTCCGGGTTCCGGCTCACCGAGGCGGGCACGCAGAAGCGGCTGGCGCTCTACCTGGTGAACAACCTGGACGAGGTGCCCGGCATCGCCAGTCTGGGGCCCGACCCGCTGGCGGCGGAGTTCACCCCCGAGGTGCTCGCCGGGATTCTGGCCACGGCCGGACGCGCGCAGCTGAAGGGCGTGCTCCGTGACCAGCGGATCATCGCTGGCATTGGCAACGCTTACTCCGATGAAATTCTGCACGCTGCGAAGTTGAGTCCGTTCAAGCCGTCGAACGGCTTGGACGAGGTCGAACTGGCTGCCCTCTACGCCGCGATCCGCGACGAGCTATCGGCTGCGATCCAGCGTTCCGCAGGACTGGCGGCCAAGGATCTCAAGGGCGACAAGAAGCTCAACCTGCGGGTGCACGGCCGCACCGGCCAGCCCTGCGGTGTCTGCGGCACCACGATTGCCGAGGTCTCCTTCGCCGACAGTTCGCTGCAGTACTGCCCCGGCTGCCAGACTGGCGGCAAACCCTTGGCTGATCGGCGGTTGTCACGCTTGCTGAAATAGGCGGCCCGCCGTCTTCGTCAATCAACCGCGCCGGGTATCCCGCCACCCTAGGCGTGAGCTTGCCGTCCGCTTCGTAACGGTCCGGT
>DAOPRQ010000029.1:0-22828 GCA_035349055.1 Propionicimonas sp.
ACGTGTTCCGCGCAGTGAAGGCGGCCACACCGGGCGCCTACACCTTCATCCTGCGGGCCACCCGAGAAGCGCCGAAGGTCATGCTGCACCCGAAGAAGAAGACCGTCGGGGTGCGCGTCCCCGCCCACACCACCGCGCTGGCGCTGTTGCAGGCGCTGGGGGAGCCCCTGATGTCCTCGACGCTGATGCTGCCGGGCGAGGAGCACCCGATGACCGACGGCTGGCAGGTCAACGACGCGATCGGCAACCAGCTCGATGCCGTGCTCGATTCGGGGGACTGCGGCCTCGACCCGACCACGATCGTCGACCTCAGCGAGGACGAGCCGGAGGTCCTGCGCTACGGGGCCGGTGACCCGGCGCCCTTCGAGGAGTAGGGAAGCGCTTCAACCATCCCTGCGATTGACGAACGGTCGTCCGCCTGCGCGTCCGCTCACCCGCCGCCCATCGATCACTGTGGAATCACCCACCACGGACGGTGGGCATACCCACGGACTGAGGCTCGAACTACTTCGGCGCGGCATGCGTCGAGCTGCGCACGATCAACTCCGGACGGAACAGCAACTCGCCTCGGGGGCCGGGATTGCCGTCCAGTTCGCCGAGCACAGCCGAAACGACCGCCTGGCACATGGCGCCCACCGGCTGGTGGACCGTGGTCAGCGGCGGGTCGACGAAAGCCACGAGGGGGGAGTCGTCGTAGCCGACGATCGAGACTTCATCGGGCACGGACAGCCCCAGGCCCCGAGCGCAACGGATTGCGCCGAGGGCCATCAGGTCGGAACCGCAGATGATCGCGGTGTGCCCGGACGCAATCAGTTGCGCGGCTGCGGCGTGGCCGCCCTCGAGCGTATAGAGCGACTTGCTGACGTGCTTCTCCGGCTTGGTTTCGCCGAGGTGGTCGCGCAGCGCGGCACTGAAGGCCGCGATCTTGGTCCGCGCCGGCACCAGCCGTTCCGGTCCGATCGCCAGTCCGATCCTGGTGTGGCCCAGCGCGGCCAGGTGCCGCACCACCACGTCCATCGCCGCGGTGTCGTCGGTCGCGACGAAGGTGCCGTCCACGCCGTCCGCCCAGCCGTTGATGAAGGCCAACGGAATCCCGCGGGCGCGCAGATCGTGGTAGCGCTGCAGGCTTGACGAGCTGTCCGCGTGTCGGCCAGAGACGAAGATGATGCCCGAGACGCCATGGTCGAGGAGCAGGTCGATGGCCTCATCCTCCGTAGTCCCGCCGGGAAACTGGGTGCAAAGGAGGGCGGTGAACCCCAGTTGGGTGAGGCGGCCCTCGATGCCCTGGGCGAAAGCGGGGAAGATCGGGTTCATCAGTTCGGGCACGACCACCCCGATCAGCCCGCGCGCCTTCTCCTTGATCGCGGTCGGTCGCTCGTAGCCGAGGATGTCCATCGCGGCGATCACCGATCGACGGACCTCGTCGCCCACGCCGGGCTTGCCGTTGAGCACCCGCGACACCGTGGCAGTGCTCACCTTCGCCAAGTCAGCAATGTCGAGCAGGCGCGGCTTGGTTGCGCGCGCGGCTCGCTTTCTGGTCATGGTCACTCCTGTAACGGCGTCGTCGTTGGCAAAAGTTACCGGTATCTGTGCGCAGATGGGGGTTTCAAGGTCTCGATTCGGTAACGATACGTAACGCGTTGCGTAACTGGTGCAAGAACGCACTAACGTTCGTTACGTCCAAAGGGCCGTCCCGCAGCCGGGACGAGCATCCCAGTGCAGACAGGAAGAGGAGCAGATGCGCGCGCTGAGCGCGTGCGCGTCCGGCCCGTCCGCCACGACCGCCCCGGCCACCACGGCCCCGACCACTACCGCGAGTGCCACCGAGAGCACCGCAGCCGACTACAGCGGCGCCACGCTGACCGTATGGGTGGACGACACCCGGCTTTCTGCAACGCAGGCCGCAGCCAAGGCTTTCGAGACCGCGACCAAGGCGAAGGTGACCCTGGTCAAGAAGAACTTCGCCGACATCCAGGCCGACTTCACCTCCCAGGTGCCCACCGGTAAGGGCCCCGACATCACCATCGGTGCGCACGACTGGCTGGGCAACCTGATCCAGAATGGCGTCGTCGCCCCGATCGAGCTCGGCGACAAGGCGGCCGACTTCGAGAACGTCGCGCTGCAGGCCTTCACCAACGAGGGCCAGGTCTACGGCGTCCCGTACGCGATCGAGAACATCGGCCTGATCCGCAACACCAAGTTGGCACCGGAAGCTCCCGCGAGCTGGGACGACGCGCTGGCCGCAGGCAAGGCCGCCGGCACCAAGTACCCGTTCCTGATCCAGGTCGGCGACACCGGTGACCCGTACACCATGTACCCGCTGCAGGCCTCCTTCGGCGCACCGGTGTTCACCCAGAACGAGGATGGCTCCTACAGCAGCGAGCTGGCCATGGGTGGCGAGAACGGTGAGAAGTTCGCGCAGTGGCTGGCCGACCAGGGCAAGGCCGGAACGCTCGACACCGCCATCACCTACGACATCGCGGTGGACGCGTTCGCCAAGGGCAAGTCGCCGTTCATCATCGGCGGCCCGTGGATGCTGGAGAAGTTCAAGGATCTCGACCTCTCCATCGACGCGATCCCGTCCGCCGGTGGGCAGCCCGCCAGCCCGTTCGTCGGCGTCCAGGGTTTCTTCATCTCCGCCCAGTCCAAGAACGCCATCGTGGCCAACGACTTCCTGACCAACTACATCGCCACCACTGATGTGCAGTACGCGATGTACGAGGCCGGGCAGCGCACCCCCGCACTGAAGACCGCAGCCGAGAAGGCCGCCAGCGACACGCTGACCGCCGGCTTCGCCAAGGTCGCCGCGAACGCGGTGCCGATGCCGTCCATCCCCGAGATGGCCGCCGTGTGGACCTACTGGGGTGTCACCGAGGCGAACATCATCTCCGGCAAGCAGAAGCCGGCCGCCGGATGGCAGAAGATGATCGCCGACATCCAGTCGAAGATCAAGAAGTAGTCTGCAGCCAGCGGGGACGTCGATGACAGCATCGGCGTCCACGCTGGCGCACCAGCGCGAAGGGCGATCATGGGCGATCTGCAACAGTCGGTGCTGACCGGCAAAGAGAGTGCGTGGAACTCACGGGTGTTCGGCGTGGGCTTCGTGGTGAAACTGGTCCTGATGGCGTTGGTCAACGCCTTGGGCGTTTACGTCATCTGGGCGGCGTGGAACGCTTCGTCCTGGGTGCTGATGGGCGCGATGGTGGTGATCATCGCCGCTCTCGACTACGTCTACTTCAGCAACAAACACACGCTTCCGGGCAAGTACGTAGCGCCTGGTCTGGTGTTCCTGCTGATCTTCCAGATCTTCGTGATCTTCTACACCGGCTACGTCTCGCTGACCAACTACGGCGACGGCCACAACCTTGACAAGGAGCAGGCGGTCGCGGCGATCCTCGCCCAGAACGAGAAGCGCGTCCCTGGCTCGGCTTCCTACCCGCTCACCGTGGTCTACACCGGCGATCAACTCGGTTTCGCGATCGTCGACAACGGCCAGGTGAAAGTCGGTACCGCGGACGAGCCGCTACGCGTCGCTGCGGACGCGACGCTGGCCGGCAACAAGGTCACCGCGATTCCGGGCTTCAGTATCGCCAGCTCACAGCAGATCTTCGCCAACCAGCAGGCTGTGACCAGCCTCCGGGTGCCATTCAGCGCGAACGCGACCGAGGGCTCGATCCGCACCCAGAACGGCACGATCGGTTACCTCTACAAGTCGATCTTCGCCTACGACGCAGCCGCCGGCACGATGACCGACACCGAGAACAACGTGGTCTACACCGCGTCCGACCGGGGCCAGTTCGTCGCACCTGACGGGACCGCACTGCCCACCGGCTGGCGGGTCCTGGTGGGCTTCGACAACTTCACCAAGGCCTTCACCGATACGCAGTACTCCGGCCCGTTCCTGCGGGTGATGCTGTGGACGTTCGCGTTCGCCCTGCTGTCGGTGCTCACCACCTTCCTGCTGGGACTTTTCCTCGCGATCGTGCTCAATGAGGAGCGGCTGCGCGGACGCAAGCTCTACCGCACGCTGTTGCTGTTGCCGTATGCCTTCCCGGGCTTCCTCTCGGCGCTGATCTGGTCGGGCCTGCTGAACGAAAAGTTCGGCTTCATCAACCAGGTGCTGCTGGGCGGCACGAACATCCCGTGGCTGACCGACCCCTGGCTGGCGAAGCTGTCGGTGTTGGGCGTGAACCTTTGGCTGGGCTTCCCCTACATGTTCCTGATCGCCACCGGGGCGCTGCAGGCGCTGCCCAATGACATCAAGGAAGCCGCGAAGGTGGACGGTGCCGGCCCGCTGCGCACCTGGCTATCGGTCACCGGCCCGCTGGTGTTGATCACCACTGCGCCCATGCTGATCGCGAGCTTCGCCTTCAACTTCAACAACTTCTCCCTGATCTACATGCTCACCCAGGGCGGGCCGCGATTCGGCGACACGTCCGCACCGATCGGGGCCACCGACCTGCTGATCACCATGGCGTACTCGGTCTCCGGCGTGGACGGCAATGCACCGAAGAACTACGGCCTGGCCAGCGCCTTGTCGATCATGATCTTCGTCCTGATCGCGGTGATCTCCGGTCTCGGCTTCAGGCAGACCCGCAAGCTCGAGGAGGTGCTGTGATGACTGCCATCCAGACGGTCGAAACCATGCCGGACGCTCTGCCGGGTGAGCGTCGAAAGACCCCCAAGCAGTGGCTCAGCCAGCTCGGCTGGCGGCATCTGATCGGCTTGATCGCCGTGGTGTACGCCGCGTTCCCGATCGTCTACGTGATGTCGGCATCGGTCGCTTCCGGTGGCACGCTGACCGGCTCGAACGAGTTGTTCGCCACCGTGTCCTGGACGAACTACGTCACGCTAAACAGCACCCGGTTCTGGGCCTGGATGGGGAACTCGCTGCTGATCGCGTCGATCACCGCGGTGGGCACCGTGATCATGGGCGCGAGCGCGGCCTACGCCTTCTCGCGGTTCCGGTTCACCGGTCGTCGGGCCGGGCTCACCACGCTGCTGATCATCCAGATGTTCCCGCAGATGCTGGCTTTCGTGGCGCTGTTCCTGCTGCTGCTCACCTTCGGTGAAGTGGTGCCGGCGCTCGGCCTGGACTCGCGGCTGTCCCTGATCTGCATCTACCTCGGTGGGGCGCTGGGTGCGAACACCTTCCTGATGTACGGGTTCTTCAACTCGGTGCCGAAGGAGATCGACGAGGCGGCGAAGATCGACGGCGCCACCCACGCCCAGACCTACTGGAAGATCATCCTGCCGCTGGTGATCCCGATCCTGGCCGTGGTGGGGCTGCTGAGCTTCATCGCGACGTTCGGTGAATTCATCATCGCCCGGGTGGTGCTGCAGTCCGAGGAGAACTGGACGCTGGCAGTCGGACTGTTCGGGTGGGTGTCGTCGCAGTTGGACGCCAACTGGGGCCAGTTCGCTGCCGGCGCTGTGCTCGCAGCCATTCCGGTGCTGGCGCTGTTCCTCTTCCTGCAGAAGTACATCGTTTCCGGGTTGACCGCAGGCGCGGTCAAATAGTTTCCATTCGACGGGGGACCGTCCGGCCCGGCAGCCGTAGGTGAGGCACGGCTGCCGGGCCGGCCGTACATCAATCGCGTTGATACAGCCGTTCGATGATCGCGTCCGCCTGCGCGATGAGGCGCGTCCGCTTGAGCTTCAAGGTTGGCGTGACGAGGGAGTCGCCGGCGAGCAGCACGGCGAAACGGCGTGCCTGCTCCGTCTTGGCCACCCGTCTGTTCGCCACCTCGACGATGCTGCCGACCGCCCTCCGCAGGCGGGCGTGAGTGAGCTCGATCAGCTCGCCAGCCGCCGGTAGCTGGACTAGTTCGGGGACGCCTTCGCGCTCGGCCCATGCCTGCAGCGACTCCCGGTCGAGCAGCACCAGGCCACCCAGAAAGGGACGGGATTCTCCGACCATGACGGCGTGGGCGACCAGCGGTTGCTGTTCCATGGCCTGTTCCCAAACCGCAGGCGCCACCGTCTTGCCGGTCGAGGTGACGATGACTTCCTTGAGGCGGCCGAGTATTCGCAGCCGGCCTTCGGCGTCGAGCTCGCCCACATCGCCGGTGTGGAAGAAGCCATCAGGGAAAACGGTGTCCTGTCCGTGGTACCCGATGAACACACCGCTGCCCTTGGCGAGTACTTCCCCGTCCGCCCCGATCCTGACGGTGGTGCCGGGGAGGGGAGTCCCAACCCAGCCTGCTCGGATCGAGCCCGGTCGGTTCCCGGTCAGCGGAGCACAGGTCTCGGTGAGGCCATACCCTTCGAGGACCGGCAGGCCGACACCCCTGAAGAACCGGCAAAGCTCGGGGTCGAGTGCGGCTGCCCCAGAGAGCAGGTAGTCAAGCTGCCCACCGAAGAGCGTCCGGATGCGGCGGTAGAAGAGCCGTTCGTAGCCCGAGTGCCGGAGCCTGAGCGCGACTGGCGGCCGGGTGGCGGAGGTTTGAGCAGCCTCAAGGTGACGCCCCCAGCTAATCGCCGTCCGTTCGGCGTCGCGCCAGAGCGGACCGAGTCTGGCGGCTCGGTGTGCGACAGCCGCGCGTATCTTCTGTAGCACCCGCGGCACGACCACCAAGAAAGTCGGACGCAACCGCGCGAGCGCCGGCACCACCTCGCGAGGGTCGGACAGGTGAGCGATGCGCATGCCATTCGCTAGGCAGACCAGCTGGAGTGCCCGTGCGAGCACATGGGCCAGTGGCAGGAAGATGACGGTGGCGCCACCTTCGCGGATCACCTCGGTGTATGCGGCGGCGACGTTGAGAACTTGGTGAAGCAGGTTGCCGTGCGTGATTTGGGCGCCCTTAGCTTCCCCGGTCGCACCGGAGGTGTAGACGATGGTCGCCACGCTATCCGGAGTGGCGTGCTGTCGTCTGACCTCCAACTCCTCGTCACTCACGTGAGCGCCAAGGGCGGCGAGGGCGGCGAGATCACCAGTCTCCGCAGCGTCCATCGACCAGCTTCGCAGCGTGCCTGCGGCCAGCGCTGCCTGGAGCAGGTCGCGCTGCTCCCCGGTGCCGGCCAGACCTAGGCGGACGCCGGCGTCGGTGACTATGCCGGCGACTTGCGACGGGGCTGAGCCCGGGTAGATCGGCACCACCACCGCACCGGCGAACCAACAGGCGAAATCGGCTACCGCCCACTCGTAGCGGGTGTCGGCCAGGATGGCCACGCGATCTCCTGACCTGACTCCGGCAGCGATCAGTCCCTTCGCCAGACGGCGTACCGCACCATGGAACTCAGTGGCAGAGACGGACCGCCACAGCTCCGTCCCGGGGCCCTGACGAACTTCGAATGCCGCAGAGTCGGGTGCTGTCCGCACCCGTTCCAGCAGAAGATCGGTGGTGTTGCGGCGCCATGCCAGCTCAGCCAGAACCGGCGTGCTTGCTTCTCGCACGGGCGCAGCGCCTCCTATTGCCAACTCAGATGCGCGTCAAGACTGCCAATGCCGGGCCGGGTGGACCAAGCCCAGGCACAACCTTTGACAAGCGGAAGCCAAGCGAGTTCCGGTTCGGTTGAGTCGGGTGTGAATGCAGATCTCAAATCAACGATCACCTCTTTAGCCGGCATCGCAGCGGCAGTCTTGTTGGGAGTCGGGCTCGCCGCAGCCGGCAGCCAGCACGGCGTTCGAGTTGGGGGCGTGCCGGCGTTCGCGATCGCTGTTGTCCTCGCCTTCGTCGTGCAGTGGCTGGCGTTTGTGCCCGCCTACGTCCTGCAGACCGAGCGCTTCTATGACCTGATGGGAAGCCTGACGTTCATCACGGTGACCGGGATGCTTGTGGCGGTTACGCCAGGGGTGGATGCCCGCGGCCTCCTCGCCGCCGCTTTGGTGGTGATCTGGGCGGTTCGCCTCGGCAGCTTCCTGTTCGCTCGCGTGTCACGCGCTGGCGCGGATGATCGGTTCGCCGAAATCAAGGTCTCGTTGCCCAGATTCCTGCTGGTGTGGACGATGCAAGGTCTGTGGGTCAGCAGCACCGCGGCGGCCGCCTGGATTGCGATTTCTTCCATCAATCGCGTTGCTCTGGACGCGTTTGCGCTGGTGGGGTTGCTGATCTGGGCGGTCGGCTTCGGCATCGAAGTCGCCGCGGACCGGCAGAAGAGCCGTTTCCGGGCGGACCCGGGCAATCGAGGACGGTTCATCGCCAGCGGTCTTTGGTCGCGATCCAGACACCCGAACTACTTCGGCGAGATCGTGCTCTGGCTCGGGATGGCGCTGCTGGCGTTGCCCACCTTCACCGGCTGGCAGTGGGTTGGGCTGATCTCTCCCGTGTTCGTGACGGTTCTGTTGACCCGGATCAGCGGGATTCCGCTGCTGGAAGTCAGGGCCGACGCGAAGTGGGGCGGGCAGAGTGACTACGAAGACTACAAGCGGCGAACGCCGGTGCTGATCCCCAGGTTGGGTAGGTAGGGTCTCCAAGTTAGTTCCTTGTTCGCCCCGTACTCTCCCGGTCGCGGCGAACAACCCATCCAGGTGGCGGTGGTCGACCTCGCTACCGAGCAGATCGCGCGATGCGTGGAGATTGTGTTGCAGCGCGAGGGTGGACACTCCGACGCCTGGCGCAGCCGGCTCGAGAAGGCGCCGACCGCGCCGGATCAGGTGACGTTGGTGGCGCTGGTCGAGACGCAGGTGGTCGGCTATGGCTCGGCCCGACGACTCACCCCACGCACTTTGAAGCCTGACGCCGCGGTGCCGGACGGTTGGTACCTGACCGGGGTGATCGTCGATCGGCCCTCTCGCCGCCGCGGGGTCGCCTCCCGGCTGACCGAGGCGCGGCTGCGCTGGCTGAGCGGACGTACTGGGCGGGTGTGGTACTTCGTCTCCGACAGAATCCGGCCTCCATCGATCCGCACGCCCGGTTTGGGTTCGGACTGGTGGCCCGGGATATCTGGTTTCCCGGCGTCAGCGTGACTGGATCGGCCCTGCTGTACGCGGTCGATCTCTCCAGGTCAGCGGACGGAATCCGCGAGCGCGGTCAGTTCGACGTTGAGATTGGCGCGGGCCAGAGGTTCCCACCTGGCGCGTCCGAAATCGGTGTAGAAAAGGAAATCCCGGCCGAGTAGTTCGACGACCCGCTCGCGACGCCCAGCTCGCCAGAATTGCGCGTCAAGGCGGGGCGACTCGGCGCGTAGCGCAGCCACCGAGGCTAGATAACGTGGCGACGTTGAGCCCAGAATGGCGAAATCGGCGTCGCTGACGCGGGCACCGGGCAGATCGCCGGAAGCGGGGGAGTGGTCGATCGTGACGAGGATGAGGCGGACGACCTCGTCCACAGCCGCTGGCGGGAGCCCGGAGAGCGGTAGTCGCGCCGCGGCCAACTCGGCCGAAGCTTCTTCGTCCGTACCCGGAGTCCCGGTGTACACCGCGTCGTGGAACCAGACCGCGAGCTGCTCGGTCGGGCTGCCGCCGCCCACCCGGCGAAGCGAGTCGAGCGCATGCGCGAGATGGGGGAGTGCGTGATAGTTGCGGTGCGGCTCCGACCAGCGTTCGAGGAGCTCGGTGCCGAGGCCGAGGGCTTCCGGAAGCAGCGAGCGCCAGGCGTCCGCCAGGGCCTGACTCACCACAGCCGGATCAGCCACCAGGCGAGTCCGGCGCAGGCGGCTGCGAACAGGACGCTGGCGAAGGTGCCGATGATGAATCGTTCGGCGGCTCCGCTCGAGGTCGCCTTGAGTTCGGGGTAGCGGGCGAGGCCCTTGATCGCGAGCACCACGGCGATGCCTTCGGGGAAGCCGGTGAGGATCGCGGCGTAGACGGCCAAGCGTTCCAGCATGCCGATCCAGCGGCCGCCGCGCAGAGTGCTCGCGGCCGACCGAATGCCGGGTGCGTCCGCGTCCGGGTCTGCGGGCTCCTGATCGCCGCCAGAACCGGTGACCTCCGGCGGAGGATCCGCGCGGCGGAAGACGGCGGTGACCACCGGGCTGCCGACGAGAACGGCGACCAAGCCGATCGCGATCACCACGAGCGCCTTCAGCGTGATCGCCAGAATCGGGCTCATGGCTGCACCGTTCCGCCGAGTTCCTGCACGCGCGCCAGGAGCCGGGTGGCGAGGGCGGCTCCCCGAGCGTCCTCGACCGCCGCTGCGCGACCGAGGCGTTGGCTCACCGCAGACGGGCTGATGCCGAGTTGGGCAGCAGCGTCGGCCTTGGTGAGGCCCTGGTCGAGCAGATCCATCAACTCCCATCCTTCGGTGCTGCGGCGCGATAGCGTCGACCGCCACAGCCAGAGCGCGGTCTCGGCGTCCGTGGTGGCGTCCGTCAGTTCAGGGTAGTCAGCCGCACTGACATGCTCGGTCAGCGCGAGGGCGAGTTGGACGGGGGAGCGGCGCGCCCGCTCGATGGCCGTTCGGGCAGCGACGTAGGCGGGCCCACGAGCAGCTCGCGTGGAGTCAGGCAGGGGTGACGCAACTGGTCCGACGCCGATGCCGATCCGCCAGTCGCCCAGCCGGGTCAGTTGGCTGACCGCTGTCGTGACGGCGGCGGGCTCGTTGCAGAGTCCCTGTAGTTCGTCACCCGCGGTGCGCTCGAACGGTAGCGCCATTGCTGTGGGTGACAGGGCAGCCAGAGCAAGCGGCACCCGGTCGGGACCGAGACGGCTGGACACCTGATCGGCGACGAGAGCGAACATGAAGGCGTTTGACTTCATTCCTCGATGTTAAGCCTTCAGCCTTAAGTGCGCAACTGTCTGGCTCAGCGCGAGAAGGCGGGCTGCGCGGCCGAGATCGGTTCGGCCTCGGTGCCGTCATAGAGCGCGACCGCACGGAACTCTGGGTGGCAGTGCAGGACGTGGTCGGCAGCAAGAGCGAGATCATTGAAGCGGTCGTCGCAGACGCCGCACGCATAGCGCTGGTCGGCCTCGATCAGGCGATCGAACCAGGCGAACAGCCGGTTCATGGGAGCTCCTGGGGGGTGGATCGCCGACCAGCCTAGCCGTAGCGGGCGGCCGATAGTAACGACACGGCCAAGTTGCTGGCGAATGCGCGCGTGGGGCAGGCGTGAGGAGTCCAAAGTGACATAATGCAAGTTATCGGACACATGCTGTGGAGGCTGTGGGGTCGCCATACCGCCCGCTCTGGTTGCCTACACCGGATCGGGGTCGTCCGCCCGCGACCAAGCAATCGCAATCAGTTCCCGCAAGATGTCCAGATCGATGTCCTCAAGCCTGCGGACGTACACGCAGCCGGCGCCTTCGGTGTACTTGCCCAGTTTCGGCAGCAACTCCGCACCCGCCGGCAGATCCTTCAACCCGTACAGCGACAACTGCGCCTTTCGTGGCGAAAACCCGGTCTTGGGCCAATCGCCGCGATTGCGTGGATTCACGGGCGAGACGTAGCGGTAGGTGCCGTAGCCGATCATCGTCGGCCCCCACAGCAGCGGCTCCACTCCGGTGACCGCACCAAAGATCTCGGCGAGCGTCAGCCCGTCGGCGCGGCGCTTGGCTGGTGTTGCCGCTTCGAGGAACGCGCCCACGTCGGCGTCCGTCGGTTTCGTCTTGGGTTCGACCATCGCGTGATCCTAACGGTCGTCTGGAAGTCGCCACCGGTGGCGGGCGATCACCTGGTCAAGGCTGCCGTCCAGCCTCCAGAGGCCTGGTTGACTGTGGCATCGCCCACCGCGGACGGTGGGCTCAGCCACAGTCTGTGGCGGCGGAAACTGTTCCGCCGGGTTGGTTCCGCACCCGGCGGTTCTTCAGGAACCGTTGGTGGCGGGCTAGAGGTTGATCATGTGGCCGGCGATGCCCTCCACGGCCTCCTTGATCGCTTCGGAAAGGCTCGGATGCGCGTGGATGTTGCGGCTGACCTCGTCCGCGGTGAGGTCCCACTGCTGGGCCAGCGTCAGTTCAGGCAGCAGCTCGGAGACGTCCGGGCCGACCATGTGCGCGCCGAGCAGCTCGTTGTAGCGGGCGTCGGCCACGATCTTCACGAAGCCGGTGGCGTCGCCAAGGCCGTGCGCCTTGCCGTTCGCGCTGAACGGGAACTTGGCCACCTTGACCTCGAAGCCGCGGTCCTTGGCCTGCGCCTCGGTGTAGCCGAACGAACCGATCTGCGGCTGGCAGTAGGTCGCGCGCGGGATCATGTCGTAGTCGATGGCCATAGTCTCGGCGCCGGCGATCGTCTCGGCCGCGACCACGCCCTGCGCCTCCGCGGTGTGCGCCAGCATCAGCTTCGCGGTCACGTCGCCGATCGCGTAGATGCCGTCCACGTTCGTGCGCATGAAGTCGTCGATCGCGATCGCGCCGCGCTCGGTCAGCGCCACGCCGGTGTTCTCCAGTCCGTAGCCGGTGGTGCGCGGCTGGAAGCCCAGGGACTGCAGCACGCGTTCGGCCTCCAGCACCTTGCCCTCTCCCCCGGCGGCAGGGCTGACGTGGACGCGGACGCCCTCGGCCCACTCCTCGATCGAGTCGACCTTGGTGCTGGTGAGCACGGTCACGCCGAGCTTCTTGTACGCCTTGAGCAGTTCGGCCGCTACCTCTGGATCCTCGTTGGGCACCATCCGGTCGAAGTACTCGACGATCGTCACCTGGACGCCGTAGTTGGCCAGCACGTAGGCGAACTCGGTGCCGATCGCGCCGGCGCCGCAGATCACGATCGATTCCGGCAGCTGATTGGAGAGGATCTGCTCCTCATAGGTGAAGATCCGGGCGCTGCGGGTGGTGTTGGGCAGCAGCTTGGTGGTTGCGCCGACAGCGATAATGCAGCTGTCGAAGGTGATCGTGTCCTCGCCGGCGTCCGTGGCGACCTTGATCGTCTTGGCATCCACGAAGGTGCCCCAGCCGTTGATCTCGGTGATCTTGTTCTTCCGCATCAGGAAGTGCACGCCCTTGACCATGCGATCGGAGACTGCCCGGCTGCGGTCGAACGCCACGCCGTAGTTGAAGCTCACCTCGCCCTCGATGCCGAAGGTCTTCGCTTCGCGGTTGAAGATGTGCGCGAGTTCGGCGTTGCGCAGCAACGCCTTCGTCGGGATGCAGCCGACGTTCAGGCACACCCCGCCCCACCACTGCTTCTCGATCACCGCTACGCTCTTGCCGAGCTGAGCTGCGCGGATGGCTGCGACGTAGCCGCCAGGACCCGCACCGAGGATGACGACATCGAAGTGTTGGCTCATGCCGGTTACTCTATCCACTGTCCTGACGAGCGGCGCAGGGGGCGCCTACGGATTGGCGGCGAGTCGCAACCCAGTTGCTCATATCTAATGTGAGATAAGCTGTCGCTCGTGAAGGACCTTCTACCGAGCAGTCTGGGCATGCTGATTCGGGACGCGCGCAAGCAGCGCGGCCTGACCCAACAGGAACTCGCGGACGTGCTCGGCACCTCCCAGAGCGCGGTGCACCGCATCGAATCCGGCGGGCAGAACCTGTCGCTGGAAATGATCAATCGCATCGCCACCGCCCTGGACAGCCCGCTGATCACCGCCGGCAGCGGCGGGCCGACGCACCTACGCATTCAGGGCCCAGTGACGCTGTCGGGTGAGATCGCCGTCCGCTCGTCCAAGAATGCAGCGGTGGCCCTGCTGTGCGCTGCCTTGATCAACCACGGGCGGACGGTGTTGCACGGCATCGCCCAGATCGAAGAGGTGAACCGCATCCTCGAGGTGCTCACCAGCATCGGCGTCCGGGCGACCTGGAGCGAGGACAAGTCAGAGCTCGTGCTGGTGCGTCCGGCCAAGCTCGACCTTGCCGACATGGACGTGGCCGCTGCGCGCCGGACGCGCTCGATCATCATGTTCCTCGGGCCGCTGCTGCATTCCGAGGACACGTTCGACCTGCCCTATGCGGGCGGCTGCAGCTTGGGCGCGCGCACGATCACGCCGCACCTGCAGGCACTGCGACATTTCGGGCTCAGCGTCCGCACCACTCAGGGCCTGTACCACGCCGATGTCGACCAGGCCTGCACCGGCGACCGTCGGATCACGCTCACCGAGCGCGGCGACACGGTCACCGAGAACGTGCTGATGGCGGCCGCGCAATTCCCGGGTCGCACTGAGATCCGCAACGCGTCCAGCAACTACATGGTGCAGGACCTGTGCTTCTTCCTTCGTGAACTTGGCGTGCAGGTGGATGGCATCGGCACCACCACGCTCACCGTCCATGGGCTGGACCGCATTGACGCCGATGTGGCGTACACACCTTCGGAGGATCCGATCGAAGCGATGAGCCTGATCACGGCCGCGATCGTCACCGGCTCCGAGCTGACCGTGCAGCGCTGCCCGATCGAATTCCTCGACATCGAACTCGCGATCCTGGCCGAGATGGGCCTGAACTACAGCCTGACCGAGGAGTACGCGGCGTACAACGGCCAGACCCGGCTCGTCGACGTGACCGTGAAGCCGTCCAGACTGCACTCCTCCGCGGACAAGATCCATCCGATGCCGTTCCCAGGGCTCAACATCGACAACCTGCCGTTCTTCGCGGTGATTGCGGCCGCGGCAGAGGGTCGGACGCTGATCCACGACTGGGTGTACGAGAACCGCGCGATCCACCTGATCGAGCTGAACAAACTGGGCGCGGACGTGCAACTGCTCGACCCGCACCGGATCGCGGTGAACGGCCCCACCCGCTGGCGCGGCCAGGAACTGGTCTGCCCGCAGGCACTGCGTCCGGCGGTGTGCCTGCTGCTGGCCGCACTGGCGGCCCGCGGCACCAGCGTGCTGCGGGATGTCTATGTGATCAACCGCGGCTACGAGGACCTCCCCAACCGGCTGAACGCACTGGGCGCGAAGATCGAGGTCTTCCACGACTGAACGAAAAGGGGACGGTGCCCTTATCGTTCAACTTGTCCACAGCCTCGGTAGCGATCTGGCTTCAGGAGTGGAAAACCTGGATGAAAAAGGAACCCTCCCCTTTTCGTTCAGGCGAGCTGGCGCACCTCGAAGTGGTGGCTCGGGTCGACCAGTTCCTGCTGGGCTGCGACCAGGGCGAGTTCGGCGGACTCCAACTCGGCGGTACGGCGCAGCAGTGAGTAGACCGCGTCCGCGGTGGCACCTACAGCGTGGCCGGGGGTCTCGCTGTTCAGCAGATGCGCCAGGAACAGCGCCGCGGTCAGATCACCCGAGCCGGTGAAATTGCGCTCGAGTCTCGGGGTGGTCACCTGCCAGGCGCCATCAGCTGACACCACCAGCATGTTGATCTCGTCGGGGTGGTCGCCTTCGAGCACGGTGGACGTGACCAACACCACTTTCGGCCCCCGCTGCTGCAGTTCCCGGGCTGCGCCGAGCACTTCGGCCAGGGTTGTGGTGGTGCGTCCGGTGAGGAAGTCGAGCTCGAAGTGGTTCGGCGTGACCACATCCGCGGCCGGCACCACCTGGTCGCGCATGAACTCCGGAATGCCCGGACGCACGTAGATACCGCGGCCGATATCGCCGATGACCGGGTCGCAGCAGTAGATCGCCGCGGGGTTCTCCTTCCGCACCAGCCGCACGGCTTGCAGGATCTCCGCACCCATCTCCGCGGCACCCTGGTAGCCGGAAAGGATGGCGTCCACGCGTCCGAGCACGCCACGATCGGCGATGCCTGCCACGACGTCCGCCACGTCTCCGGGGGCCAGCAGCGGCCCACGCCAGGCGCCGTAGCCGGTGTGGTTGGAGAAATGGACGGTGATCACCGGCCACACCTCAACACCCAGGCGCATCAGCGGAAACGTGGCCGCACTATTACCCACGTGGCCGTAGGCGACCGAGGACTGGATCGAGAGAATCGTTGTCACCGCCATATTGTGCGGCCGATCCGAGCCAGTCGAGCGTCACGTCCAGCCCTGCGGCCCTAGAGTGCCCTCGTGAACGTCGGCGACTTCCCCTTCCTCGATCATCGCTTCGTCGCGATAGCGCATCGGGGTGGCTGGACGCGGCCGGCGGACGCCGCCAGGGAGAACACCGTCTACGCCTTCGAGAGGGCAGTCGACCTCGGCTTCAGTTTCCTGGAGATCGACGTTCGCACCACCGCGGACGGGAAGCTGGTGCTCTTCCACGATGCCCGGCTGGAACGGCTCACCGGCGCCAGCGGGCGGGTGCGCGAGCGCACCTGGCGCCAACTCCGTGACCTGCGGATCGGCGGGTTCGATCCCGTCCCGCTGCTTGAGGACGTGCTGGACCGGTTCCCGGCGACAGTGTTCAACATCGACCTGAAGGACAACGCCGGCGTGCCCGCGCTGGTAGCGCTGCTCCGCCGGATGGACGTCTCCGACCGGATCGTGGTGGCGTCCTTCTCCACCCTCCGCATCCGTCGTTTCGCCAGCCGCTCCCCCGGCATCGCGCTCGGAGCGACGCCGCTCGGCGTCGGTTGGGACGGTTTCGTGCCCGGACTGCGCCGCTGGCGGGTCGATCCGGCACCGGTCCTGCAGGTGCCGGCTCGGGTGCTTGGAAACCTGTTGCCGTTGGTGCGGCGCGACCTCATCGACTTCCTGCACAGCACCGGACGGAAAGTGCACGTCTGGACGATCGACGATCGCGCCGAGATGGAGCGCCTGATCGACCTGGGAGTGGACGGGCTGATCTCGAACGACCTGGTGACGCTGAAGTCGGTGCTCACTGAACGCGGACTCTGGGAGGCGGACGAATGAGGAGCACACCCGCGCAGCGATCCTGGTACTGGTACGACTGGGCCAACTCCGCCTATATCACCACGACTGCGACGGTGATCATCGGGCCCTACCTGACCAGCCTGGCCAACAACGCTGGCTGCCCGCAGCTGGCCGAGGGCGAGATCTGCACCAATCCGGTGCTGCTGCTCGGCATCTTCCCCGTGCTGCCGGGCGCGCTGCACCCTTTCCTCGGCACGCTGAGCACAATCGTCTCGGCAATCCTGCTGTTGTTCGTCGGCGCCGCGGCCGACCGCTCGACGAAGCCGCACCGCTGGCTCGCCACCACCGCCTGGATGGGCGCGCTGGCCGGAAGCCTGATGTTCTTCCTTGAGGGCGACAACTGGCAGCTGGGCGCATGGCTGATGATCATCGCGGCGTTCTGCTTCGGTGCCTCGACGGTGGTGTACGACTCAATCCTGGTGCGGATCGCCGGACCTGACGAGCGCGACAAGGTCTCCAGCCGAGGCTGGGCCTTCGGCTATCTGGGCGGTGGCCTGCTCCTGCTCGCGAACTTCGCGCTGATGAGCCTCCATGAGCAACTGGGCATCAGCTACGGGCTGGCGGTGCGGCTCAGCCTGCTCTCCGCCGGTCTCTGGTGGGGCCTCTTCACGATCATCCCGGTCTTTGGCCTGCGCAGGCTTCCCCGCGAAGTGTCGACTCCGGTGGCTCGCCGGAATCCGTTCAGCCAGTTGATGGCCACTTTCGCGAGCATGCGCAACTATCCGCAGACGATGCTCTTCCTGCTCGCGTTCCTGTTCTTCAACGACGGCATCCAGACGGTGATCGTCTCGTCCAGCCTGTACGCGTCCTCCGAGCTGGGCATGGCGACCAGCCAGGTGATGATGACTTTCCTGGTCACCCAGTTCGTGGCGTTCGGCGGTGCGCTGCTGTTCGGCCGGGTTGCCGCGCGGATCGGTGCGAAGCGGACGGTGCTTGGCGGGATCGCGATCTGGTTGGCCGTGGTGCTTTCCGCTTTCCTGCTGCCGGCCGGCAACTTCGGTGCGCTGATCGGCCTCGGTGCAGCGATCGGGCTGGTGATGGGCGGCACCCAGGCGCTGTCACGCTCGATGTATAGCCAGCTGATCCCGCTCGGACGGGAGGCGGAGTACTTCAGCTTCTACCAGGCGATGGAGCGCGGCACGAGCTGGCTCGGAACCCTAACGTTCGCGCTGGTGTTCCAGTTCTCGCATTCGTACCGGCTGGCTCTGGTCGCGCTGGTGGTTTTCTTCGTCGTCGGCGGGGTACTGCTCACCCGCGTGGACATGCGCAAGGGAATCACGGACGCCGGCAACGCGTTACCAAAGGTGATCTAGATGGCCGCCGTCACCTGCGTCGGTCGACCCGGCTACGGTGGAAGGCGGAGGTAACGAGATGGCTGATCGAGCATTGCGCGGGTTCGGACTCGGTGCGAAGAGTCACGCCGACCCGAGCGGGGTCGAACTCGCACCCCGCCAGGAGATCGGTTTCGAGTGCCCGAAGGGCCACCAGTTCAACGTCGTGTTCGCCGAAGAGGCGGAACTTCCGACCGAGTGGGAGTGCCCGCGGTGCGGCGCCACTTCGCGTCGTTCGGACGGGGTGGAGCCGGAGGCCAAGGAGACCAAGGCGCCGCGAACCCACTGGGACATGCTGCGCGAGCGTCGCTCGATCGAGGAGCTCGAAGACCTGCTCGCCGAGCGCCTCGAGGAGATCCGCGGCGACGGCCAGTAGGGCGGCGCCGAAGCCGTTGCCGGACTTGTGCGGACGACCCTTCGACAGGCTCAGGGATCGTCGGCCGGGGCGACCGGATCGTTAGGCGGGCCGACCGCCAGGTTCGATTTCGCCCTCAATCACGACGCTGGTTCCCGCGTCCGTTGCCGGCGACGGCACATCGTCCGCGGTCTCGCCGCGAATCACCGTGCCTGGGCCATACTTGGCCTTGATCACCCCGAAGTCCACTCCTGACTTCGCCGCCTGTCGAGCGATCAGGAAGCCTAGTGACTTCCGCACCAGCGGACGGGTGAGCGGCAGCAGGAAGAACACTCCGATGAAGTCGGTGAAGAAGCCCGGCAGCATCAGCATGATGCCGCCGATCAGCACCAGGGCCGCGTCCGCCAACTGACCGGTGGGCATGCGTCCGGTGTTGATTGCCTGGGTGAGTGCCGTCCAGGCCTTGCTGCCTTCACGACGCAGCAGCCAAGCCCCGACCAGCGCCTCGGCGAGAAGGATCCCAAGGGTCGGCAGTGCTCCGATCCGTGAGCCGACGAAGGTCAGCAGCCAGACCTCGGCTACCGCGACCAGGATGAACCCGACCACCAGCGCCGGCAGCACCCAACGGCCGGCGAACAGATTGCGGTTCATGTCGTGCCTCCCTGGCCGCGCTGCTGCCACCACTTGGTGACCTGACCACGCAGGCGGCCCACCTTGCGTCCTGCCTCCTGAGCAGCCTGGCCAGCCGCAGCACCCAGCCTCTCGGTGCCGTCCTTCACCTGGCCGAGCCGGTAGCGCAAGCCCCACTGGGCGGTCAGCAGCATCGCCTCCGCGACGATCTGGCCACTCATCTTCGAATCGCCGTACTCGCGCTCGATGAACTCGATCGGAACCTCGGCCACCTCGAAACCGTTTCGCAGAGCACGCCAGGCCAGGTCGACCTGGAAGCCATAGCCGGCAGCCTCGACGCCATCCAGGTCGATACCGCGCAGAGTGGCGGCCCGCCATGCGGTGAAGCCACCGGTGGCGTCCTTGACCTTGAGGCCGAGCATCAGCCGGGTCCACAGGTTGCCGCCGCGGGAGAGCAGTTCGCGGTGCAACGGCCAACCTTTGGTCGAGCCGCCCTTGATGTACCGGGAGCCCTTGACCGCGTCCGCGGTCTCCAGGCGCTTGAGCATGGCGGGCAGGTACTCGGGCTGGTGGGAGCCGTCCGCATCGTGTTCCACCAGCACGTCATAGCCCTCAGCCAGTCCCCAGCGGAAGCCGGCGACGTAGGCCGCGCCGAGCCCCTCTTTGCCCGTTCGGTGGAGCACATGCAGGTGGTCGTCGGCCGCAGCCAGTTCGTCGGCGAGGGCGCCGGTGCCGTCCGGTGAGTTGTCGTCAGCTATCAGGATGTGCGCGGACGGAACCGCTGCGCGGATGCGACTGGTGATCGGTCGAAGGTTTTCGGCTTCGTTGTAGGTGGGGATGATGACGAGCACACGCTCAAGACCTGCCGGGTAGGCCATTCGCTTCTCCAAGTTGGGTAACTTCCACATCCATTCTGCCGTACCGCAGTGACAGCCCGAGTCCGACGACTGCGAGCAGGGTGATGGTGAGCTCGATCCAGGACGCCCCCCAGGCCGCCGGCGTGACCCCTTCGCGGGTCGGCAACTCGACCACGCCGGACGCGCTGACGTGATCCGGTTCGGTGAAGGCGACGCTCCCGTCCGGATTGATCAGGCCGCTCACCCCGCTGGTGGTCACCACGAGCATCTCGCGGCGAAGCTCCCGCGCGCGCACCCGAGTGATGGCGAACTGCTGCTCGATCTGGCCGGTGCCCTGGTACATGGCGTTGCTGGACTGCACGATCTGCACCTGACCGCCAGCACGGACGGTGTCGTAGGCGAAATCGTCGTACACCAGGTCGTAGCAGACCAGGATGCCCAGCTTCAGGGCGGTGCCGTCCGCGAGGGTGACCGGCAGTACCCCCGGCGCAGTGCCAGGGATGGACTGCGCGCCCACGTACTGCAGTTCGGGGATCAGCGGCAGCAGGATCGAGCGGAACGGCACCCATTCGCCGAAGGGAACAATGCCCCGCTTGATGTAAGTTCCCTGGACCCCTGCCTCCGGGTCCCACCACAGCGAGGCGGTCCGGCGCTCGTCTTTTCCAGGACCTTCCAGAATTGCCCCGACCAGGATTGGCACGCCAGCGCGATCCAGCGCGGCCTGAACCAGTCTATTGGTTTCCGCATCGAGGAACGGGTCCATGTCGGTGCCGTTCTCGGGCCACACAATGAACGCTGGCGGTGGGCGGGTTCCCGTGTCCACGTCGTCGGCGAGGCGGTCGGTTTCTGACATCTGGTCGGCGAACCGGGCGGTCTCCGCGGCTTGATTGCGGGTGATCGTCCGCGCCTCTCCGAGACCGTAGACGCCCCCGCCGGGCGCGCCGCCCTGCACGTAGCCGACTGAGGTGGTGCCGGTCTGCAGTCCGGCCGGAACGAGTAGGCCGCCGAGGGCGAGGACGGCAATGCCGGCGACCCCTGACGCGACCAACGCGGTTCGTTGCTTGGACGGCGACAGCACGAGCCAGGCGAGCAGCTGGCCCGCCATGGCCGTCGAGAAGCCGAGCGTGGCCACGCCGACCAGGGGCAGCATGGCGGCGAGCGGTGAGTCGACCATGGCGTAGCCGAGACGCATCCAGCCGAAGCCGCTGAACGGGAACCTGGAATAGGCGAACTCGATGCCCGTCCAGCAGGCGGCGGCCAGCAGCGGCCACCAGGCGGTACGGCTGGCCAGCTTGATCGCTGCGCCGAGGACCGCGTAGAACAGGGCTTCCACCAGGACCAATCCGAGCATGGCCTGCAGGAAGATCACCTGCATCCAGCCGACGCCCAGCAGCAGGAAGCCAACACCGAAGGCGAACCCGAGACCGGCCGCGCCACGCAACCGGCGGGCGGCGAGCACGGCGAGCGTCAGCCCGGCTACACCGGGAATCACCAATGGCCAGGCTCCGAACGGCTCGAAGCCGAGTGCCGTCAGTACGCCGGCGAGGATCGCCAGGGCGGCCCGCACACCCCAGTGCCGGTTCGCCAGCCAGTGGGAGAAGGTCGGAGCG
Source organism: Propionicimonas sp. (assembly GCA_035349055.1). GTDB lineage: Bacteria > Actinomycetota > Actinomycetes > Propionibacteriales > Propionibacteriaceae > Propionicimonas. The sequence goes on from DAOPRQ010000029.1 coordinate 21,355, forward strand.
CGAGTGGCCGAAGCTGACCCGACCGGTTGGTCGAGCTCATCGAGACCCGGCTGTCCCGGTCGATCCGCAAACACATGCGCAGCCTAGTGGGGCGACGGTAGCGGCCCCGAACTGGCAGCATGGGGCGATGGCTGACCGATTGCTGGCATTCGATACCGCTTCGCTCTATTTCCGTGCGTTCTTCGGGCTGCCGTCGACGTTACGGGCCGCGGACGGGCGTCCGGTGAACGCGGTGCGTGGGTTGCTGGACTTCTTGGCGCGGTTCATCACCGACTACTCCCCCACCCAGGTCGCCTGCGGCTGGGACAACAACTGGCGGCCGACCTGGCGGGTGGACCTGGTGCCGTCGTACAAGGCGCATCGGGTGGCCTACGGAGTCGTCGAAGAGGTGCCGGCCGACCTGGTGGGCCAGGTGCCGCTGATCCTTGAGGTCCTGGCTGCGCTGGGGTTGTCGGTGATCGGCGCGGACGACCACGAGGCGGACGACGTGCTCGGCACCTTCGCCACCGTTGCCGGCGTGCCGACCGATGTGGTCACCGGTGACCGCGACCTCTTCCAATTGGTGGACGACGAGCGCGAGGTGCGCGTGCTGTACTGCGGACGCGGCGTCGCCAACCACGATCGGGTGGACGCGGCCTGGCTGCTGGCCAAGTACGGCATCGACGGCGCGGGATATGTCGACTTCGCTGTGCTGCGCGGTGATCCCTCCGACGGCCTTCCTGGGGTGCCCGGGATCGGTGAGCGGACCGCGGCGCGGCTGGTGGCCGACTACGGCGATCTGGAGGGCATCGTGGCGGCAGCGGTGTCCGGCCGGCTCTCCCCCACCCTGACCGCACGGCTGAAGGCCGCCGTCGACTATCTGGGTGCGGCGCGCGAGGTGGTCGCGGTTCGCCGTGACCTTGATCTCGCCCCCGTCGACCTGACGTTGCGCGCCGCGCCAGCGGATCCCGTCCGCTTCGCCGAGCTGGCTGAAGAGCTGAACCTCGGCGGTTCCGCCGAGCGAATCCTAGCGGCCATGAACCTTCGAGGCGCCGGCCCTTCGTGACGGTCGCAGCGCGACCTCCTCAGGGATCATTTTGCTCGGCCTAGAGAGGGCTCAATCCGTGTGGTTCGAGCGCAGCGCGTAGACCGCGGAGCCGGCGACCACATTGGCGAAGCGATTGCCGCTGGGCAGCGGCGTCCCTGCTGGGCTGAGCACGATTCGCCGTTCGACGGTCAGTCCCAGGCGGTCGAACAGTTCTTCGAGTTCCACCAGGGTGGTGTGCCGCAGGTTGGGCGTGTCGTACCAGGCATGCGGAATCTCCCGCGACATCGGCATGCGGCCGCGCAGCAGGCGCAGGCGGTGCCGCCAGTAGCCGAAGTTGGGGACGGAGACGATCAGCCGGTCGGCGATGCGACCCATCTCCTGAAGCACTTCGAACGGGCGATGGATCGTCTGGATCGTGCGCGACAAGACCACCACGTCGTAGGAGTG
>DAOPRQ010000029.1:22928-28715 GCA_035349055.1 Propionicimonas sp.
GGACGGGATCTCGCGGAACGTCACCGGCTGCCCGGCGTGCTCCAGGTTGCGGACGATCCGGCGGGAATGGTCCGTGCCGAACCGCCAGTCACTCGCGAACGAGAGCACCAGCCAGTTCACCGGATGGACGCTGATCTTCGCGAGCGCGTCCGGCGAGGCGAAGGCGTCGAAATAGTCCATCACTCGGGTCAGGTAGAGATAGCTCAAGGCATCGAAGCGTTCCAGGAACACCTGGCCCTGATGGTCAAGGTAGCTCTCCACCGCGAAGTCGACGCCGAACCCGGGATGACTGCGGCTGGGGTGCGGCTTGCGACCGAACTTCTCAGTGAGTGCGTCCTCACTGAGGTAGGTGATGTGGGCCATCATCCGGGCGATCGACAGCCCCGTGTCGGGGTTCACGCCGGCTTCGGCGTACCGTCCGTCCGCGAAGTTGGGGTCGGTCATGATGGCTCGCCGGGCGACGGCCGAGAACGCGATGTTCTGCGCGGTCAGGCGGCTCGAAGCAGCGATGACCAGGGCGTTTGCGATCTCGTCCGGGTGGTCCAGGCCCCACTGCAGCACCTGCATGCCACCCAGTGAGCCGCCAAGCGCGGCCAGCAGTCGCGAGATGCCGAGGTGCCGCATGAGCGCGCGATGCACGTTGACCAGGTCGCTCATCATCAGCACCGGGAAGTCCAGGCCGTAGGCGCTGCCCGTGGCCGGGTTGGTCGAGGACGGTCCGGTGGAGCCTTGGCAGCCGCCGATCAGGTTGGCGCTGACCACGAAGAAGCGGTCGGTGTCCAGCGGCTTGCCTGGCCCGATCAGGTTGTCCCACCAGCCCGGCCGTTTTGCACCTTCGTGGAACCCGGCCGCGTGGGCGTCCCCGGTGAGCGCGTGGCAAACGAACACCGCATTGTCGGCGGCAGGGCTCAGCGTCCCGTAGGTCTCATAGGCCACGTCCACCGGCCCGAGCGTGCCGCCCTGGGCGAGTTCGAGGGGTACATCGGCGCCGAACAGGCGGACGGTCTGGGTGTTCACGAGACCGACCGAGCCGGCCTGCGTGCTTCCCGCCATCTGTTCTCCTCGTCCGCCGGTGGGGGCCAAAGCATACCGTCGGCCCGGTGTCGGCAGGGCGTGGGACAATCGCTGGCGAGACGATCGAGAGGACCGGGAATGAGCGAGCTTAAGGACAAGATCAACGCCGACAAGGTGGCCGCGATGAAGGCCAAGGACGAGATGGCGCTGTCCACTTTGCGGATGGCGCTCGCCGCGATCCAGACCGAGGAGGTCGCGGGCAAGGTGGCCCGCGAACTGTCGGACGCCGACGTGCTCGCCGTCCTGAACCGCGAAGTGGCCAAGCGCAGGGATTCCGCCGAGGCGTACACCACGGGGAATCGCCCGGAGTTGGCGGCAAAGGAGCTCGCCGAGGTGGAGGTGCTGCAGCGCTACCTGCCGGCCGCGCTCTCGGACGAGGAGTTGGACGCGATCGTCACCGCCGCTCTGGCCGCCGCTGCCGCCGAACTGGGCGCCGCGCCGACGCTGCGACAGATGGGCCAGGTGATCAAGGCCGTCAACGCCGAGGTGGCCGGACGCGCCGAGGGCGCGCAGGTCGCCGCCAAGGTGAAGGCCGCGCTCGCCTGATCAAACTGGCGCGACGAACAGCCGAGACCCCCTGCGGTGACCTCGTGTCGATCAGCCGGAAACCGACTTCGGCACGTACCGCCAGAACGCGGGCACGGCCATTGTCACCAGGATGGTGAACAGGATCACCAGGAGTCCGCCGCCACCGGTGGCCCAGGCAGTACCGATGCCGCCGGCCGCGTAGCCATGCAGCACGTCGGCGATCCGCGGGCCCCCGGCCACCACCACGATGAACACGCCCTGCAACCGCCCGCGCACGGCATCATCGGCTGCTGACTGAAGCATGGCCTGGCGGAAGGCGGCCGAAGCCATGTCGGCTGCGCCGCCGACCGCCAGGCAAACGAGCGCGGCCACCAGCATCGGCGTCCGCCAGGCTCCGGCAAGCCCGACGGCCAAACCCAACAGTGCCATCGCCGCACCCCAGATCAGGATGCTGACCACGACGGCACGTCCCTGTCGGGTGACCTTGGAGATCCAGCCGGAGAGCACCCCGCCCAGCACCGCGCCGAGCGGCATGGCCGCCATCAGCAGCGCGAACTCCGTCCCGCCTTCAATCGGTCCGCCGAACGACTGGTGCGCGATCTGGGGCGCCAGGGCCCGCGGCATGCCGAAGATCATTGCGATCAGGTCCACGACGAACGACATCAGCAGGATCGGGTGGCCCTTGAGGTAGCTGATCCCGTCCACCACGGACTTCAGCCCCGGCGACCCGGTGCGGTTCTCGACCGACAGGCTCGGCAGCAACCACACGGCCCGCAGCGTGGCGAACAGGAAGACCGTGTCGATCAGGTAGAGCCAGGCGTAGCCCAGCACCGGGATCAGGGCGCCACCGATCATCGGTCCGGCGATCGCTCCGGCCATCATTACGGTCATGTTCAGCGAGTTGGCAGCCGGCAGTTGGGCTTCGGGCAGCAGCCTCGGCAGCACCGCGCTGCGCGCCGGCTGGTTCACCCCGAAGAAGGCCTGCTGCAGGGCGAACAGGCCGAGCAGAAGCCACACATTGTTGATCCCCAGCGCGGACTGCACCGCGAACAGCCCGCTGGTGACGATCAACCCGACGGTGGTCACCTGCAACAGCCGGCGGCGGTCGAAGTGGTCGGCCAGCGCACCACCCCAAAGCCCGAAGACGATCAGTGGAACCAGTCCGAACAGGCCGGTGAGACCCACGTAGCCCGAGTCCTGAGTCATCGCGTAGATCTGGGCGGGGACGGCGACCACGGTCAGCTGGGCGCCGATCACGGTGATGATGTTGGCCTGCCACAGCCGGCGGAAATGCGGGTTGCGCAAGGGTGTGGTGTCTGCGAACACCTCTCGGACGGCGGCCATGGAGCGAGAGCCTAAGCCTGCTCAGTTCGCGAGGTCGAACTCGGCCAGGCTCTGGTAGCCGGCACCGCCGGGCAGCGACTGCGAACGGATCAGGCTGAAGCGCTCCACCGCCCAGGTCTGCGCCGGGATGGTGTTGAACACCTCCAGCCAGCCGGTGCCGGAGATGCCGTTGGCTCGTGCGATCGTCAGGTGTGGACGCAACCTGCCGCCCTCAACTTCAACGCCACTACGGGTGACGGCAGTACGGGAGCGCTTGGCCAACTGGGCGAGTTCGGTCCCGCCAGCACTCACACCCAACCAGAATGCCCGCGCGTGATCGGGGTCGGGGAAAGCGCCGGCGCCTTCGATCGTGACCGCGAACGGGCGCGTCCGCGCGGCTACCTCGGCGAGCGCCGCTTCCAGGTCGGGGACGGCGGACGGGTGGACGTCGGCCATGAAGGCGCAGGTCAGGTGCCAACTCTCCGGCAATGTCCAGCGCAGGTTCAGGGCGTTGGTGCGGCGCGGTTCGAGGAACGTGTCCAGGGCTTCGCGGACCGACGCCGAGGGCAGGACCGCGACGAAGAGCCGTTCAGCCATCGACGCGCAGCACCTTCAGTTCGTCGTGGAAGCGGCGTACCTGAACTGCGCCGAAGATCAGCACTGCGCCGGCGATCAGGGCGAAGATGCCGATCGTGATCGCCAGCACCGCCACACCCGTGTCGGGGTTGACCAGGAAGTAGATTCCGAGGAAGGCGGTGACCAGCCCGGACACCAGCACCCACAGCCAATGCCCGCCGTTGGCGCGCAGCCGGAACGCGAGCACGATCTGGAACAGGCCGATCACCAGTGCCCAGATGGCGAAGATCACCACGACGATGGCAGCGACGGTCTGCGGATAGCGCAGCACGAGAAGGCCGATCACGATGCCGGCGATGCCCTGAAACACCGAGCTTCCCCAGACCGTCCGCGGGGCGAAGATGCCAATGCCCAGCGCCACGATGCCGTCCGCGAGCGTGAAGACGCCGAAGAGCATGAAGAGTGCAGAGACCGTCCAGCCCGGCACGAACAGCGCGAACAGGCCGAGTGCGATGGCGAAGATGCCGCGGGTGAGGGTGAGCCACCACAGCCGCTTCACGAGCTCTTCGGGCGCTACGGACACGGGTTCGATCAGGCTCACGGTCAACTCCTGGCGTGGCTGGTGCTTCTCATCTGGGCTTGACGCTACTCCGTCCGGCCCGGCTGGTCATAGGCTGCGTCCATGGAGCCAGATCAAACCGCCGCCGACGCGTCCGAAACCGAACTGTCGACAGCGATGCTGGCGGAGCCGGACGCGACCAACCCAACGCCGAGTGGAAAGCGGCAGCTGCGGGTGCTCGCCGATCTCGGCCACCCGTTCGCCTGGGGGTTCCTAGCGGCTGCCGGCTTGCTGGTCGCGACTTCGCTGGGCGGCGCGCTGAGTGCGCTCTCCACGGTCGCGGTCTCGATCGGCGTGGCACTGTTCATCGCGCTTGCGCTCGAACCGCTGGTGCGTTGGCTGGGTAAGCACGGCATGTCGCGCGGCATGAGCATCGCGGTGGTGTTCGTGGGTTTCGCGGTATTCCTCGGGGGCGTGCTCGCGATCGTGATTCCGATGGTCGCGGTGCAGATCACCCAGTTCGCGCAGGCCATTCCCGGCTACATCACCAACCTGCAGAACGCCGAATGGTTCCAGAACCTGCTGGCTGCCAGCGGTTCGAGTGACCTCTACGAGAACCTGCTGAACCAGGCTCGCACCTGGCTCTCCAACCCGGCGAACCTGCTCACGATCGGTGGTGGAGCGCTCGCGGTGGGCACGGGTCTGATCAACATGATTTCCGGGACGATGATCGCGATAGTCCTCGCCCTCTACTTCCTGGCTTCGATCAACACGATCAAGTCGGCGTTCACGAGCCTGGCACCGGCCTACGCGCGGCCACGGTTAGGCAAGATGACCGACCATGTCACCGAGTCGGTCGGTCAGTACGTGTCCGGAATGGCGATCCTGGCGCTGTGCAACTCGATCTTCGCTTTCATCCTGCTCAGCATTCTCGGGGTACCGTTCGCGTTCCTGATGGCGTTCCTGGCGTTGCTGATCACGATGATTCCGATGATCGGTTCGGTGCTGTTCTGGCTGCTCGCATCCCTGGTGGCGCTGTTGCATGCGCCGCTCACCGGACTGATCTTCCTCGTGGTCTATTTCGCGTACATGCAGGTTGAGGCGTACGTGATGACTCCGCGCGTGATGAACAAGGCCGTCGATATCCCAGGCTCGCTGGTGCTGATTGGCGCCATGGTGGGCGGCACGCTGCTGGGTCTGCTCGGTGCGCTGATCGCGGTGCCCGTAACCGCCACGCTGCTGATGATCCTCAAGGAGGTCTTCATCCCGAGGCAGGATGCGAAGGTGGTTCCCGACTAAGACGACTAGGGACGATCCCCTCGTTCTGGTCCGGAACAGGCGAGACCCTCATCAGTGTACGTTTCCTGAGAGTTTGCTGAGATTCGCTGCGCGTGGCCGCTTTGGGGCTGTTCTGGACGAAAAGTGTCAGAGCCGACTTGTTTGCTTGTTTCATGGATGAGCGGACGGGTCTGGTGCCGGTGGAGGTAGCGCTGGCTCGGATTCGTGTTGCGCTGAACTCGATCGATCCGGATCGTTCCCGGTTGGCGCCGGAAGCCCGGCTGCGGGTGGCTACGGCCGCTCGGAGTCTGACCGGGCGGCTGGACGCGCTGACCTCGCAGTTGCTGGCTGAGGCTGACGCCTCCCACGCTTCAGAACGCGCGACGGGGACGCCGACTTCGACCTGGCTGGCGATCGATCAGAACCTGACCAAACGTGAAGCGGCGGGT
>DAOPRQ010000030.1:0-22749 GCA_035349055.1 Propionicimonas sp.
AGCTCAAGGCCGAAGCCGAGGCAGCCAGCGGTGCAGCCAAGGCCGTCCGCGGTCCGATCAAGTACAAGGTGTCGCTGGGCGGACGCGATCACGACGTGACCGTCGAAATGGCGAAGTGAGGGCTGGGATGAGCAAGAAGGCACCATCGATGAAGAAGCTGACCGAAGCGGTCACCAAGGCGCGCGAGACCGCCCGCCTCGGTGGCGGTGAGGCTCGGTTGGCCAAGCAGCGCGAGGCCGGCAAGATGACCGCGCGGGAGCGGGTCGACGCACTGATCGATCCGAACAGCTTCTGCGAGATCGGCCTGTTCCGGAAGAACCGGACGGTCACCTTCGGCATGGACACCGCGGACATGCCCGCTGACGGCGTGGTGACCGGCTCGGCCACCGTGCTCGGCCGGCCGGTGCACATCGCCAGCCAGGATTTCACCGTCATGGGTGGTTCGGCTGGCGAGACGCACTCGATCAAGGTCGTCGAGATGATGAACGCGGCCTTGGAGAACGGCACCCCGTTTGTCTTCATCAACGACTCGGGCGGCGCCCGCGTCCAGGAGGGCATCGACTCGCTGTCCGGCTACGGCCAGGTGTTTTACCACAACGTGCTGCTCTCGGGCGTGGTGCCGCAGATCTCGATCATCGCCGGCCCCTGCGCCGGTGGTGCGGCCTACTCGCCCGCGCTGACCGACTTCGTGATCCAGACCCGCAAGGCCCACATGTTCATCACCGGGCCGAGCGTGATCAAGCAGGTCACTGGCGAGGAAGTGACCCAGGACGCCCTGGGCGGCGCGGACACCCACATGGCTGTCTCCGGCGTGAACCACTTCGTGGCCGATGATGACGAGCAGGCGATCCTGATCGCGAAGAAGCTGCTCAGCTTCCTGCCGCAGAACAACTCCGAAGAGCCCCCGTTCATCGAGGGCGACTACGACGTCGAGAACGATCCGAAGATGCTCGACCTGGTGCCCACCGACGGCAAGCAGGGCTACGACATCCACGATGTGATCGCGCGGCTGGTCGACCACGCGGACTTCCTTGAGGTGCAGGCCGGCTACGCGGCCAACATCGTGGTCGGGTTCGGGCGGATCAACGGCCGCAGCGTCGGCATCGTGGCCAACCAGCCGAACGTGATGGCCGGCGTGCTGGACATCAATGCCTCTGATAAGGGCAGCAAGTTCATCCGGTTCTGCAACGCCTTCAACATCCCGATCGTCACCCTGGTGGACGTGCCCGGCTACATGCCGGGTGTGGCGCAGGAGTACGGCGGCATCATCCGGCACGGCGCCAAGATGCTGTACGCGTACTCGGCGGCGTCCGTCCCGAAGATCACGGTGGTCCTGCGCAAGGCCTACGGCGGTGCGTACATCGCCATGGCCTGCAAGGACCTGGGTGCTGACAAGGTGTTCGCCTGGCCGACCGCGGAGATCGCGGTGATGGGTGCCGAAGGTGCTGCGTCGATCGTCTTCCGCAAGGAGATCGCCGCTGCCGAGGACCCGGTCGCGAAGCAGGCCGAGCTGGTGGAGGAATACCGCAGCACCTTCTCGACGCCGTTCATGGCCGCCTCCCGCGGCCTGGTCGACGACATCATCGATCCGGGCGACACCCGTCGCAAGGTGGCGGTCGCGCTGGAGCTGCATGCGTCCAAGCGCGAGCTGCGTCCGGCCAAGAAGCACGGCCTCGGGCCGGTCTAGGAGTTGGCGATGTCGCAGGACGAAGAACTGCTGGAACTGGTGCGGTCGCTAACCGACCGGATCGAGGGCCTGGAGATCAAGATCAAGCAGCTGGAGCTGCGCACTGAGGACGTGCCCGAGGAAGTCATGGTTGCCATCGCTGCCGCGGTGGCCGCCTACCTCGGCCACCGCGCCAAGCGTCGCCAGCCGCGCTTCAGCACGTCGCGCGGCTGGACGTCGAGCACCCGTCGCTCGCAGCACTCCCACCACCCGCTGTACACCCGCTAAGGAAGACCAATGAAACTGAAGGTAACTGTCAACGGGGTCGCTTACGACATCGACGTGGAGGTGGAGGAGCAGGAGGCTCCGCAGCTCGGTGCGATCGTCATCGGCGGCTCGTCCGGCGGCCCGGCGGTGCCCAGCACGGCGTCCGTGCAGGCGTCGTCGGCCAACGCCGTGGTCGCGCCGCTGGCCGGCTCGGTGGCCCGGGTGCTGGTCGAGGCCGGCCAGGAGATCGAGGCCGGCGAGGTGCTGCTGGTGCTCGAGGCCATGAAGATGGAGACCGAGATCACCGCGCCGAAGGCCGGCAAGGTGGCTCAGGTGCTCGTGGAGAAGGGGACGCCGGTGCAGGCCGGTCAGGCCCTGATCGAGCTCGACTGATTTCAAGCAGAACGGCCCGCCCCGATTCGGGGCGGGCCGTTTCTGTTCTCGGCGCCGTCCGCGTAACTTGAACGGAAAAGGAACCGTCCCCTTCTTTGTTCAGGCGGAGTAGGTGCCGCGGAACACCTTGTGCTGAGCCGGTTGGGCGACCGGACGGATGGTCAGCCGGTCGATGTTGACGTGCTCCGGACGGGTGGCCATCCAGGTGATCGCCTCGGCCACGTCCTCGGCGCGCAGCGGGTTGGGGACGCCCTCGTAGACCGCGTCCGCCCGGTCCTGGTCGCCGCCGTAGCGGGTCAGGGAGAACTCCTCGGTGTGCACCATGCCTGGGCTGATCTCGGTGATCCGCACCGGCTGGTCGAAGAACTCCAGCCGTAGCGTGCCGGCGATCATGCGCTCGGCGGCCTTCGCGCCGCAGTAGCCCGCGCCACCTTCGTAGGGCCCGTCCGCGGCCACCGAGGTGACGAAGACGATCGCGCCGCGGGCGGACACCAGCGCGGGCAGCAACGCGCGGGTCACCCGCTCGGTGCCGATCACGTTGACCGCGTACATCCGCTCCCAGGCGTCGGTGTCGGCAGCCGCCACCGGTTCCTGACCGAAAGCGCCGCCAGCGTTGTTGACCAGCACGGCCAAACGGTCACCGATGGACGCGGCCAGCGCGGCAACCTCGTCCGCTGAAGTCACGTCGCAGGCCACTGCGCGACCGCCGATCTCCGCGGCAAGGCTCTCGATCCGGTCGGCGCGGCGGGCCGCGCAGATCACCTCGAAGCCGGCCGCGGCCAGGCTGCGGGCGGTTGCCGCGCCGATTCCACTGCTCGCACCGGTCACCAGGGCCAATCGTCGTTCGCTCATGGTCTGATTCTGACACCAGCTGTGTCGCCAAATCGCGACTCGATTGCGCTGCGGCGAGCTCAGGAGCTGTATTCAGCCATCGAACTGGGAATACGCGACAAAGACCTCTGCGGACACTGTCCGGACGCGTCCGCGCGGCTGCCGCGAGCGTCCCGGCTCGATAGGCTGACCGCATGACTACGAAGCTGATCCTGCTCCGCCATGGTGAGAGCGAATGGAACGCCAAGAACCTGTTCACCGGCTGGGTGGACGTGGACATCAACGAGAAGGGCATCGGCGAGGCCAAGCGTGGCGCTGAGCTGCTCAAGGCCGAAGGTTTGCTGCCCGATGTCGTGCACACCTCGGTGCTCCGGCGGGCGATCCACACCGCCTATCTGGCCCTCGACGGCTGCGACCGGCACTGGATTCCGGTGCGTCGTTCCTGGCGCCTGAACGAGCGTCATTACGGCAACCTGCAGGGCAAGAACAAGGCCGAGACGCTGGAGGCCTACGGCGAAGAGAAGTTCATGCTCTGGCGCCGCTCCTACGACACTCCGCCACCCGAGTTGGACGCCGACAACACCTACACCCAGTTCGACGATCCGCGGTACGCGTTCCTGCCGCCGGAGGCCCGTCCGCTCACCGAGTGCCTCAAGGACGTCGTCATCCGGATGCTGCCGTACTGGTACGACTCGATCGTGCCCGACCTCCGTGACGGCAAGGTGGTCATCGTGGTGGCCCACGGCAACTCGCTGCGCGCGCTGGTCAAGCACTTGGACGGCATCAGCGACGCCGACATCGCCGGGCTGAACATCCCCACCGGCATCCCGTTGGTATACGAGCTGGATGACGACCTGCGTCCGACCGTTCCCGGTGGCCGCTACCTCGACCCGGAGGCCGCAGCCGCTGCCATCGAAGCGGTCAAGAACCAGGGCAAGAAGTAGTTCCAGCGCGGCGGACACCGATCTTCCGGGTTTTCGCCAGCGCAGCAGTGCCATCGCAAGCTGGACAGTTGCAGCCGACTACGGCCGCAACTGTCCGGCTTGTTTTAGTGGGACCGGGCAAGTCGGCCCGTCGAATAGCAGATCGGCGGGCGGTAGGGGTGCGGGACCGGCTCAGGCGACCGGCCAGTTCTCGCCCTCGGGGAACAGCCCGGTGACCACGTAGATCACCCTGGACGCCATGATCGCGGCGTGGTCGGCGATCCGCTCGTAGTAGCGGCCCAGCAACGCGACGTCGACGGCCGCCTCGACGGTGTACGGCCATTCCTTGTCGAGCATCACGCGGAACTGGCTCTTGCGCAGCTCGTCCATCTCCTCGTCGCTCTCGGCGAGCTTGCCGGCATCGTGGGCGTTGCGTTCACGCAGCGACCGGCCGGCGGTCTGCACCATCTCCTCGGCCACTCGGGCCATCAGCGTGAAGTTGGCCACCAGCCCCTCGGGAATGGCGTGCTCGGGGTAACGCAGCCGGGCGATCTTGGCGACGTGCGCGGCCAGGTCGCCCATCCGGGCCAGGTCGGCCACCATGCGCATCGCCGCGACCACCGTCCGCAGTTCACCGGCGACCGGCGCCTGTCGTGCCAGCAGGGTGAAACAGCGGGCCTCGAGTTCGTCGTGCAGGGTGTCGATCTGCGCGTCCGCCGAGATCACCCGCTCGGCGGTCGCCAGATCGGCTTCGAGCAGCGCCACGGTGGCTTCGCGGACGGCCACCTGCACCGACTCGCTCATGGACACGAGGTCGGTGACCACACTCTCGAGACTCTCGTGGTAGTTGTCGCGCATCTGGATCGTCTTTCGTCGGTAGCTAGTTGCGATCGTAGGCCCAGCGGGGTCCTGCATGCTCAGGCTAGGCACTGGGACTGCGCCCAAACCGGCCCGCGTCCAAACGCCAGGTGAACGCTCGGTGAATCTTCCCGCGGACGCCACCGCAGCGGGCCGGATCCGGCGATCGGATGGGACGGGGCTTGTCTAGACTCCAGAGCATGACGCCGATCGCGCTTGGCCTGCTGGGCCTGGTTCTAGGCGCCGGGCTCGGTGCGTTGGCCGTCTGGCTGGCGGTGCGCGCGGCCACCGCCCGATCGGCCAGCCAGATCGTGAGCCGGTCCGAACTCGCCGAGATCCTGGCGCCGCTGCGGGCCGCAGTCGCGGTGCTGGACGACACGGACGCGGTACTGGCGGCGTCCGCTTTCGCGAAGGCGTGCGGGCTGGTCCGCGGGTCAAGCCTCGGCCCGAACCAGGTGGCGGTGATGCTCGCCGCCGCCCGTGCCGAGGGGCGCCCACAGGAACGCGAACTGCGGCTTCCGCCCGGACCGGCGAGCCCTGCGGTCGAACTGGCGGTGAAGGTGATCCCGCTGGCCAACGGCGGGTTGCTGGTCGTAGGCGAGGATCGCTCGGCCGACCTGCGGTTCAGCGAGACCCGGCGCGACTTCGTGGCCAACATCACCCACGAGCTGAAGACGCCGATCGGCGCGATCTCGCTGCTCGCTGAAGCCACGGACGCGGCCGCGGACGACCCGGACGCCGTCCACAACTTCCTGGGAAAGCTCAGCAGGGAGACCGACCGGCTCAACGAACTGGTCAGCCAGATCATCGCCCTCTCCCGGCTGCAGGCCGCAGATCCGTTGCTGGCCGCGCACCCGGTCGACGTCACCGAGCTCGTGACCGCCGCGGTCGGCCGCTGCCGGCACCTGGCTGAGGCGGGTTCGATCCAGCTTTCGCTGGCGCCAGCTCCGGGGCTGCAGGTGCTGGGCGACGCCGACCAACTGGAGACGGCGGTGACCAACCTGGTGCAGAACGCGATCGCCTACTCCGAGCCGGGCGCCAGGGTGGCGGTGACCAGCCACGGGGTCGGTGACCAGGTCGAGGTGCGCGTCTCCGACAACGGCATCGGCATCAGCGAGGGCGACCAGGCCCGGGTTTTCGAACGCTTCTACCGCGTGGACGCCGACCGCAGCCGCGCCAGCGGCGGCACCGGGCTGGGCCTTTCGATCGTCAAGCACGTCGCCGCCGCGCATGGCGGCGACGTCACCTTGTGGAGCAAGCTCGGCCAGGGCTCCACCTTCACGCTGCGGCTGCCCAGCAGCCAGGACGGAGCACCGGCTTGACCAGGGTGCTGATCATCGAGGACGAAGCCAGCTACCGCGAGACCCTCGGCTTCCTACTCGCCAAGGAGGGCTTCGAGGTCGTCGAAGCTGCGGACGGCGCTGCCGGGCTCGCCGCATACGACCGGCAGGGCGCGGACATCGTCCTGCTGGACCTGATGATGCCCGGCATGTCGGGCACCGAGGTCTGCCGGCAACTGCGGACGCGCGGGAGCGTCCCGATCATCATGGTCACCGCGCGCGATACCGAGATCGACAAGGTCGTCGGCCTGGAGCTCGGCGCCGACGACTACGTCACCAAGCCGTTCAGCCATCGCGAGCTGGTGGCCCGGATCCGAGCCGTACTACGAAGAGGTACGGAAAGCGAATTGATCGCGGACGTGATCGAGGCCGGCGGCGTCCGGATGGATACCGACCGGCACGAGACGACAGTCAACGGCGTCGCCGTCCAGCTGGCGCTGAAGGAGTTCGAGCTGCTGGAGGTGCTGCTGCGCAACGCCGGCCGCGTCCTCACCCGGGGCCAGCTGATCGACCGGGTCTGGGGCGCGGACTATGTCGGCGACACCAAGACCCTCGACGTCCATGTCAAGCGGCTGCGGGCCAAGCTGGAGGACGACCCGGCGAATCCCGTGCTGCTGGTCACCGTCCGCGGACTTGGCTACAAGCTGAACGCCTGAACGCCTGCGGTCGTCGTTTGAGATCCCGGCGTGCGCCGGGACGACGTTGGGTGGGGGCGGCCTCCACGTCATCCCGGCGAAGGCCGGGATCTCAGACCCGACGCCCAATGAGCGCGGAAGCGTCTCGCGAGTCTCGCCGGGGTCAAAGTCGAGCCCCGGCGGCGGTTATCGTTGATCTCCGTGACCGATATCACCGTCTTCTCCGGACATGCCCATCGCGAGTTCGCGGAGGAGATGTGCGACATCCTCGGGGTGGAGCTGTCCCCGACCCGGCTCTCCCACTTCTCCAACGACTGCATGCAGGTGCAGTTGCGCGCCAACTGCCGCCAGCGGGACGTCTACATCGTGCAGCCGCTGGTGCCGCCCACGCAGGAGAACCTCATGGAGCTCCTGATGATGGTGGACGCGGCGCGGGGTGCGTCCGCCGGCCACGTCACGGTAGTCATGCCGCACTACGCCTACGCGCGCTCGGACAAGAAGGATGCCCCCAGGATCAGCATCGGCGGACGCCTGGTCGCCGACCTGATCCATACCGCAGGGGCCAATCGCGTCCTGACCATGGCACTGCACGCGCAGCAGGTGCACGGCTTCTTCTCGATGCCGGTCGATCACCTCACCGCGCTGCCGGTGCTGGCCAAGCACTTCAAGGCGCGTGACCTGCGCAACACCGTCGTGGTCTCGCCCGACTTCGGCAACGCCAAGGAGGCCAACCTGTTCGCCCGCATGCTCGGGGTGGGTATGGCGGCCGGTTCCAAGCGCCGGCAGGCCGACGACAAGGTGGTGATCGACGCGATCGTCGGCAAGGTGGGCGGCAAGGACGTGATCATCCTGGACGACGAGATCGCCACTGCCGGCTCGGTCGTGGAACTGATCGAGGCCGTCCGCCGCTACCACGTGAACTCGATCTCGGTCGCCACCACCCACGGCCTGTTCACCGGCAAGGCGATCGAGCGGCTGAACGCACAGCCGGACATCATCGAGATCGTCGCGACGAACACCGTCCCGGCTCCGGCTGGGCTGAATCGGCTCACGGTAACGTCCGTCGCTCCGCTGTTTGCCGAAGCCGTGCGGCGAATCAACTGCGGAGAAAGCGTCTCGGGGCTCTTCTCCGACGAGGACACCTACGGCGAATAGCCCTCTCGCCTGCATAGATAAGAGCGGTTGTCAACCCCCCAATCCGGCTCTGGCTAGGAGAGACGGTGGCTCGTCCCGCAATTCGTGGTATGCTGGATAGTCCGGAAAGGTGGTCGAAGCTATATGACGTTCACAGTCGGTGAAACGGTGGTCTACCCCAACCATGGTGCGGCGATAATCGAAGCCCTGGAGAACCGGACGATCAAAGGCGAGGAAAAGCTGTATCTCGTCCTGCGCATCGTCGGACAGAACGACCTGGTGGTCCGTGTCCCGGCCTGCAACCTCGACCTCGTGGGTGTCCGCGACGTCGTCGATGCCGATGGCCTGGAACGCGTATTTGGGGTCCTGCGCGCCCCGCACGCCGAGGAGCCGACCAACTGGTCGCGGCGGTACAAGGCAAATCTGGAGAAGCTGCACTCCGGCAATGTGATGAAGGTGGCCGAGGTCGTTCGCGACCTTTGGCGCCGCGAGAAGGAACGCGGGCTGTCCGCCGGCGAGAAGCGAATGCTGGCCAAGGCCCGGCAGATCCTGGTCTCCGAGCTTGCGCTCGCTGAGAAGGTCGCCGAGGATCGCGCCGAGGTGCTTCTCGACGAGGTGCTCGCATCCTGAGCAACCCCGGTGCACACTGAACCCATGAAACCGGTCGTCGCCATCGTGGTGGCGGCCGGTTCTGGTTCCCGCCTCGGCGGAGAGGTACCCAAGGCGCTGCGCGAAGCGGGCGGCCGTCCGCTGGTCAGTCGCAGCCTGGACGCACTGGCCGCCGGTGGGGTGACCCGGGCGATCGTCGTGATCGCCGAGGGCCTGCTGCCCGAATTCGAAACCGTGCTCACTGACTCGCCGATCCCGGCCGCCGTGGTCACCGGTGGCGCCGAGCGGCAGGATTCGGTGCTGGCCGGGCTGGAGGCGATCGTCGTCGATCCCGAACTTGCCGCAGCCGAGTTCGTGCTGGTGCACGACGCGGCTCGAGCGCTCGTGCCGGCAGCGGTGGTGGCCCGTGTGATCGATGCGCTCAGATCCGGTGCGGCCGGGTGTGTGCCGGTGATCCCCGTGGTGGACTCGATCCGGCGTCTGGTCGCGTCCGGCTCTGAGATCGTCGACCGCTCGGACTTGGTCGCAGTGCAGACACCGCAGGGTTTCGTCCGCGAGATCGTGCATCGGGGCCACCTGCACGTGCGAGAGCGCGGCCTGCTGGTCACCGACGACGCGGCCGTGATCGAGGCTCTGGGCGAGCAGGTGGTGCTGGTGGACGGGAGCAGGGATGCGTTCAAGATCACCGAACCGCTCGATCTGGTTATCGCCGAAGCGCTGCTGCAGGGTCGCTGGTGAACCTGCGGGTCGGTCTGGGCACCGACGTGCATGCGTTCGCGGACGGGGTGCCGCTCTGGGTTGCTGGGTTGGAGTTCCGCGACGAACCGCGCGGGCTGGCCGGGCATTCGGACGGGGACGTGGCCGCGCACGCAGTCTGTGACGCCTTGTTGTCGGCCGCCGGTCTTGGCGATCTGGGCAGCAATTTCGGCACGAATCACCCGGCTTGGGCCGGGGCTTCCGGGGTGTCGTTCCTCACCGAGACGGCGCGCCGGGTGCGGGCGGCGGGGTTCGACGTGGTGAACGTGTCCGTCCAGGTGATCGGCAATCGACCCAAGCTGGCGCCGCGTCGTGCCGAGGCCGAGGCGGTGCTCTCGGCCGCGGTGGGCGCACCGGTGAGCGTCGCTGGTACCACCACGGACGGATTGGGCCTTACCGGTCGAGGTGAGGGTGTGGCCGCGATCGCGACAGCGCTGCTCACGTCCGCGGGTTAGCGCACCGCGCTCGCCGGAGCCACGAAGGTGTTGCACTTGCCGACGGCGGTGTTGGCCAGCCCGGTGGCCAGCCAGGCCTGTCGCGAGCGACCCAGACCGTGGTCGCCGTCGTAGTTTGCTTTGCCGCTGAGCACGTCGTCGCCGAGGTTGTACATCACCTTGGCCAGGTTGGCGAGTTCCGCGTCCGAGAGGCCGGACGAGGTCGCCACCGCGGAACTGAACATCCCGGAGAGGCAGTCGGCCTGCACTTCGAGCCGCCGCGAGTACACCTTGGCCTCGGCCTTGGACGACTTCTGCTCCCAGGCCATGGACGAGATCAGCAGTCCCGTCCGCGCCTGGATGGTGTGCCCGAACTCGTGGGCCAGCACGGTCTCGACCACGAAGCGTGCCTGCTGCTGGTCGGCAGGGAAGATCTTGTACAGCGGCTTGGCGTAGTAGATGCGCTGGTCAGCCGCGCAATAGACGGCGTTGACGTCGTCCAGGGAGCCGCAGCCGGTGGTGATCGGTTCGGTGTAGACGGTCACCGGGGGGCGCGGCAACTCGAACCCTGCGGAGGTCAGCGGGGGTGACCACACCTTCCACAGGCAGGCGGTGAGGTCATTCAGGTGGGCGGTGAGCTGGCTCACCGAGGCCGTCCGCATGTTCAGCTCGGGCACGGCGCAGTCAGTCGGGTTGGCCACCGACTCCGCGTAGACAGCGTTGGCGGTGAGCCACTTGGTGGCCTGTGAGTAGGTGTCCGGCTGCGGGATGTCGGACGGGTTGAAGTCGGGTGCGGGCGCCTCCACGGCGTTGCCCGGCTCCTGGGTGGGTTCGGTCGGCGGGGGAGTGGACGTCGACGAGTCCGGCTCGGTGGTCGGCACGATCACGGTCGGCAGGTCAGCGGGCTCGCCTGCGGACTCGTCGTCCGAGCCGCCGTTGAGGAAGCTGATCATGGTCATGGCGAAGAGTGCGATGCCGGCCAACATCAGCAGTCCGAGCAGGAGGCTGCGGAACGGACTGCGGCGCTTCGGGCCCTGGTTCTGCGGGCTGAAGTTGCCCGGCTGCTGATAGCCCGGCTGCGGAGCCTGGTACTGGCCGTAGCCGCCACCCTGGGTCGGGTACTGGTAGGGACCCTGCGGATACTGCGGCTGCTGGTATTGCGGTTGCTGCGGCTGCCACTGCGTGCCGGCGGGGGGCGCGCCCCAGGCCTGCGTCGGCCGATTCCAGGTGGGCTGGCCCCATTGCTGGTTGGCGCCCTGTCCTCCCCACTGCTGCGTCACCCTTCCAGCGTAGACGCCATGGCCCGCGTCCGAGGCTGCCGGCCCATCACAAGGTGGACACTCCGCATCGTCCGGACGAGGAACCGTTCACTCTGTCGGTGGGCGACGCCCGGCGCCATCCGCAGCCGACGGTTGAGCCGTACTGCGGTCACAGGAGCGGCCCGGCCACTAGGGTGTCAGTTGGCTGAACCGATCCATGATCTTCAGCCGGCGGACCTGGACTGGACAGGAGCAGGAAATGACTCGGACCGGGCTCCGGCGCTGGATCGCCGGTGTGATCGCCACTTCAGGCATTTTCTGGTGGGCCGCTCCGGCGGCGAACGCTGCAGAGACCGTCCAGTCGTTCGCGGTGAACGCCACGGTCAACGCGGACGGGTCCCTGCAGGTGGCCTCGACGCTCACTTTCGACGGTGCCCCGCCCGCCACGCTCACCCAGGCGCTGGCGATCCGCGTCCGCACCGCCGACAGCTACGAGTACCGCTTCCAGATCGCCAATGTGGCGGTCACCAGCAATGGCCAGGCCCTGCCGGCTCAGGTCGATGCCGGTGCGGACGCGACCACAGTCAGCGTGGACACCGCCGGCGTGACCGGCCCGATCGAGATCGGCTACACCGTCGTCGGCGCGGCGATGCCGACCGCCAATGACACCACGACCATCGCCTGGGCCCTGCTGCAGGGCCTGAATGTGCCGGTGGCTGCGGTCGATGCCACCATCGCCGTCCCCGCGCAGTTCACCGAGGTCGACTGCGCGGCTGGGCACCCGTCCTCGCCCGGCACCTGTGTCTACTACGGCGGTGGTACGCACGACTCGCCGAGCCCGTTCCTGCACGACGAGAACCGGGCGGCCGGCGACGTGGTCGTGGCCACCGTCCGCTTCCCGCGCAGTGCAGTCGCGGCCAACGCCCAGGTTCGGCAGCTGTGGACGGCCGAGCGCGCCTTCTCGGTGGCGCCGTGGCCGCTCGGGCTGGCGACCGGTTTGCTGGCTCTCGGCGGGCTCGGGCTCTGGGCCGCCCATCGCAAATACGGACGGGACGCGCTCGCACGCAGTGCCGCCACGCCCACGCCGGTGGCGCAGTTCGAGGCGGTCGGCCCGGGGCAGAACGAGTTCCGGGTCATCGACGACGTCCGTCCGGGCGAGGTGGGCACGCTCGTCGACGAGCGCGTCGACCCGGTGGACGTGACCGCGACCCTGCTCGACCTGGCCGTCCGCGGACACCTGGTGATCACGCAACTGCCGTCGGAGACCGCCTACGGCGTGACCGACTGGACCTTCGCCCGCAAGCACTCCGACGATCGGCTGCTGGACTACGAGCACACGCTGCTGGACGCGGTGGCCCCGGTTCAGGGCGAGCCGGTGCAGGTGTCCAACCTGGCCGGCAGCGTCGGCGCGGTGATCGGCAAGGTGCAGTCCGAACTGTACGAAGAGGTCGTTTCGCGCGGCTGGTTCGTGGACCGACCGGACGCGACCCGCAACCGCTGGAGCCTGATCGGTTGGATCGGGCTCGGGGCGGCTGTGCTGGCCGCTGTGCTGCTGGCGGCCTTCACCCGGTTCGGCCTGGTGGGACTCGTGCTGGTCGCCCTCGCGCTCGGGCTGTTGTTCGCGGCCCAGCAGATGCCTTGGCGCACCGCTGCGGGAGCGTCCATCCTTGGCGGTTTGGACGCCTTGCGCGCGGCGATTCAGGTGCAGCCGACCGATTCGGTGGTGGTCGGCAAGGCCTACGCCGGGTTGTCGGCCGTCCTGCCGTACGCGGTGGTGCTCGGCGGCAAGGAGCGCTGGCTCGACGCGCTGGCCGCAGCCGATGTCGACGACACCGCGGACGCGACCGAACTCGACTGGTACCACGGCCCCGAGGGCTGGAATCTGGCCGACCTGCCCGCGTCGCTCGCGAACTTCATCACCACCGTGCAGGGCACGCTGTTCGCTCGCTGAAACGGTCCCTGAGGAGCCGTCCGCGATTAACGAACGGACGGCGACACGTTGGCCGCCGTCATGATCCGGCTCTGGTGGCTCCCGGTACATCGTGAACGGTGACGGCCAGATTCGGAGCTGAACCCGGTTTGGGTTGCAGATGGCGATGGTTGGATCCAACCCAGCGAATGGACCCCGACTTCGATGGCATTTCGGGCTCCCAGATGGCTTGCCATCAAACTCGGGTCACGAACCGGAGCCACGTCGCGACGGTGCTGATAAGCCGTCCAAATCGGGTTGCTCAGCGGTCCGCGATCACGCTCCTGAGTAACCGATTGGGCTACAGCTCCAGGCCGGGGTAGAGCGGGTTGGCGTCCAGCAGCTCGGCGGCGGCGGCCCGCGTCCGATCGGCGACACCGTCGGCGAGGGTGTACTTGGCCTTGCCGGGCGTACCGGCGGCGGTGGTCACCGGGCTGGTGTTCCGCAGCACGTCGGTGATCAGGTCGGCGACCCGGTCGAACTCGTCCGCGCCGAAGCCGCGACTGGTCAGCGCAGGCGTGCCGACGCGGATGCCGGTGGTGTACCAGGCGCCGTTGGGATCGTTCGGCACCGAGTTGCGGTTGGTGACGATTCCGGAGTCCAACAGCGCCGACTCGGCCTGCCGCCCGGTCAGTCCGAACGAGCCGACGTCGAGCAGCACCAGGTGGTTGTCGGTGCCACCGGTGACCAGGTTCACGCCGCGCTTCAGCAGGCCGTCCGCCAGCATCTTGGCGTTGTCGGCCACCGCCTGCGCGTAGGTCTGGAAGGACGGCTGCCGCGCCTCGGCCAGCGCCACCGCCTTGGCTGCCATCACGTGGCCGAGCGGACCTCCCAGAACCATCGGGCAGCCGCGGTCGATGCTCGGCGCGTACTCCTTGGTCGCCAGCAGCAGGCCGCCGCGGGGGCCGCGCAGCGACTTGTGGGTGGTGGTCGCGACCACGTCCGCGTAGGGCACCGGGTTCTCTTCGTCGGTGAACACCTTGCCGGCGACCAGGCCGGCGAAGTGGGCCATGTCGACGAAGAGGGTGGCGCCGACCGCGTCCGCGATCTCCCGCATCTTGGCGAAGTTCACCCGGCGCGGGTACGCCGAGTAGCCGGCCACCAGGATCAGCGGCTTGAACTCCTTGGCGTCCGCCAGCAGCTTTGCGTAATCGATCAGCCCGGTCGCCGGATCGGTGCCATAGGAGTGCTGGGCGAACATCTTGCCGGAGATGTTGTGCCGGAAACCGTGGGTCAGGTGGCCGCCCGCGTCCAGGCTCATGCCCATCACGCGCTGTTGGTTGAAGGTGGCCCGCAGTTCTTCCCAGTCGGCCTCGGAAAGGTCGTTCACGGTCTTCGCGCCGAGCCGTTCCAGGGTCGGGCTCTCGATCCGGTGGGCGAGGATCGCCCAGTAGGCCACCAGGTTCGCGTCGATGCCGGAGTGCGGCTGGACGTAGGCGTATTCGGCGCCGAACAGTTCCCGGGCGTGCTCGGCGGCAACGTCTTCGACGGTGTCGATGTTCTGGCAGCCGGCGTAGAAGCGGTGCCCGATGGTGCCTTCGGCGTACTTGTCGCTGAGCCATGTGCCCATGGTCATCAGCACCGGTAGGGACGCGTAGTTCTCGCTGGCGATCAGCTTCAGTGACGCGCGCTGGTCGGCGAGCTCAGCTCGGGTGGCTGCGGCGATCCGCGGCTCCACCTGCTCGATCACCCCGAGGGCTTGGCGATAGACAGACGAAGCGGTGCTGGCGAGATCGGTCACGGTGCTCTCCTGGATCGGCGACCCGAACACTCTATCGAGGGCACCCCCGCTAGCCGAGCCCCTCTCGCATCGTCGAACGCCCGGCTCGCGCGTGCCAGCGTCCGCCTGGAGCACGCAGGCTTGACCAGCACTACTGGACGCCTTGAACAGGCTGTGTCCGTTGACGGTCAATCTTGATACGATTCAAGCGGTCCGTTCCGTGATCGAATCGTGACTATTGATACGCAAAGGAGCGGTGGTGGGTCCGAGGAACTCGGTGAGCATGCGCGATGTCGCGGTGCTGGCCCAGGTGTCGGTTGGCACCGTCTCAAATGTGCTGAATTCGCCCGACCGTGTGGCGGACGCTACCCGGGCACGAGTGCAGGACGCGATCGCCAAGCTGGGGTGGGTGCCGAACGAGTCCGCCCGCCAGTTGCGCGCCGGCCGCAGTCGCTCCATCGGCATGGTCGTAATGGACATCGCCAACCCGTTCTTCATCGACATCGCGCGGGGCGCGGAGGCGTTCCTCTACGGCGAGCAGTACACCGTCCAGATCGGGAACAGCGACAAGGATGCCGAGCGTGAGCTGGCCATCCTGGAGCGGTTCGAACAGCAACGCATCGGCGGCGTGCTCTACGCGCCGATTGACGACACAGTGGAGCGGGTTTCCCGGCTGCGGCAGCGGGGCATTCCGGTGGTGCTCGTCGACCGAGCGTCCGGCTCTGCGGACTACTGCTCGGTGGGCGTGGACGACCTTGCCGGAGGCCGGATCGCCGGCCAGCACCTGCTGGACACCGGACATCGCCGGTTGGCCTTCGTCGGCGGACCGAGCGCGCTCGCCCAGGTGCGCGACCGGCGTCGCGGCCTGGAGTTGGCCGTCGAACAGGCCGGCGCGGACGTCTCCCTGCTAGCGGTTACCACGCCGGAGCTCACCATCGAAGCCGGGGTGAGCAGCGCCGGCGAGTTGGCCGCGCTGCCGGCCGCGGAGCGTCCGACCGCGGTCTTCGCTGCCAGCGACCTGCTGGCGATCGGGTTGCTGCAGGGCTTCGTCACCGCGGGCCTGCGGGTGCCTGACGACGTCGCGATCATCGGCTACGACGACATCGACTTCGCCGCCGCCGCAGCCGTCCCGTTGTCCTCGGTGCGGCAGCCACGTGAAGAGATCGGACGCCGCTCTGCGGAATTGCTGCTCGCCGAGATCGACGCGGCCGAAGGCGGGCCTTCGCACCAGCACGAGGCGGTGCGGTTCACGCCACAACTGGTGGTGCGGCGCTCTACTCAGTTGAAGCGCCGCCGCAAGGGTTGACAAGGACGGCGTGCGTCCGAGTATCGTTTGAAACGTTCGTATGGAACGTTTCAAACGCCAATGGAGGCCCGGTGCAGAGCAAAGACGCAATCCCGGTACTCGAACTCAAGGGTGTCTCCAAGAGCTTCGGGGCAGTGGTCGCGCTACGCAACGCCGACCTGACGCTGCACGCCGGTTCGATCCACGCGGTGGTCGGCGAGAACGGCGCCGGCAAGTCGACCTTGGTGAAGATCATGGCCGGGCTGTACCAGCGCGACACCGGCACTTTCGAGATGGACGGCCATCCCGTCAGCTTCCGCACGACCGCGGAAGCCAAGGCAGCCGGCGTCGCAGTGATCTACCAGGAGCCCACTCTTTTCCCCGACCTTTCGGTCACCGAGAACGTCTTCATGGGCCGCCAGCCCACCGGACGCTTCGGGCGGATCGACAAGGCCGCGATGCGCGCCGAAGTGGTCGAGCTGATGACCCGGCTCGGCGTCCGCATCGATCCCGACCGCATCACCCAGGGCCTGTCGATCGCCGACCAGCAGATCATCGAGATCGCCAAGGCCATCTCGCTGGACGCCCGCGTGCTGATCATGGACGAGCCCACGGCGGCGCTGTCGGGCGTCGAGGTGGATCGGCTGTTCGCCGTCGCCCGCAGCCTGCGCGACGAGGGTCGGGCGCTGATGTTCATCTCGCACCGCTTCGACGAGGTGTTCGCACTCTGCGACACGGTCACCGTCATGCGCGACGGCACCTACATCGACACCGTCCCCACCGCCGAGACCAACGTTCCGGCCATGGTGCGGATGATGGTCGGACGCGACGTCAACGAGCTCTTCCCCAAGATCGACGTGCCGATCGGAGAGGCCGTCCTCGAAGTCAGTGGGCTGACCTCGCCCGGCCTGTTCGCCGACATCAGCTTCAACGTCCGCGCTGGTGAGATCGTCGCACTGGCCGGCCTGGTCGGCGCCGGACGCTCCGAAGTGGCGCGCGCAGTGTTCGGCGTGGACGGCTACACCGAGGGTCATGTGCGGCTCAATGGAGTGGCGCTCCCCAAGGGCAAGCCGGCGGCGGCGATGAAGGCCGGCATCGGCTTCGTCCCCGAAGATCGCCGGCAGCAGGGCCTCGTCCTGGAAGCCGCAATCGCCACCAACATCACCGACGCCATCCGCGACCGACTGGTGAGCAACGCGGTGATCACCCGCAAGGCCGAAAACGCCGCCGCCCAGGAATGGGCACGCGCGCTGGAGGTCAAGGCCGCCTCCCTGGACACCCAGGCCGGCACGCTGTCCGGCGGCAACCAGCAGAAGGTCGTGCTCGCCAAATGGCTGGCGACTCGCCCAAAGCTGTTGATCATCGATGAACCCACCCGCGGCATCGATGTCGGCACCAAGTCTGAGGTGCACCGGCGCATGTCCGAACTGGCCGGCGAGGGCCTCGCGATCCTGATGATCTCGTCCGAGCTGCCCGAGGTGCTCGGCATGGCCGACCGCGTCCTGGTGATGCACGAAGGCCGCCTCACCGCCGAACTCAGCCGCGCCGAGGCCACGCCCGAATCGGTCATGTTCGCCGCAACCCACTCTCCCGAGGAGGTCCCCGCGTGACCGGCATCCAGGCCACCCAGGACAGAGTGGCAACCGTGAGCATCGGCAGTCGTCTGCTCGGCCTGCTGCGTCGGCGGGAGACGTCCATCCTGGCGGCCTTCCTGATCATGGTGATCGCCACCGCTGCCGTCAGCCCGATCTTCGTCTTCAGCCCGGACGGGTGGCGCAACCTGCTGCTCAACCCCGCGATCTACATGGTGCTGGCCATCGGCGTGGCGTTCGTGATCATCACCCGGTCGGTGGACCTGTCCGTCGGCTCGACGATGGGTTTGACCGCGTTCGGAGTGGGTTCGCTCTACATCGCGTGGCCCGGCATGCCGGCGGTGGTGGCCTTCCTCGTCGGCACTGCGTTCGGCGGCCTGCTCGGCCTGCTGAACGGCGGCCTGGTTGCGGTGGCGAAGGTGCCCGGCATGGTGATCACGCTCGGCACGATGTACGTCTTCCGCGGCGCAAACATCCTGTGGGCCGGCTCCACCCGGATCAACGCCTCCCAGATGGGGCCGGACTTCCTCGCCTTCGGCAACGCCCAGATCCTCGGCATTCCAGCGCTGACCATCCTCGCGGTCGTGGTGCTGGTGATCGCCGCCTGGTACCTGCACAACATCCGCTCCGGACGCGAGCTGTACGCCATCGGTTCCGCCCCCGAGGCCGCCGAACTCTACGGCCTGCCGGTGCGGCAGCGGATGCTGATGTCGTTCGTGATGTCCGGTGCGATGGCCGGCCTGGCCGGGGTGATGTTCGCCGCCCGGTACGGCACGATCGCGTCCAACGCGGGCACCGGCTACGAACTGCAGGCGATCGGCGCAGCGGTGATCGGTGGCGTCGCGATCACCGGTGGCTCCGGCACGGTGATCGGTGCGGCCTTCGGCGCGATCCTGCTGGCCACGATCAACTCCGCACTTCCCGTCCTCGGCATCCAGTCGTTCTGGCAGCGCGCTGTCGTCGGCGCCCTCATCCTCGGCGCGATCATCCTTGACCGGGTGCTCGCCGTCCGCCAGAAACGAAAGCTCATCGCGGAAAGGATGGAGCCGTGAGCGCCGTCGCCGTCCAGACCTACCCCGACTACGGCCAGCCGCTGTGGAAGCGGATCTTCCTCACCCGTGAGATGGCGATCATCGCGCTGCTGGCCCTCACCCTGCTGGTCGCCAGCATCGCCGTCCCGCATTTCGCCGATCGGCTGACCGCCTACAACCTGTTCCGGGACATGTTCGCCACGCTGATCATCGCGCTGCCGATGGCGCTGGTGATGATCACCGGCGACATCGACATCTCGGTGGGCTCGATGGTCGGCCTGTCCTGCTCGATGCTGGGGCTGCTGTACGCGTCCGGTGTGCCGTTCGAGCTGGCGATGGTGATCGTGCTGCTCATTGGCGCGGCCGGCGGTCTGCTCAACGGCCTGCTGGTCACCCGGATCGGGCTGCCTGCGCTGGCGGTGACGATCGGCACGATGGCACTGTTCCGTGGCATCGCGGTGGGCCTGCTGGGCACCTCCACGATCACGAAGTTCCCGCAGGCCTGGACCGATCTGACCAAGTACGAGATCGGCCAGACCGGAATCCCGTTCATCATGGTGTTCTTCGTGCTGCTTCTGGGCGCCTTCGTCTATCTGCTGCACTTCACCCGGTTCGGACGCAGCGTGTACGCGATCGGCCTGAACTCCGAAGCGGCGGCCTTCTCCGGCGTCAACCGCGAGCGCACCCGGACCATCCTGTTCGTCCTTGCCGGCACCCTTTCGGCGATGGGCGGTATCTACTGGACGCTGCTGCGCGGTACCGCCCGCGGCGACGTCGGCGACGGCCTGGAGCTGCAGGTGATCGCGGCGGTCGTACTGGGCGGGGTGTCGGTGTTCGGCGGCCTCGGAGCTTTGCACGGCGTCGTCGCCGGTGTGCTGCTGATCGGCGCACTGTCCAGCGCGTTGCGCCTGGTGGGCGTGACCGCTGAGGTCATCAAGATCATCACCGGTGTGCTGCTGATCGGTTCGGTGGTCGCCGGCTCGCTGATCACCTGGATCCAGGACCGAAGAACCAAACCCGCCCCGGCCGCAACCGGCGGGTAGTCGAAATACCCGGGGTGCGCCCCGGCCCAATGGGGTCACTCCCAACCAACTGTCCCATCTGCCAAAGCCGGTCTGGTGGGTCACAACCGAAAGGAACTCCAAATGAAGTTCACTAAGACCGCGGTGGCGCTGTCCGCCGCTGCCTTGGCCCTGATGAGCGCGTGCACCACGCCCGCGGCCACCACGGCACCGTCCGCCTCGGCGCCCGCCACCGACGCAGCCGCCAGCTCGGCTCCCGCTGCGTCCGGCGACCTGAAGATCACGATCCTGCCGAAGAACCTGGGCAACCCGTACTTCGATACCTCGACCAAGGGCATGGAGGCGGCGGCCAAGGAGATCGGCGCCACCACCGAGCAGGTCGGCCCGGCTGAAGCTGCCGCGGACGCCCAGGTGCAGTACATCGAGACCGCGACCCAGCAGAAGGTTTCCGCGATCGCGCTCTCGGCCAACGACCAGACCGCTCTGTGCGACTCGGTCAAGGCTGCCCAGGCCGCTGGCGTGAAGGTCGTCACCTTCGACTCCGACGCCCCGACCTGCCGCGACCTGTTCATCAACCAGGCGACCTCTGAGGGCATCGCCAAGGTGCTCGTGGAGATGGCTGTCGACCAGTCCGGTGGCTCCGGTGAGGTTGCGGTGCTGTCCGCGACCGCCAACGCGACCAACCAGAACGCCTGGATCGACGCGATGAAGAAGTCGCTGGCCGCCGACCACCCCGACATCAAGCTGGTCGACGTCGTCTACGGCGATGACCAGGACCAGAAGTCGTTCGACGAGACCCAGGCCCTGCTGCAGAAGCACCCGAAGCTGAAGGTCATCGTTGCTCCGACCACCGTCGGCATCGCGGCTGCGGCTCGCTACATCTCCACCTCTGACGCCAAGGGCAAGGTCATGGTCACCGGTCTCGGTACCCCGAACGACATGCGCGCCTTCGTCAAGGACGGCACCGTCAAGGAGTTCGCGCTGTGGAACCCCGAGGAGCTCGGCTACCTGACCGTGCACGCGATCAAGGCGCTGGCTGACGGCACCATCAAGGGCGCCGAGGGTGACAAGTTCACCGCCGGCAAGCTGGGCGACTACACCGTCGGTGCGAACCAGACCGTTCTGCTTGGCGATCCCTACAAGTTCAACGCCGAGAACATCGACAACTTCAACTTCTGAGTTGTCCTTGGTGGGTGCCCGGTGCTTCCGGGCACCCACCGGCCAAGGCAGTACCGGGCGGTCTCGCACTTTGACCGAGACCTGCTCGTGCATCACCCCGGGTGGTCGAGCCTGTCGAGACCTGCCCCTGCAACAACCGGGTGGTCGAGCCTGTCAAGACCCCCGACCGGTCGCGCCTAACCGCGCCCGAAGGCCAATTGCGAGAGAAGAACGCTGAAATGACCACTTTCGATTCGATCACCGACCTGCTGGCTGTGCAGGCCATTGAGTTGCCCTCCTGGGCGTTTGGCAACTCGGGCACCCGGTTCAAGGTGTTCGGGACGCCGGGGACGCCGCGGACGGTGCAGGAGAAGCTGGCGGACGCCGCGCAGGTGCACAAGTACACCGGTCTGGCGCCGACGGTGGCTTTGCATATCCCGTGGGACAAGGTGGACGACTACGCGGCGCTGGCCGCATACGCGTCCGATCTCGGGGTGGCGCTGGGCACGATCAACTCCAACACGTTCCAGGCCGACAGCTACAAGTTCGGCTCGCTGACCCATGTGGACGATTCGATTCGGCAGCAGGCGATCGACCACCACTTCGAATGCATCGACATCATGTCGGCAACCGGGTCGCGCGACCTCAAGATCTGGCTGGCGGACGGCTCGAACTACCCCGGCCAGGCCGACCTTCGCGGACGCCAGGATCGCCTGGCGGAATCGCTGGCCAAGATCTACGACCGGCTCGGCCCCGAGCAGCGGATCGTGCTGGAGTACAAGTTCTTCGAGCCGGCGTTCTACCACACCGATGTGCCCGATTGGGGCACCTCGTACGCGCAGGTCGCGGCGTTGGGCGAGAAGGCGATGGTTTGCCTGGATACCGGCCACCACGCGCCGGGCACGAACATCGAGTTCATCGTGATGCAGTTGCTGCGGCTCGGGAAGCTCGGCTCGTTCGACTTCAATTCCCGCTTCTACGCCGATGACGACCTGATCGTGGGTGCGGCCGATCCGTTCCAGCTGTTCCGGATTCTCTACGAGGTGGTCCGCGGCGGTGGCTATGGCCCGGATTCGCCGGTGGCCTTCATGCTCGACCAGTGCCACAACGTCGAGGACAAGATCCCCGGCCAGATCCGCTCGGTGCTGAACGTGCAGGAGATGACCGCGAAGGCGATGCTGGTGGATGCGGTGGCGCTGCAGGAAGCGCAGGATGCCGGGGACGTGTTGGGTGCGTCCGGGGTGTTCATGGACGCCTTCTACACCGACGTCCGTGCCGACCTGGCCGCGTGGCGGGAATCCCGCGGCCTGCCGGCCGACCCGATGAAGGCCTTCGCCGCGTCCGGCTACCTGGCCCGGACCGCCGCCGACCGAGTCGGTGGCACCCAGGCCGGCTGGGGCGCCTGATCCCCGTCCAGAACACATCGCAAGGTGGACCGAAAGTGGCCGAGACGGGCGGTTTCGGTCCACCTTGCGCACCAGGTGGGAGCTGAAGGAGGGCATCGTGGCGAGGTACTGCTTGCTGGGGCATGTGGACGCGGCGAAGCTGGAGGAGTATCGGAGGCGGCACGCCGCGGTGTGGCCGGAGTTGTTGGTCGCGCTGCGGGACGCGGGCTGGCGCAACTATTCGCTGTTCCTGCGTCCGGACGGGCTGCTGATCGGCTACTGCGAAGCCGACGATCTGGACGCGGCCCAGGAGCGCGTTGGCGCCACCGAGATCAACGCCAAATGGCAGGCCGAGATGAGCCGGCTGTTCGCGTCCGAGGGTGCGCCAGACGAGGCCTGGGAGCGCCTGGAGGAAGTCTTCAACCTGGAAGACCAACTCGCCGCGTCCGGGCACTGACCCCGTCCCCGTCAACTTCGCTCCC
>DAOPRQ010000030.1:22849-28526 GCA_035349055.1 Propionicimonas sp.
TCCCTTTCGGGAGCGAACTTTGTTCGGGTCGTGCCCGGGGGTGTCTTGACGCGAAGAGGCCGCCGGGGTAGGCTATGAAACGATTCAACGCCGTCGCAAGGAAGCGCCCATGAACCTCGTCGCGAGCCCCGGATCGGTGACCCGATGACCGCCCGTTACTTCGCCGCCGCCGACCTTGGTGCGTCCAGTGGTCGGGTGATCCTGGGCAAGCTGGACGGTGGTCGCTTCGAGTTGAGCGAGACCATCCGCTTCGAGAACGGACCGGTGCCGGCGGACGACGGCATCCACACCGATGCCCGCGGCCTGTTCGAGAATGTCCGCAAGGGCGTGCAGGCGGCGATCGAAGCCAGCGGGGGAGCGCTCGAGTCGGTGGGCGTGGACACCTGGGGGGTCGACTACGGCCGCCTGGACGCGTCCGGCGAGCTGCTCGAAAGCCCCTTCCACTACCGCGACGACCGCACGGTGGGCGTGCCCGAACTGGTCTTCGCCGAGCTCCCGGCCGAGCAGCTGTATGCCACCGCGGGCCTTCAGGTGATGGCGATCAACACGATCTTCCAGCTGATCTCCTCCCGCGAGGATGAACGCTGGGGCGAGGTGAGCAAGATCCTGTTCACCCCCGACCTGCTCAGCTATTGGCTCAGTGGCCGCCGGGTGGCCGAAGTCACCATCGCCTCCACCTCTGCCCTGCTGGACGTGGCCGGACGCAAGTGGTCGGACGAGCTCTGTGCGCATCTCGCGGAGCGCTATGGTCTGCCGCTGCCGGCCGTGCTGCCCGAACTCGTCGAGCCCGGCACGGTCTTGGGCGAAACCACCCCGGGATTGTTTGCGAAGCCGCTCAAGGTGGTGGCGGTCGGGGGTCACGACACTGCGTCCGCGGTGGCCTCGATCCCGGCCACTGGCACCGACTTCGCGTTCATCTCGTCGGGCACCTGGTCGCTGGTCGGGCTCGAACTCGAGCAGCCGGTGCTCACCGAGGCCAGCCGGCAGGCCGACTTCACCAACGAACTCGGCATCGACGGCACCGTCCGCTACCTCAAGAACGTGATGGGCCTGTGGGTGCTCAGCGAGAGCCAGCGGGCGTGGAAGGCCGCCGGACGCGAGTCGGACCTGCGCACCCTGCTGGCCGGCGCGGCCGAACTGCCGGGGCTCGCCTGCGTGCTGGACATGACCGACGAGCGGCTGCTACCCCCTGGCGACATGCCCGGACGACTGCTAGCGATGGCAGCCGAGACCGGTCAGGAGTTGGCGGACGATCCGGTGGCGATCACCCGCTGCATCCTGGACTCGCTGGCGCTGGCCTACCGGCGCACGATCGCGAAGAGCTGTGAGCTGGCCGGACGCGAGGTCTCGGTGGTTCATGTGGTTGGCGGCGGGTGCCAGAATTCACTGCTCTGCCAGCTCACCGCCGAGGCGACTGGCCTGAAGGTCGTGGCCGGCCCGGCCGAAGGCACCGCGCTGGGCAACCTGCTGGTGCAGGCCCGGGCGTGCGGCGCGCTCAGCGGCGATCGGACGGCGCTGCGCGAGGTGTCGATCGCTTCGTCCGAGCTGGTCAACTACGAACCAGGCCTGCTGCCGTTCACCGCCGAGCAGTGGGACGCCGCCGAGCTGCGCGCCTTCGGCGTGCAAGCTCGCTGAGTCGCCGGGCTGCGCCGGACGGGTCGCAGCCCCCAGTGCCGGCTGTTCGTTACGGTTGTCGCGAATTCGAAGTCCAGTTCGTCGCGCGCGTCTGCGCGGCGCCTTGGGCCAGAGATAGCGCTCCGAGTTCACGACAGCTGCCAACCTCACGTCCACGGCGCCGAACGTCCCACCCGGCCGGACGGGTAGCGGTCAGCGGCTGGTCTCCACCGGGCTTTGTCGCGATGTCGTTGCTCATCGACTCAGCGGGGGCTGGTCTGGGGCGCTGCTCGATGATCCGGCAGCGATATCGCGACATCGGTAGCGCGAGCGGGCTATCGGGTGCCGTGATTTCGACCCCAAATTCCGCAGCGCGCCCAAGCAGAGGCCTGTGTGCGGATCTCGGGTCAGAAAGACGTCACGACCTGCGACGAAGAAGCGAAGGGCGCCGCCGATTAGCTCGGTGGCGCCCTTCGTTCTGACGAGACTCAGGCCAGATCGGTCAGCACATCGCCGGCGAGGTGCACCTGGTAGCCCATCGCGTCGAACATGGCGGCCTTGGCGACCAGCGCCGCATCAGCGGTCTCGGCGTCGGGGGCGTACACCACGTTGAGGTGATTGGCCTTGTGGCGGGCCATCAGCTGGTCGCGGTTGACACCGTGCAGGACGGCGTTCATGATCGGCCACTCCGGGTTGGTGGCATCGAGGCGACGCTGCACCTCCTCGGCGGGCATCTCGATGCAGGTGCCGCGGCCCAGGTCGACGTGCAGGGCGCCGTCCATGATGAAGACCCGCGACCACACCATCTCGCCCGGCTTGGAGACACCCGAGAGGGTGGCGCCGCCGAGCGGGAAGAAGTAATAGCTCTGCCGGTAGGCGTGGGCCTTGTCGTAGCCGCCGAGGTGGGAGGCCGGCACCGAGCCGGAGATCTCCAGGACCCAGACGAAGTCCTCGCCCCACTGGTCGCCCCAGCGGACGTCGTGCAGGGTGGTCGCCGGGTCGAGGCCCATCGCCGTCCACACCCGGTTGGTGACCAGCGCATCGATCGCGACGCCCTGGTCGACCTCGTTGGCGCACGGGATCGGCGCGCCCTCGTAGAGCACCCGGGAGCCGTCGCGCGAGGTTACCGGCGGACGCTCGACGTTGTTGAGCAGGCCCTCGACGAGGTCGGAGGCGGGCACCATGTCCTTGAGTCCCTGCTGGTACTGGATGCCGATCACGTCGGCGCCGAAGTCGTCGGCCATCCGGACGGCGGCGACGTACATCTTCATCTGCTGGTGAACCTGCTCGTCGGTCAGGTTCTCCTTCCAGTCACCGTCGTTGTTGATGTGGAAGGTCATGCCGGCCTCGTTCAGCCAGCTGCGGACGGCGTCCGCCTCTTCGTCGGAGACGTTTTTCATCTCGGCGACGAGCGCGCTCTGGGAGAGCCGCTCCTTGTAGATGCCGGCCGGGTTCATCATCTCGTCGTCGATCAGGGCGTTGTACATGCCCATGCAGTATTCGTCGAACATGGCGATGATCGCCTTGTCGGTCTTGAGCTGGACGGCCAGCGCCTCACCGAGTTCCTTTTCCGGGGACGCGGGTAGCGCGGGCAGGTCGCGGACGTGCGAGGTGTCGTGGACGATCGCGCCGGTCTCGATCCACTCGGCGAGCTTGGTGCGGGCCCACTCGTCGGTGAAGTCCTTGCTCCACAGGGTGGCGTGCTTGATGCCGGCCTTGACCATCGAGCCGTGCAGGTTCAGCATGCCGACCAGGCCGGGGAAGTCGCCGGCAAAGTTGGCCACCAGCAGGATCGGGCCCTGATGATCGCGCAAGCCGTGCAGGATGTGGTGGCTGTACTGCCAGACGGCCTCGACCACGACCAGCGGCGCCTCGGTTGGGACGTTCTTGAACACCTCCATGCCCGCGCGCTGGTTGTCGATGAAGCCGTGGCCGGTGGCCGGGTTCACGCCATGGGTGCGCTTGACGTTCCAGCCGAGCGACTCCACCGCAGCGGCGAACTCACGCTCGACCTGCTGCTGCATGTCCCAGGTCTTGACGTTGGTGGTGAGCCGCAGATCACCGTTGGCGAGGGTGTAGACGGTCTTCGGCTCAGCCTTGGGCCGGGTGGCGATTTGAGGCACGA
This sequence comes from Propionicimonas sp., assembly GCA_035349055.1. Lineage (GTDB taxonomy): Bacteria > Actinomycetota > Actinomycetes > Propionibacteriales > Propionibacteriaceae > Propionicimonas. The sequence continues at coordinate 26,589 of DAOPRQ010000030.1, forward strand.
GATAGGTGCTCACGAGTTGACTCCTTAGGGTTCGGCTGCTCATCGCCGAAGCTCCCGCGAACCACGCTGAACTGACCGGGACGAGCTGCTTCCATGCTCTCAGCAATCGATTTCACAGTCAAGCGTTTGGTGGCCTTCGGCGGCGATTCTGAAGCGATTCAATGCCGCCTGATCGGACGGGCGTCGACACTTCACCCGAGCCGGTCGCGGAAGGGGGCGTCTCGGCGTCCAGCTTGGGTCGGTAGGCCCACTACAGACCCCGGATGTGGCCTTGCAGCTCAACCCGCCCAGCACGTCCTCGCTCGGAACAGCATTGTTCAGCAAACTCCTAAATGTGCGCGGCTTCGAGCGCGGTCAGGCCGGCGTCCTCGGCGTCCTCTGCGCTGGCCACCATCGGCACGACGACGTCGCGGGCGGGGGCGTCCAGGCCCTGGATCCGCTCCAGCAGCATGGTCGCCGCGGTGATGCCCATTTCGCGGACGGGCAGGTGCGCCTCCATCACGCCAGCGGGCACCAGCAGCACCAGTGGCAGCCCGCCGAACGACACCACCCCGACTTCTGGCGGTAGTTTGCCGAGCTCGGCGAGCGCCCGAATCGCCCCGGCTGCCAGCTTGTTGTTGGCTGCGAAGATCGCGTCCGGGGGTTCGGGCAGCGCCATCAGTTGCCGGGCTGCCCGGTCGCCACCAGTGAGGGTGTAGCTGGTGCGCACGATCAACTCGGACGCGGGCTCCACTCCGGTCGCACGTTGGTAGGTCTCGGCCCAGCCGGCCATCCGGTTGTCTGCGGTCTCCACGCCCTCTGGGCCGCTGATGCATGCCATCCGGCGGTAGCCGGCGTCCACCAGCTTCTGGGCGGCTGCGGCGGCGCCGGCGACGTTGTCCGCCACCACCGAGTCGACCGGGTAGTTCGGCGCGCGGCGGTCGACGCAGACCACCGGGACGCCGCGTTCCAGGGCCAGGTCGAGCTTGGCGTCGCGGGTGCTGGGGGCCACGATGATGCCGGCCACCGGATCGCTGACCGCCGCGCGCAGGTAGTCCTGCTCGCGCTGGGGATCCTCGTCGGTGTTGCAGAGCATGACCGAGTAGCCGCCGGCGCGGGCCACGTCTTCGACGGCTCGGGTCATGGTGGTGAAGAAAGGGTTCTCGATGTCGGGAATCAGCATCGCGATGATTTCAGACGAGCTGGTGCGTAGCCGCCGGGCGTTGCGGTTCGGCACGAAGCCGAGCTCCTCGGCGGCATGCCGGACGGCCTCGACTCGGCGCGGGGAGACCTTGATGCCGTTGAACACCCGGGAGACCGTGGCGGGGGATACCCCGGCTTTGGCGGCGACATCGTAGATCGTGACCATCAGCGTGCGTCCTCTGCATCGGCGTTGAACCATGGACGCAGTGCGCGATAGGCGTCCGCGAAGCGTGCGAGTTGCCGTTCCCTGACCGCGCGGTTCGCGCCCGGGCTGAACTCGGCTTCCACGTGCGAAAGGGTAGGGGCGAGCGAGAAGTCCGCCAAGCCCAGACCGACCAGGCCGGTCACCGCGGCACCGAGCGAGTTCGCCTGGGTGGTCACGCTGCGGCGCCGCACCGGCACCCCCCAGATGTCCGCCAGCAAAGCCAGCCAGATGTCGCTGGCCGCACCGCCGCCGATCACGTCGATGCCGCTCGCGCCCGCGTTCGCGCGCAACGGCGCCATGCACAGCGCCAGGCTGTAGCCGACGCCCTCGAGCACGGCGCGGGTGAGGTGCGGACGGCGGTGGTGCATCCTGAGCCCGGCGAACACCCCGGACGCATCCGCGTCCCACCAGGGGGAACGCTCACCGATCAGGTACGGCAGGAAGAACAGGCCCTCGTCGGCGGCGGCCACATCGACCGCGGCTGCGATCAGTTCGGCGACCCAACCAGATGTTCTCGGCAACGCTCAAGTGCGAGACCAGGTTGAGTTCCT
>DAOPRQ010000031.1:0-28225 GCA_035349055.1 Propionicimonas sp.
TTAGCGGCCGCGGACCGCCTCGCCCTTGGCCAGGGCGGCCTCCCGCAGGGACGCCTGGAACGCGACCATCTGCTCGGCCAACACCGGATCGGCGGAAGCCAGAATCCGCACCGCCAGCAGGCCGGCGTTGCGGGCGTTGCCGATGGCGACCGTGGCCACCGGCACGCCGGCCGGCATCTGCACGATCGAGAGCAGTGAGTCCATGCCGTCCAGGTACTTCAGCGGCACCGGGACGCCGATCACCGGCAGCGGCGTGAGCGCGGCGAGCATGCCGGGCAGGTGGGCGGCACCGCCGGCCCCGGCGATGATCACCTTCAGCCCGCGGGCGTGGGCCTCGCGCCCGTAGCGCACCATGTCCTCGGGCATTCGGTGGGCCGAGACCACGTCCGCTTCGTACGGAACATTGAATTCAGTGCAGGCCTCAGCCGCCGCCGACATCACCGGCCAATCGGAGTCCGAGCCCATCACGATGCCCACCAGTGGCTCACTCATCGATCAATCCCCTCAGATAGTCGGCGGCAGCATGCGCCCTCCGCCGCGCCGCGGCCAAGTCGTCGTCAAGGACGGTCACGTGGCCGACCTTGCGTCCCGGCACGACGTCCTTGCCGTAAAGCTGCGGACGCAGGTACTCGTCGCGCGCCAGCACGTGCCCGAGCCCGGCCAGCAGATCGGTGCGCGTGCCACCGAGGATGTTCACCATCACCGTCCAGCGCGAATCCTGTTCGGGCGAGCCAAGCGGCAGATCGGCGACCGCACGCAGGTGGTTCTCGAACTGGGAGGTGGCGGCACCATCGATCGTCCAGTGGCCGGTGTTGTGTGGCCGCATGGCCAGCTCGTTGACGACGATCCGGCCGTCACGTGCCTGCATCAGCTCGACCGCAAGGATGCCGACCACGTCAAGCTCGGTGGCGATCCGCTCGGCGATCTCGATCAGCCCCAGGGCGTCCGCCCCGTCCTCGAACCAGGCCGGAGTAGTGGTCTCAGTGCAGATACCGTCGGTCTGCACGGTCTCGGTGATCGTGTAGCCGACCATCTCGCCGCCGGGACGCCTGGCCACGATCGCGCTCAGTTCGCGCGTGAAGTCAATGAATTCCTCAGCGATGATCTGGACGCCTTCGCGCAGCCCGGCGAACGGCGACTCGGCGTCCCCTGGACCGTCCAGCTTGAACACTCCCTTGCCGTCATAGCCGCCCCGGGAGGTCTTGGCGATCACCGGCCAGCCGTGCCGCTCGGCGAACTCGACCAGCGCGGACGCGTCCGGCACCACTTCGAATGCCGGGCAGGGCACGCCGAGCGCGCTCAAACGTTCGCGCATCACGACCTTGTCCTGTGCGTGCAGGAGCGCGTCGGGCCCGGGCCGGACGGCGATGCCGCGATCCATCAGCGCGTGCAGGATGGCCGGCGGGACATGCTCATGGTCGAAAGTGATCACGTCGCAGCCCTCGGCGAACGCGAGCACGGTCTCGGGATCGGTGTAGTCACCCACGACCACTTCACGCACCACCTGGGCCGCGGAGACGTCCGGGCCCTCGGCGAGCAGCCGGATGCGCAGCCCGAGGGCGATGGACGCGGCGTGCATCATGCGGGCCAGTTGGCCGCCGCCGATGATGCCGATGGTCGTCGCGGGACTAGTCACGCGATCGAGCCTAAAGGAAGCGGGTACCGTCCCGCCGGTCGGGTCGTTCTGCCAAGATGGGCGCATGACTGCGCATATCGTCGCAATGGGTGGCGGCGGCTTCTCGATGTCGCCGCTGGGAGCCCCAACGAACCTGGATCGCTACCTGGTCGAACTGACCGGCAAATCCTCGCCGCTGGTGTGCTTCGCGCCCACCGCTTCGGCTGACGATCCGCAGTACATCAACCGGTTCCTGCTGGCGTACGGCACCTTGGGCGTGCGGACGATGATCCTCACGCTCTGGGAGGGCGGCTCGGCCGGCTCGGTGGCCCGGCTGGCGAACGCCGACCTGATCCTGGTGGGCGGCGGCCACACGGTGAACCTGCTCGCGCTGTGGCAGGCGCACGGCGTGGACAAGGCGATCAAGGAGCTACACGCTGCCGGCGACGTCGTGCTCGCTGGAGTATCCGCAGGCGGCTCGTGCTGGTACGAGGGCTGCATCACCGACTCTTTCGGCGACTTCCGGCCGTGGCGTGGCGGCCTGGGGCTGGTGCCCGGAAGCTTCTGCCCGCACTTCGACGGTGAGGCCGAGCGTGCCCCCACGTTCACGGACGCGATCGCCGGCGGCGACCTGCCCGGTGGCTATGGCGCGGACGACGGTGCCGGCATTCACTATGTGGACGGGGTCGCGACCTACTTCATCAGCGAGGCTCGCGGCAAGCGGGTCTACCGGGTGCTGCCGTCCGACCTGCCCACCGCGTCCGGGGTGCTGGTCGAGCCGCAGCAGATGACGATTCTCTAGGACGTCTTGATGCCGCTGGGCAGGAGGCCTCTGCTCAGCGGAAGATCAGGCCCCGCTGCACGATGAAGTTCACCGTGGTGGCTACGCCCTGGGCGATCACGAAGCCGATCACCTGAGCGGCGGTCTGGCTTGCGGTCCAGCTCAGCACCAGCGGGAAGAGCCATGCGAACAGGCCCACCTGCACGGCAAAGGTAAGGCCGTACAGCACCACCACCGCGGCGAACCGGCGCTTTGACGGCTCGGCCTGGAACGTCCAGCGCCGATTGATCAGGTATGCCGTGGTCGTGCCGGCGATGAACGACAGCGCTTTTGCGGGCGTGTGGTCCAGTCCGGCGAGGTTCATCAACACCACCAGCAGGCCGAAATCGACCACTGCTGACAGCCCGCCGGAGATCACGAACCGCACCAGCTGGGTGCGCAGCGCCAACCTCTCAGCGGCTGGTTCGGTGCCGGGCTCGGCCTTCGTCACCGGCGAATCACTCGTCCTTCAACGTCGGACGCCTGATCGGATCCTCACCGCCGAAAAGCAGCTCCGTCATCACCACGTGCACCCGCTCAACGTCCGGAATGTCGTTCAGTGTCACCGGCTGTTCGGCCGCAGTCGTCATCACCAAAGTGCCGCAACCGAGCAGCTGATCGATCGGACCGCGGCGGTACGAGACGTTGTTGATCCTGGCCAGGGGCAGGTCGTGGCCCTTCTTCACCAGGATGCCGCTGCGGGTGATGATCCGCCGGTTCGTGAACGTGTACGTCGTGGTGAACCAGGACAGGAACGGCGCCACGACCCAGATCGCCAGCACCACGAGCATCGCCAGGGCGACGATCCAACCCGCCGCCGGCTGCCAGTCCGCAGGCAGCAGCGCGAACAGGAAGCCGCTCACCACCGCGGTCACCACCAGCACGACCGCGGGCACTAGCAGCGCCTTCACATGCGTGCGGAGGTGCAGCACCTGCACCTCATCCCTGCCCAGTTGTTCAGCCGGCAATCCCATGCGGCAATCCTGACACACGGCTTCGCTCGCAGAACACGGAGGATTCTGCACCGTACTCGGTGGACAATCCTCCGCGGCAATCGCCGACCAGCCTCAGCGCAGATGAAACACGTCGCCGGCGGCGAAGGCACGCTCGCGTCCGTCCGACTCCACCAGAAGGCAGCCGGACGGGTCGACGCCGGTCGCCCTACCGGTGACCGCCTCATGCTCGGAAAGCTGGACGCGCACCTCCCGGCCGACCGAAGTGCAGCGTTCGGCGTAGTCAGCGCGCAGATCGGCGCCGGCCAGCCAGCGCCGGTACCAGGCGTCCAGTGCCAGCAGGACGGACGCCGCCACCTCACCGGTTTCCACCTCAGCTCCAGCGAGCGCCAGCGACGTCGCGGTCGGCACCGGCAACTCGTCTTCGCGAAGCGTGGTGTTGATGCCCATGCCGATGATCACCGCCGGCAGGGTTTCGCCATGCCCGACCGTCCGGTTCTTGGGCGATTCCACCCGCTCGGTCAGGATGCCGCACACCTTCCGGCCCCCGATCAGCACGTCGTTGGGCCACTTCAGTTCGGCAGCCACCCCGCAGGCCGCACGCAATCCGTCCGCCACCGCCAGTCCGGCGACCAGCGGCAACCACAGCCAGCGGGCCAGCGGCACCGAAGCCGGCGGACGCAGCAGCGCCGAGATCGCCAACGAGGTTCCGGGCGGAGCTTCCCATACCCGGGTGAACCGGCCGCGGCCAGCGCTCTGGTGGTCGGACACCAGCACCGCGCCCGTTGCCGCGCCGGCCCGGGCTGCGGCTGCCAGTTCAGCGTTGGTCGATCCGATGGTGGCGACCGTGGCCACCGAGCCCCACGCTCCGTCCGCTGAAACGATGCGTCTGGCAAGCCAATTCGCATCGATAGTGGGATTCCCACCCTTGCCATCTGCCGGGCGCATAGCCACAACGCTATCGTCTGCTCATGGAGCTGGAGATTCACACGACCCGTGGCAAGATCGCCCAACTCGGCGAACGAATCGAGCAGGCCAAGAACCCCTCGCCCCAGGCTTCGGTGGAGAAGGTGCACGCGCAGGGCAAAATGACCGCCCGCGAACGCGTCCTGCAGCTGCTTGACGAAGGCAGCTTCACCGAATTCGACGAGTTCTCAAGACACCGATCGACCCTGTTCGGCCTGCAGGAGAAACGTCCCTACACCGACGGCGTGATCACCGGCGTCGGCTCGATCCACGGCCGTCCGGTCTGTGTGTTCAGTCAGGACGTCACCATCTTCGGCGGCGCGCTCGGCGAGGTGTACGGCGAGAAGATCGTGAAGATCATCGACTTCGCGATCAAGACCGGCTGCCCGATCATCGGCATCAACGAAGGCGGCGGCGCGCGCATCCAGGAGGGCGTGGTCTCCCTCGACCTGTACAGCCAGATCTTCCGCCGCAACACGCTCGCGTCCGGTGTCATCCCGCAGATCTCGCTGATCATGGGCGCTGCGGCCGGCGGCCACGTCTACTCCCCCGCCCTCACCGACTTCGTGATCATGGTCGACCAGACGTCCCAGATGTTCATCACCGGACCGGCCGTCATCAAGACGGTCACCGGCGAGGACGTTTCGATGGAGGACCTCGGCGGTGGCCGGACGCACTCCACCAAGTCTGGCAACTCCCACTACCTGGCCGCGGACGAGAACGACGCCCTGGAATACGTGCGCCAGCTGATCGCCTTCCTGCCACAGAACAACCTTGAGGACCCGCCGGTCTTCGAGGAGGAGGAAGCCGACCTGACGATCACCGAGCATGATCTGAAGCTGGACACGATCGTTCCGGATTCGCCGAACCAGCCCTACGACATGCACGAGGTGATTCGCGGCGTCCTGGACGACGACGAGTTCCTCGAGGTGCACGCCCTCTACGCGCAGAACATCATCTGTGGCTTCGGACGCGTCGAGGGCCGCTCGATCGGCGTGATCGCGAACCAGCCGATGGTTTTCGCCGGCTGCCTGGACATCAAGGCGTCGGAGAAGGCCGCGCGGTTCGTCCGCACCTGTGACGCCTTCAACATCCCGATCCTTACCTTCGTGGACGTGCCCGGCTTCCTGCCCGGCACCGACCAGGAATGGGACGGGATCATCCGCCGCGGCGCCAAGCTGATCTACGCCTACGCCGAGGCCACCGTGCCGCTGCTCACCGTGATCACCCGAAAGGCCTACGGCGGCGCGTACTGCGTCATGGGCTCCAAACCGCTGGGCGCCGACGTGAACCTTGCCTGGCCCACCGCCCAGATCGCGGTGATGGGCGCCGAGGGAGCGGTCAATATCCTCTACAAGCGCGAACTGGCCGCAGCGGACGATCCAACTTCCCGCCGCGAGGAACTGATCGACGAGTACAACGACGAGCTCGCCAACCCCTATGTCGCAGCCGAACGCGGCTACGTCGACAAGGTCATCTACCCGCACGAAACCCGTGCCCAGGTGATCCGCGTCCTACGGCTGCTGCGCACCAAGCGTCAGCAGTTGCCGCCCAAGAAGCACGGGAACATTCCGCTGTGAGCACCGAGCCCGAGCAGCTCGTCCAGATCGTCGCTGGCCAGCCCACCGACGAGGAATTGGCCGCCCTCGGCGCGGTGATCGTCGCGCTGCGGCGCGCGCGTCCCGAGCCCCACGCCCCGGTGACCAATACCCTTGCCGGCGGCTGGCGCTCCTACTGGCATACAGTGCGTAACCCATTACTGCCCGGCCGTGAGGCTTGGCGGAGTACTTTTAGGAGTTGAGCGGTCGAGAAACGCAGCCCGTCGCTAGGAAAGGACTCGAAATGAGTGTCATCGACGAAATCCTGGGCAGCATCGACCCCGAGCAGCTCGCTGCCGCTGTCGGGACTGACCAGCAGACCGCCATGGACGCGGCCGCTGCCGCGATCCCGACCCTGATCAACAGCCTGCAAGCCAACGCAACCGCGTCGGCGGACGGTGAAGCCAGCCTGCTGCAGGCCCTCGGCCAGCACGCCGACGGTATCTTCGGCGACCAGGTCGACCTGGGCAATGTCGACACCGAGGACGGACGCAAGATCGTTGCGCACGCTCTGGCCGACGACCCGCAGCGCCTGCAGGCTCTCGGTGGTTTCGGCGGTGGGCTGCTCAGCAAGCTGCTGCCGCTGCTCGCGCCGATCGTCATGAGCTACCTCTCCAAGAAGCTGCTCGGCGGCGGCGCCTCCTCGGGCGGCTCGGGCAACGTCCTCGGTGACCTGCTCGGCGGCATTCTCGGCGGTGGCGCCACCCAGCAGTCCGCCGGTGGCGGGCTCGGCGACCTGCTCGGCTCGATCCTCGGCGGAGGCTCGGCACAACAGTCCTCCGGCGGCGGCCTGGGCGATCTACTCGGCTCGGTGTTCGGCGGCCAGGAGCCGGCCGCAGTGCCGGCCGGCGTGGGCGTGGATACCAGCGGCCAGGTCTTCAACGCGCCGGACGGCTCCATGCAGATCAACACCGACGCACCCGTCCAGACCTACGAGCAGCCCCCGCAGCAGCAGCAACAGGGTGGCGACATCCTGGGTGACCTGCTCGGGCAGATCCTTGGTCGCTGATTCGTCACCGGCCCTGGTGCTGGCCTCCGCCTCCCCCGCGAGGTTGGAGACCCTCACCAGGGCTGGCCTACGTCCGCAGGTGATCGTCTCCGCGGTGGACGAGGACGCCTTCACCGCGACTAAGGTGACCGAGTTGGTCGCGGTGCTGGCTCAAGCCAAGGCCGAAGCTGTCGCCGCAGTGCTGCCGGAGGATGGGGACGTCCTGGTGGTCGCCTGCGACTCGTTGCTGGACCTGGACGGTCGACCGCTCGGGAAGCCGGCGACACCGGAAGAGGCGATCCAGCGTTGGCAGGAAATGCGCGGCCGCACCGGGCACCTGCACACCGGCCACCACGTGATCGGACGCCTCGACGGCCAGACCCGGTCGGTCGCAGCGGTGGCCACCACCGAGGTTCGCTTCGCGGACGTCACCGACGCCGAGATCGGGGCCTACGTGGCCACCGGGGAACCGCAGCAAGTAGCCGGCGCGTTCACCATCGACGGCCTCGGCGGAGCGTTCGTCACCGGTATCACCGGCGACCACCACAACGTGGTCGGCATCAGCCTGCCACTGCTGCGTCGGCTGTTCGCCGAACTCGGCGTCGGTTGGCACACGCTCTGGGCCTAGTCGATCCTCCGACCCGGCTGTCACCGGCTCCAAGATCAACGTGGACAGCTCCGCGCCCGGATGCCGCCAAGGCGTCCACTCTGCGCCGAAGCCGCACTCGAACCAGTCCCCCCAATCAAGGTGGACGATTGCGCGCCGTCACGACGAGTACCCGTCCACCTTGTCTCGAAGGTGAGTCCACCAGCTTCCGCGCAAGTCAGCGTCGATGTGGCGAGAGACAGCCCGTCGACGGAGTGTCAGTCGTGCCCGGTAGCCTTGTGCCGCTATGTCGAATGCGAATCTGCCTGAAGTGGCCCCGAAGGCCGCACTGCTTCCCGCCTGGTTGCGGGCGATGCGGCCCAAGCAGTGGGTGAAAAACGTCCTGGTGCTGGCGGCTCCGGTCGCGGCCGGCCGGCTCTTCGAAACCCCGGTGCTGATCGCCACGCTGTGGGCCTTCGTCGGGTTCAGCCTGGTCAGCGCGTCCATCTACCTGATCAACGACAGCCGCGACATCGAAGCCGACCGGCTGCATCCGACCAAGCGCTTCCGGCCGATCGCCGCGGGCGAACTCAGTTCGAACCTCGCCTACGTGCTGGCCGCGATCACCGCTGCCGCCGCGTTCGCTATCGGCTTCTGGGTGGCGCCGCTGCTCGGCGCGACCCTCGCCTTCTACTGGGTGCTGCAGGTGCTGTACTCACTCTTCCTCAAGAACCAGCCCATCATCGACCTGGCCATGGTCGCGGCCGGCTTCCTGCTGCGCGCGGTGGCCGGCGGCGTCGCGTCCGGCATCGAACTGTCCCAGTGGTTCCTGCTGGTGGCCTCCTTCGGCTCACTGTTCATGGTGGCCGGCAAGCGGTACTCCGAGCTGAGCGAACTCGGCCACAAAGCCGGCACGCGGGCCAGCCTGGAGCGCTACACCAAGTCGTACCTGCGCGAGGTCTGGTCGGTCTCGATCGCCGTGGTGATCATGTCGTACAGCCTTTGGGCGTTCGAACAGGGCGGCGGATCGGCCTGGGGCGTGCCCTGGGCTGCGATCTCGATCGCGCCGTTCACCCTTGCGGTACTGCGCTACGCCATGAAGATCGATCAGGGCAAAGCCGGGGAACCGGAAGAGGTCGTTCTCGGGGATCGGATGCTGCAGGGGCTCGCCGTGGCCTGGGTGATTCCGCTGGCGATCGCGGTGTTTGCATGAGCATCCCGGTGAACCGTCCGGTCGCGTTGGTCACCGGCGCGTCCAAGGGAATCGGACGCCAAATCGCGCTCGCATTGTCGGCCACGCACCACGTGCTGGTCGGTGGTCGCGACGCCACCCGGGTCGCCGCCGTGGTGGCTGAACTGGAGTCAGCCGAGCCATTCCTGGCCGAGTTGACCGATGCAGCAGCGGTCACGGCAGCAGTAGCCGGAATCGACAAACTGGACGTGCTGGTGCACTCGGCCGGGCTGGTCGCCTACGGCCCGCTGGCGGAGTCGACGACCGATCAGTGGCGCGCACTGCTGGAACTGAACGTGATCGCCCCGGCGAACCTCACCCGGCTGCTGCTGCCTGCATTACGCGCGGCGACCGGCCTGGTGGTGTTCATCAACTCCGGCGCCGGCCTGACCGCCCATCCGGGATTCTCCGCGTACGCTGCGTCCAAGTTCGCCCTGACCGCGCTGGCCGATTCGCTGCGTGGCGAGGAGCGCGGACGCGTCCGGGTCACCTCGCTTCACCCCGGACGGGTGGCCACCGACATGCAGGCCGAACTCGCCGCCCTCGAAGGTCGCGTCTACCACCCTGAGGTGCACCTCGACCCGGCAGCGGTGGCCCGCGCCGTCCGGCTGGCCGTGGAGCTTCCGGACGCAGCCGTGGACGCCGTCCGGATCAACCCCGCCTAGTGCTCCAGCCCGAGTACCACTGAGAAACCGAGCATGGCGGTGCCGGCCGCGGCGTCGATGATCCGCGGGCCGCGTCCAGCGGTGAGGAAGCCGCGTAACGCGTTCGCACCGAGGATCACGACGGTGAACCAGACCATCCCGAGCACCGCGTGAATACCGGCCAGCAGTGCGCCGATGGCCGCTGGCGGGTAGCCGGCCGGTAGGAACAGCGGGAGCACCGTGACGTAGAAGACGGCGATCTTCGGGTTCAGCAGGTTGGTCAGCAACCCCTTCATGAACGCCTCGCGGACGGTGTCCGTGCCGCCGCCGGAGGTGTCGAAGTGCGAATCGCCGCGGATCGCCGCCCGCAGATAGCTGTAGGCGAGATAGAGCAGGAAGGCGATTCCGGCCCATTTCAGCACCAGGTAGGCAGTCTGGGACGCGACGAACAACGCAGCCAGGCCGGTGGCGGCGGCGACTCCCCAGACCAGACAGCCCACACAGATGCCGAGGCCGGCGGCGAAAGCCACCGCGCGGCGGCCACGCAAGGCCTGGCGCAGCACCAGGACGGTATCCAGCCCGGGCGTGACCGTGACCACGGCAGCCAGCAGGGTGAAGCCGAGCACGGCCTGCGTCAAGGTCATTTGCGAATGCTAACCCCCCTCGCTTCCCCCTATCCAAGCCTTCGCCATCCAACCCACCAGTCGTTTGCGAGCGGGAGCCGCGCCGGAGCCGAGCTATCGGACGGGCGCCTGGCGGCTCGGTCAGATCCAGTCGACCTTGCGGAACAGGATGTACAAGCCGATTGAGCCGACCAGGATCAGCGCGGCGCTCTGCCAGAGTCCCCATTCGGCCATGTAGCCCGGGTAGGGCAGGTTCTGGCCGAACCAGCCCGTGACCGCGGTCGGCACCGCGATGATCGCCGCCCACGCAGCCAGCTTCTTCATCACCTCGTTGAGCCGGGCGTCCTGAAGCGAGAGGTTGGTCTCAAACACGCTGGTGACCATGTCGCGCAGACTCTCGGTCCATTCGGCGGCCCGGATCACATGGTCGTAGAGGTCGTTGAAGTGGCCGGCGAGCTCCGGCGAGGTGGCGCGATCCCCTTCGGTGTGGAACCGCCGGACGGTGGTGACGACTTCGCGCATCGGCAGCACCACCCGCCGCAACTGCACCAGCGCCTTGCGCAGCCCGAACACTCGTTGCTGGACGACACGGGTCTTCATCGCCGGGTCGAAGAGCAGGTCTTCCAGGCTCTCCAGCATGTCGTCCATGGTCTCGATGGTGTCGAAGTGCCCGTCCACGAGCTGGTCGAGCAGGCCGTGCACCAACGCGGCCACACCGTTCCCGAGCAGGCCGTCGTCCGTCCACCGGGCCAACGCGTCGTCCATGTCCACCCGATCGTCCGGGCGCACGGTGATCAACGCGTTCGGCAGCACGAAGGCGGAAACCCGGCCGAGCGCCAGCTCCACACTGGCCCCGTCCAGACGCGCGAAGCCAGTCGCGTAGCAGGTGAGGAACACGTGGGTCGCATGCATGGACGCCTTGGGCCGCTCGCGCGGTTCGACCGCGTCCTCCACCGCCAGTGGGTCAAGGCTGAGCTCTGCAGCGAGCGTGTCCAAAAGGGTGCGATCGGGCTGGAGCAGGTCGAACCAGACCAGCACACCGGGAGCGGCCAGCCACTGGTCCAGCTCGGTCAGCGGAAAGTCGGCTGCGATCTCGACGCCGTCCCGCCAGGCGCGGCTGTGGCTACTGGTCACTGGATCAGCATTGCACCGGCGCCGCACCCAGCGACGTAACCGGCGCCGGTTTGGCCGCCAGAACGTCACACCAGTCCTGGCGGCCGGGAGTTGCGTCCACTCCGCAGATGGGTGCGCGAATCCGTCCCGCTGTTGCGGGCTTGGTCACTAGACTCCGCAACAGTTGACAGCAGGGTTTCCAGGAGGAGTCAATGCCGATCACCAAAGTGCTTGTGGCCAATCGCGGCGAGATCGCCGTCCGGGTCGTCCGGGCAGCGCGCGACGCGGGCCTGGGCAGCGTCGCCATCTACGCCGACCCGGACGCGGACTCGCTGTTCGTGAAGCTGGCGGACGAAGCTTTCGCACTGAACGGGCAAACGCCGGCCGATACCTACCTTGATGTCGCGAAGATCCTCGAGATCGCCGCGCGTTCCGGGGCGGACGCCGTCCATCCCGGCTACGGCTTCCTCGCAGAGAACGCGAACTTCGCCCAGGCCGTCATCGACGCCGGACTCACCTGGATCGGCCCGCCGCCCGCGGCCATCGACGCGCTCGGCGACAAGGTGAAGGCGCGCCACATCGCGCAGAAGGTCGGGGCGCCGCTGGTGCACGGCACGCCCGACCCGGTCGCCGGAGCCGACGAAGTGGTCGCCTTCGCCAAGGAGTACGGACTGCCCATCGCGATCAAGGCCGCCTATGGCGGTGGCGGTCGCGGCCTCAAGGTGGCCCGCGATCTCGGTGAGGTCGCCGAGTTGTTCGAGTCGGCCACCCGCGAGGCGGTCACCGCTTTCGGTCGCGGCGAGTGCTTCGTCGAGCAGTACCTCGACCGTCCGCGGCACGTGGAGACCCAGTGCCTGGCCGACGCACATGGCAACGTCGTCGTGGTTTCCACGCGGGACTGCTCGCTGCAGCGTCGGCACCAGAAGCTGGTCGAGGAAGCGCCTGCGCCGTTCCTGAACGACGAGCAGATCGAGATTCTCTACACGGCTTCGAAGGCCGTCCTGAAGGAGGCCGGCTACATCGGCGCCGGCACCTGCGAGTTCCTGGTCGCCCAGGACGGACGGATCTCCTTCCTCGAGGTGAACACTCGCTTGCAGGTGGAGCACCCGGTGTCGGAGGAGGTTTCGGGCATCGACCTGGTGCGCGAGATGTTCCGGATCGCTGACGGCGAAGAGCTCGGGTATGCCGACCCGTCGCTGCGCGGGCACTCGATCGAGTTCCGGATCAACGCAGAGGACGCCGGCCGCAACTTCATGCCGGCTCCGGGCACGGTGACCGCCTGGGTGCCCCCGACCGGACCCGGCGTCCGCGTCGATTCCGGCTACCTGGCGGGCATGGCCGTGCCGGGCTCGTTCGACTCGCTGGTGGCCAAGATCATCGTCACCGGCGCAGACCGTCCGCAGGCTCTGGCCCGGGCGCGGCGCGCGCTGGCCGAGACCACGCTGGAAGGCATGCCTTCGGTGATCCCGTTCCACAAGGTGGTTCTGGACGACCCGGCATACGTGGCCGCGGACGGGCACTTCGGCGTGCACACCCGCTGGATCGAGACCGAGTTCGTCAACGAGATCGCGCCGTACGTGGGCGAAATGGGCGAGGCCGAGGAGACCGAGAAGAACACCTACGTGGTCGAGGTGAACGGCCGTCGCCTCGAAGTGCGGCTGCCGAGTTCGCTGGCCGCGCCGGTGGTGAAGGCCGCCACGGCGAAGCGTCCGGTCAAGCGGAGCACGGGCGGCGCGAAAGCCAAGGCGCCCTCCTCGAACGAGCTGTCCGCCCCGATGCAGGGCACGATCGTGAAGGTCGCGGTGATGAACGGCGACGAGGTCAACGAGGGTGATCTCGTCGTGGTGCTGGAGGCCATGAAGATGGAGCAGCCGATCACCGCACACCGCGCCGGCATCGTGGCCAACCTGTCCGCCGCCGTCGGCGATTCGGTGGCCTCCGGCCAGGCGCTGCTGGAGATCGTCGACCCGACCTGACGCTGCTTCCGGCTGAGGTAGCGGGCCGGTGCTGCCGTGTCAGCAAGGTTCACGCCAGCGATCCGGACGTTTGCCGGTGAATGTTCCCCGGCAAGCGTCCGGATCGCTGGCGTGAACCTTCTGGCGTGAACCTTGGAGACCTACCGCGCTACAGGTAGCGGGACGCGGCCGCGGCGTACTGCTCGCTGATCTCGGGACGCGGGTCGGGCGCGGGCGCGCCGATCAGCTCGACCGGCCAATCCGGGAACGCTCCACCCAGTATGCCGGCGGCTTGGCGCGCGGCACCGTCGGCCACGTACTCACCCGGCGAGGGCATCTCGACGGGGGCGTCGAAGACCTGTGCGGCAACGGCCTGCACCGCCGGGCTCGCCGCGGCGCCGCCGATCAGCAGCACCCGGTCGATCCGCGCACCTTGCGCCCGGACGGCGTCCAAGCCGGCACCGAGACCGCCGAGCATGCCCTCGACCGCAGCCCTGGCCAGATTCGCGCGGGTGGTGTTGGCCAGCGTGAGCCCGGAGAGCGTGGCGGTCGAGTCCGGAAGGTTCGGCGTCCGCTCACCCTCGAAGTAGGGCACCAGGACCGCTCCCCCGGCGCCCGGCCCGGCGTCCAGGGCCAGCCGGGCCAACTCGTCGTGGTCGACACCCAGCAGTCCGGCGACCACATCCAGCACGCGCGCCGCATTGAGCGTGCAGACCAGCGGCAGGAATCCGCCGGTGGCGTCCGCGAAGCCCGCGACCGCGCCGGACGCGTCCGCTGCCGGCACCTCCGCCGCGGCGAAGACCGTGCCGCTGGTGCCGAGCGAGACCACCACGTCGCCGGCGCGTGCACCCAGACCGAGCGCGGCACCGGCGTTGTCACCGGCCCCAGGACCGACGAGGAAACCGGGGCCGGGCACGCTCTCCAGGGGCGCCAGCACCCGCGGCAGCAGCGCTTCGTGGCCCAGCGCTCGCACCAAGAGGTCGCGATCGTAGGCGTCCGAGGACGGCGACCAGTAGCCGGTGCCGGATGCGTCCGACCGGTCGGTGACCAGCTCTTCCAGCACCGGGCCAAGGTCCGATTCCGAAGCCGGGCCGTACCCGCGCAGTCGCCAGGTGAGCCAGTCGTGCGGCAACGCCACCGCAGCCGCCCGCGCCGCGTTCTCGGGCTCGGCGTCCCGCAGCCAGCGCAGCTTGGTGATGGTGAACGAGGCCACCGGCACCGAACCCGTCCGACGGACGAACTCGTCCGCGCCGACTTCGGCGATCAGGTCGCGGGCGGCGCCGGCCGAGCGGGTGTCGTTCCACAGCAGCGCCGGACGGATCACCCGTCCGTCCGCGTCGAGTACGACCATGCCGTGCTGCTGGCCGGCGATGCTCACCGCGGCGATGTCGTCCAAGCCGCCGGCCTGCGCCAGTGCTGCCTGCAACGCCGTCCACCAGTGAGCGGGGTCGACCTCAGACCCGGCCGGGTGCGACGCCCGTCCGGACGCGAGCAGCGCCCCCGACTCGGAGTCGCGCACCACGACCTTGCAGCTTTGGGTCGAAGAGTCGACCCCGATCACCCGTGCCATGGCTCAGCGGGCGCCGAGCAGGTGTTCGGTGGCCAGCTGCTGCAGCCGGACGAAGCCGAAGCCCTTGCCACCCAGGTAGGCGGCCGAGTCGAACTCCTCGTAGGCGGACGTGTCCGCGAGCAGCTCGGCGTAGCCCTCACCATCGCCCAACGTGGGCACTGCGAGCTCTGTGACCTTGGCCGCAGCCAGCGCTTCCTGCACCTCCGGATCGGCGCGGAAGGCCGCGGCGCGCTCCTTGAGCAGCAGGTAGGTGCGCATGTTGGCCTGGACCGAATCCCAGACGCCGGTCTCGTCCTCGGTGCGCGAGGGCTTGTAGTCGAAGTGCCGCATGCCCTCGTACGCCGGTCCGCCGTTGGGACCGCCGTTCTCCAGGAGGTCGACCAGCGCGAAGGCGTTGTGCAGGTCGCCGTGCCCGAAGACCAGATCCTGGTCGTACTTGATGCCGCGCTGGCCGTTCAGATCGATGTGGAAGAGCTTGCCGTGGTAGAGCGCCTGCGCGATCCCCGCCTGGAAGTTCAGTCCAGCCATCTGCTCGTGCCCGACCTCGGGGTTCAGACCGACCAGCTCAGGGTGTTCGAGGGTCTCGATGAACGCAAGGGCGTGGCCGAGGGTCGGCAGCAGGATGTCGCCCCGGGGCTCGTTCGGCTTGGGCTCGATCGCAAACTTCAGGTCGTAACCCTGGTCGAGCACGTACTGGGCCAGCAGGTTCACGGCCTCGCGGTAGCGCTCCAGAGCCGAACGGATGTCCTTGGCCTGGTCGTACTCGGCGCCCTCGCGGCCGCCCCACATCACGAAGGTCTTCGCACCCACCTCGTTGGCGAGGTCAAGGTTGCGCAGCACCTTGCGCAGCGCGAAGCGGCGCACCTCGCGGTCGTTGGAGGTGAAGCCGCCGTCCTTGAACACCGGGGCGCTGAACAGGTTGGTGGTGATCATCGGCACCTTCAGGCCGGTCGCCGCGCAGGCCGCCTTCAGCCGGTCGATCTGGTTGCGGCGCTCGGCGTCGGTCGAACCGAACGCGAACAGGTCGTCGTCGTGGAAGGTGAGGCCGTAGGCGCCGTACTCGGCCAGCTTCTCGACCACGTGCACCACGTCGAGCGGGTGCCGGGTCGGGCCGCCGAACGGGTCGGTGCCGTTGTAGCCGACCGTCCAGAGGCCGAAGGTGAACTTGTCCGACGGGGCCGGCGTAGTAGTCATCGAAAGAATCCCATCTCTCCGCAGTGAGTGAATGTTGTGAGCCACAACATATCTCTTCGAGAGCCTGCTTGTCCATCGTTCGAAGCGGCGAATCACCGCGGGCCGACTACCGGGGGTCACCGTGCGGCGAGCGTGTCAGCGGTCCACATGTCGAAGAGTCTGCTTAGGTTGCCTTGACCGACAAAGGGCCGTCTAGGCCACGTCGAGGAGAGGATGCAATGCCAGCAGTGACCACCGAGGGCGTCCGGCGGAGCAACCTCGCGGCGACCCTCGGCATCCTCTACCACCACGGCCCGGCGTCCCGCGCGGCTCTGAGCAAGCGCACCGGACGCAACCGCTCCACCATCGCCAGCCTGGTCGCCGACCTGGTGGAGCTGGGTCTGGTCGCGGAGAGCGATCCTGACCCGATCGGCCAGGTCGGCCGCCCCAGCCCGGTGGTCAGCATCCGTCCCGAGGTGACCGCAATCGCGGTGAACCCGGAGATTGACGCGCTCACGATCGGCCTGGTCGGGCTGGACGGGAACGTCCGGCGGGTGATCCGGCACGAGTACGACCGCATTCCGACCGCGTCCGAGTTGATCAGCATCACCGCAGCGGTCCTGGCCGGCATGCAACTCGAGCTCGATGGCCTGCTGGTGGTCGGCATCGGGGTCGCGCTGCCCGGCCAGGTACGCACTCACGACGGCCTGGTCCGTAACGCTCCGCACCTCGGCTGGCACGACGAGCCCTTTGCTGAGCCGCTCGCTGCGGCCACCGGCTATCGCGTCCGGGTGGCCAACGATGCGGCCTTGGGCGCACTGGCCGAGCATTCTTTCGGCGCCGGACGCGGGAAGAGCAATCTGATTTACCTCAACGGCGGTGCCTCCGGCATCGGCGGCGGCGTAATCGCCGGCGGTCGGCTACTGGGCGGCAGTGCCGGTTACGCGGGCGAACTCGGGCACATCCGCGTGTCCAGCTCATCGGTGCGCGACTCCGCCGGCATCGCCGGGACGTTGGAGGCCGAGGTCACCAGAGACGAACTGCAGACCGTTTTGGGCCTGGCCAGGGTCACGCCCGGCGAGTTCAGCGAAGCGCTGCTGGCCGACCGCTCGGACGCAGTGGCCACGGTGGTGCGCCGCCAGCTCGGGCATCTCGGCACGGCCATCGCGGCCGCCATCAACGTGCTCAACCCGCAGGTCGTGGCCCTCGGCGGCTTCCTGGCCACCCTGGCTGAGTACGACCGTGTATTACTTGAACGAACAGTGAAGGACGCGACCCTCACCCCGTCCATGGAGGGCGTCTCGATCACCGCGGCCGAACTGGGCGAAAACCTGCTCATGGTTGGTGCCGCGGGCCTGGCCTTCGGCGAACTGCTCGCCGATCCGGCGTCCATCGCGCGGTAAGCCCTAACCTCGGCTGGTCGAGCCTGTCGAGACTCCGCTTCAGTAGACGATGACCTGCTCGGACGAGTGCCCGTGCAGCCGCCGTGCAGCCTCGGCCAGCGAGCCCGACAACGACGGATAGACCGTGAACGCCTCGGCCAACTGGTCGACGGTCAGCTTGTGGCGCACGGCAACCGAGAGCACGTGGATCAGCTCCGATGCCGAAGGCGCCACCACCACTCCCCCGACGACGATCCGCGTGGTCGGCAGGCAGAACACCTTCACGAAACCGTCGCGCAGCGCCTGCATCTTGGCGCGCGCGTTCGATCGCAACGGCAGCGTCATGATCAGGGCGTTCAGCTTGCCGGCCTCAATGTCGGCTTGGCTGACTCCCACCGTGGCGATCTCCGGCGCGGTGAAGACATTCGACGAGACCGTCCGCAGGTCCAGCGGCGCCACCGAATCCCCCAGCGCGTGCCACATCGCGATCCGTCCCTGCATGGCCGCCACGGACGCCAGCGCGAACACCCCGGTGCAGTCGCCCGCCGCGTAGACCCCGCGGGCCGATGTGCGTGACACCCGGTCGACCGTGATGTAGCCGCCGCTGTTTACCGTCACCCCGGCCTCGGCCAGCCCGATGCTGGCGGTGTTCGGAATCGCGCCCACGGCCATCAGGCAGTGCGAACCGACGACTTCGGCGCCGTCCGCCAGCGTCACCACCACCCGCTCGCCGCGGACCTCGGCGCCAACCGCGCGCACCTGATTCAGCACGGTCATGCCGCTGCCCTCGAAGACGTCCTGGATCACCGTGGCCGCGTCCAGGTCCTGGCCGGGCAGCACCTTGTCACGTGAGCTAACCAGGGTCACCTTCACCCCCAGCGCCTGATAGGCGCTGGCGAATTCGGCACCGGTGACGCCCGAGCCCACCACGATCAGGTGGTCGGGCAGTTCGTCGAGGTCGTAGATCTGGGTCCAGGTGAAGATCCGCTTCCCGTCCGGGCGCGCGGTGTCGAGTTCCCGCGGGTGCGCCCCAGTGGCGAGCAGCACGATGTCCGCGTCCAGGGTCTCGACGCCATCGGCGCTCTCGGCGACGACGCGCTGCGGTCCGTCCAGCCGTCCGGTTCCGTTGATGATCCGGACGCCCTCGGCGCGCAGCCGCTCGGCGATGTCGTCGGACTGCGCGCGGGCCAGCCCACGGATGCGGGCGTGGACGGCGCCCAGATCGATCCCGACCGCGGTGTCGAGGTGGCGGGTGTCGTCGAGCAGGCGCAGTCCCAACTCCTCGGCGCTGCGGATCTTCGACATCACCTCGGCCGCGGCGATCAGGGTCTTGGACGGCACCACGTCGGTGAGCACCGCCGAACCACCCAGGCCGCGCCGCTCCACCAGCGTCACGTTGCCGCCCAGTTGCCGGCCGACCAGCGCCGCCTCGTAGCCGCCGGGTCCGCCACCGATGATCACCACGTTCGTCACGCCGGAATTCTTGCACGCGGCCCGCGCACGTTGTCGGCCTTGGCGGTTAGTCTCGTCCGGTGCCTCGCATTCTTCTCGCCGCAGTCGCCCTGGCCGGCGTCGTCGTCAGCGTCGCCATGGTGGTGATCGGCCTGCCGGAGGCCAACGCCGTCCAGTCGGTGCTGCTTGAGCTGAGCGCCCTGCCGCTCTCGGTCTCGGTGGCCGCGGGCATCGGCATCCTGCACCTGGGTGCTGAGCGTCCGCCGGGCCCGCGTGGCCGCGCCGCGCTGCTGGTCGGCGCCGGGCTGGCACTGCTCGGGCTTGCCCTGATCGTCTGGGCATACCTGGTCGGCCCGCGGGCCGCCGTCCATCCCGGACAGGTGCTGATCTGGCTGGGGCTGTTCGCAGCGCTCCTGGTGACCGTCCGCCGCCAGCCGAAACGTCGCCTGGTGACCTACGAAATCGAAGAAGATGCCGACGGCACGTCCACCGAAGAGGACGCATCGTTATAGTCGTGTAGGTGACCGAAACCGACCCAAAATCGCTGGCCCGATCGGCCGCGTCCGCACTGCTGGAGCGCTTTGGAATAGAGGCCATCGATCTGGCCCTGGTGCTTGGGTCGGGATGGTCCGGTGCGGCCGTCGGCCTTGGTGAGGCGATCGGCGAATGCGAGCTCGCGGATCTGCCCGGCTTCGCCAAGCCCGTCGTCGCCGGCCACGGCGGCGCCCTCAAGCTGATCCGCACGCCCGCGGGCAAGACAGCCGCGCTGTTCACCGGACGCACCCATTTCTATGAGGGATGCGGCGTCGAGCCGGTCGTCCACGGCGTGCGGACCGCCGCTGCCGCCGGCGCGAAGATGATCCTGCTGACCAACGGCTGCGGTGGCCTGAACCCCGATTGGGCGCCAGGGACGCCGGTGCTGATCCGCGACCACATCAACCTGACCAATGCGTCTCCCTTGGCCGGGGCTACTTTCATCGATCTGACCGAGGCATACTCGCTGCGGTTGCGCGAGCTTGCGCACGAGGTCGATCCGTCGCTGGCAGAGGGTGTGTACATCCAGTTCCGCGGGCCGCAGTACGAGACCCCCGCCGAAGTCCGCATGGCCAAAGTGCTCGGCGGTGACCTGGTCGGCATGTCGACCACACTCGAGACCATCGCCGCGCGCGAAGCCGGACTGGAGGTGCTCGGCATCTCGCTGGTGACGAACGCCGCCGCAGGCATCTCCCCCACCCCGTTGGAGCACGCCGAGGTGATCGCCGCCGGCAAGGCCGCCGAGCCGCGCCTGCGCGGGCTGCTCGCCGGACTCCTCGAACGCCTCTAGGAGAGATCATGGACGCAACGCTTCGCGATCAGCTGGCGGCCTGGCGCGAGCAGGATCCGGACGTGGCCACGGCCGCTGCCCTTGACGACCTGCTCGCTAGGGCGGACGCCGGTGACACCGCCGCCGCGGCGGAACTGGCGGACGCCTTCGCCGGACCGCTGGAGTTCGGCACCGCCGGGCTGCGCGGCCCATTGGGCCCTGGCCCGGCCCGGATGAACCGGGTAGTGGTCAGCCAGGCCGCCGCTGGGCTCGCCGCCTACCTGAACGCGCGCGGGCTGACCGGCGGACGCGTGGTCGTCGGCTATGACGCCCGCTACAACTCCGAAGTGTTCGCCCGCGACACTGCCGAGATCCTTGCCGGCGCCGGGTTGCTGCCGTTGCTGTGTTCGCGTCCGCTGCCGACCCCGGTGGTGGCCTTCGGGATCGGGCACTTCGACTGCGTTGCCGGGGTGGTCGTCACCGCGTCCCACAACCCGCCGCAGGACAACGGCTACAAGGTCTATCTCGGGGACGGCTCGCAGATCATCCCGCCGACCGATGCCGAGATCGCGGCCGAGATCGCCGCGGTGGCGGCCCGTCCGCTGGCCGACATCGCTCGCAGCGACGACTACCCGCTGGTGGGCGACGACCTCGTCGCGGCCTACGTGGCCCGGGCCGCGTCCCTGGTGCCGGCGGATGCACCGCGCGAGCTGAACTGGGTGTACACCGCCATGCACGGCGTGGGCGCAGCGGTCGTCGACGCAGTGGTGGCTGCCTGTGGCTTCGGCGAGCCCGCCCGGGTGAGCGAGCAGATCGCTCCCGATCCGGCCTTCCCGACGGTGGCGTTTCCCAATCCCGAGGAGCCGGGCGCGATCGACCTCGCTCTCGCACTCGCCCGCGAGGTGAGCGCCGATGTGGCAATCGCCAATGACCCGGACGCCGACCGCTGCGCGATCGCGGCCGTGATCGACGGCGATTGGCGGATGCTGACCGGCGACGAACTCGGCGCCCTGCTGGCCGACGATCTGCTGCGCCAGGGCGTGGCCGGCACCTTTGCATGCTCGGTGGTGTCCTCGACGCTGTTGGGCACAATGGCTGCGGCCCACGGCCAGCCGTTCGCGACCACCCTGACCGGGTTCAAATGGATCGGGCGGGTGCCGGGCATGGCCTTCGGTTATGAGGAGGCGATCGGCTACTGCACGGACGCGTCCGCGGTGCCGGACAAGGATGGCATCACCACCCTGGTACGGGTGCTGGCCCTGGTGGCCCGGCTGAGGGCGGCCAGCGAGGCCATCGCCAATCGGCTGGACGAGATCGCTCGCACCTACGGCTTGCACCTAACTTCGCAGCTGTCATTCCGGGTTGCGGACCTGTCGTTGATCTCGGACGCGATGGCCCGGGTGCGGTCGATGCCGCCATCGGTGCTGGCCGGCGAGGCGGTTTCGGCGCGCGACCTGGCGTCCGGCTCGGCGGAACTGCCCCCCACGGACGGAATGCTGTTCGAGGGTGAGTCGGTGCGCGTGGTGGTGCGTCCCTCCGGAACCGAGCCGAAGCTGAAGTGCTACCTGCAGGTGAAGCTGCCGGTGGATGCGAGCCAGGACCTCGACGCGGCCAGGGCGCGCGCGGCGGAGGTGATGGCTGCGGCACGGCAGGATATGGCTGCGGCTCTGGGCCTGTGAGTCCGTCCGGCCAACCAAGGTTGGTGCTGGTCGCCGGGCCGTCCGGGAGCGGGAAGTCGCGGCTGGCACATGCGGCCGGGGTGCCGTCCCTGCGCCTCGACGACTACTACTTCGATGCTGACCATCCCGACCTACCGAAGACCGACTACGGCATCACGGACTGGGACGATCCTCGCTGCTGGGACGCGGCCGGCGCAGTCGCCGGGCTGCAGGAACTGCTGGCCACCGGACGCCTGGTCGCCCCGGCGTACTCGATCTCGGAGTCGCGCCGCGTGGGCACCCACGAGGTGCGCCTTGGAAATGCCCAGTGCCTGACCGCGGAAGGCATCTTCGCGATCGAGTTCCTGGCGCACTGTCGGGCCGCTGGTCTGCAGGCTGAGGCGATCTACCTCGACCGGCCGGCCGCGATGGTGTTCTGGCTGCGCCTGCGCCGCGACCTGGCGAAGAAGCGCAAGCCACCGCTGATCCTGTTCCAGCGCGGCTGGGCATTATGCCGCGCCCAGCCCGCGCTGAAGCGCAAAGCTCTGGCCGCCGGCTTCACCCCGATGCGCATGAAGGCCGCCATCACCGCGCTCACCCACACCTGAGCCGCCACCCACCTGACCCCGCCGCAGCCCCGCGTCGCGCTCCGGCCCGCCACCTCTCGCAAACTGGACAGTTCTGGCCCGTCCTGGGACGCATGTGTCCACCTTGCGAACTCGCCGGCAAACCCCCGGCGGCCACCGTGCGCAAGCTGGACAGTTGGTGCCCGTCCTGGGACACATGTGTCCAGCTTGCGGCGGGTGCATCCCTACTCAGGGTGCGTCACCTAATTCAGAACTGTGGATAACCAAAACCCCTATCCACAATTCTTTCGATGCCAGTTTCATCGGCGCAGACTGCGCAGCAGGATCAACGCGTGCACCGTTCTGGACCGAAACCCAACCAGCTACAGAGTCTCGCGATGGAGCAATCCGACCTGGTCACCATCCAGCAGGTAGATGACAGCGGCGTCAGTCGCAAGACCGTCAACCGGTTGGTTCGGGACGGTCACTGGCAGCGGCGTCGAAACGGGCTCTTCGACATCGCGCCAGGGCACGAGTCCCTACTCAAGGAGGTGTGGACCGCAGCCCTTCAAGCAGGCACGCCCTACGCAATCGGCGGAGCGGCCGCGCTCTGGTTGCACGGACTTGATCTTCGAGTGGATCGAATCGTCATCTGGGTGCCCGCCGACCGTCGTCCGCGTCCCCCGACGTCAGCGATCATCAAGCGTGACCATCTCGGGCGCGTGGATCGCGGCCGTGGACTGCCTGTGCGAATACGGGTCGAAGACGCCCTGATCGACGTTGGGCAGAACCTCGAAGTCGAGGGCTTGGTGGGTGTGCTGTCGGACGCCACGCGGCTGCGACTGACGACCCTGCGCCGCGTCCGCCAGACCCTCGACGAACGGCGTCGAGTTCGTCACCGAACCGATTTCAAGGACATCTTGGACGACCTGACCGGCATCGAGAGCAACCTCGAGTACGTCTATCGCGAGGATGTGGAGCGTGCCCATCGACTGCCCGCGGGAAACCGGCAGGATCGGCTCTCCGCTGGTACCCGAACCGACGTGACCTACGACGAGCAGTCGCTCTTGGTAGAACTGGACGGCCGGCTGGGCCATGAGGACTCGTTCTCGTCGTTCCGCGATCTCCATCGTGACAACGCTCACTCCCTGCTGGAGTATCGAACGCTTCGCTACGGCAGCGCGGACGTCCGCGGCCAGCCATGTGCCGTGGCGTTGCAGGTCTGGCAGGCGATGCGCCTTCGAGGCTGGCAGGGGCCCTTAAGTCCGTGCCCAAGCTGCCCGAGCGAGGCACGGACGTAGTCAAGGCAAGCGTCATGACTCCGGCCCGACGCGTTCACGTCCTGAACAAGCTGGAGCGCTGGATCCCCAGACGGGCCACAACTGTCCCGTTTGCGGTTGGAGGAGGCAGTGGGCGGACGAGACGGCGGCTCAGGCGATCGGGGCCCAAGTGGGACCGGTCTGGCCCAGGGTCTCGTCGAGCTTCGTGAACAGGGGGGTCGGCTTCTGCAGCGGACGACCGGCCTCGATCGGCGCCGAGGCCCACCTCGCCTGCTGGCACGTGTAGTCGCCGGTCAGCACCGGATACTCGGCGCCACCCTCCTCGGAGACCAGCTTCAGCTCCGGCTGCGCCGCCCAAACCCCTTCGCCACCCAAAGCCTCGAACACCTTCTGCGCCGCATGCGGCAGCAGCGGGGTGAGTAGCGTGTTGCAGTCCGAAACCACCTGCAGCGCGACATGCAGCACGGTGTCCCGACGGACCGGATCGTCCTTCAGCTTCCACGGCTCCTGCTCGGACAGGTACTTGTTGGCCAGCCCGACCACCCGCATCGCCTCGGACGTCGCCTGCTTGAACTTGCAGCGGCCCCACAGGTCGCCGACCACGTCGAACGCCGCAGCCGAAGCTGAAAGCAGCTCCCGATCAGCGTCGGTCAGCTCCCCAGCAACCGGAATCGCCCCGACGTTCTTGTGCGCCATCGAGATGGAGCGGTTCACCAGGTTGCCCCACTCGTTCGCCAGCTCGAAGTTGTTGCGTCGCACGAACTCCTCCCAGGTGAAGTCCGTGTCCTGGTTCTCCGGGCCGGCCACCGCGATGAAGTAGCGCAGCGCGTCCGGCCCGAACTCGGCCAGGAAGTCGCGGACGTAGATCACGTGCCCGCGGGAGGATGCCAGCTTCGACCCCGACATGGTCAGGTACTCCGAAGAGACCACCTCTGTGGGCAGGTTCAGCGGCGAGTACGCCGACCCGACCCCGCCCAGATCGCCCTCGCCGTTGGCGCCCAGCAGGATGGCCGGCCAGATCACCGAGTGGAAGGTGATGTTGTCCTTGCCCATGAAGTAGTACGAGCGCGCCTCAGCAGACTGCCACCAGAGCTTCCACGCGTCCGGGTCGCCCGAGCGCCGTGCCCACTCCACTGCCGCCGACAGGTAGCCGATCACTGCGTCGAACCACACGTAGATGCGCTTCATCGACGCGTCCGACCACCCCTCCAGCGGGATCGGCACGCCCCAATCGAGGTCGCGGGTGATCGCGCGCGGACGCAGTTCCTTGAGCAGGTTGAGGCTGAACTTCATCACGTTCGGACGCCAGTCGGTCCGGGTCGCCAGCCACTCGCCCAGCGCCCCGGCGAGCGCAGGCAGATCAAGGAAGAAGTGTTCGGTCTCGACGAAGTTGGGCACCTCGCCATTGATCTTCGACAACGGGCGGATCAGGTCGATCGGATCCAGCTGGCGTCCGCAGTTGTCACACTGGTCGCCGCGGGCACCGTCGTATCCGCAAACCGGGCAGGTGCCCTCGATGTAGCGGTCGGGCAGCGTCCGTCCGGTAGACGGCGAGATCGCGCCCTGCTGCACCTTCGCGGTCACGTAGCCGTTCGCGTGCAGCGCCCGGAACAACTCCTGGACGACCGCGCGGTGGTTCAGTGTCGTGGTGCGGGTGTACAGGTCGTAGGAGCACCCCAGCGCCTGCAGGTCCTCGGCGATCACCCGGTGGTACTTGTCGGCGGTCTGCTGCGGAGTGAGTCCCTCCTTATCAGCCTGCACCTGGATGGCCGTGCCGTGCTCGTCGGTGCCGGACACCATCAGCACCTGGTTTCCGGCCATTCGCTGGTACCGGGAGAACACGTCGGACGGGACACCGAAACCGGAGACGTGGCCAATGTGCCGCGGGCCGTTGGCGTAGGGCCAGGCGACGGCTGCCAGGATGCGAGAACTCACAATCGCTCATTCTAGGTGTTCGCGGCTCCTCGCCAGTACGCACTCGGACGCGTCCCCGCTCCAGGCCAGCAGCCGGCTGTGAGATCGACCTGAGTTCCCCCGCCGACACCGGCCACTTTCCGAATCTGGTCCGGTTACCCCTACCATGAAGGAGTGACCCCAGAGTTTCTACTCCTGTCGCTTGTGGTTGTAACGGCGTTGGCCTTCGATTTCACAAACGGGTTCCATGACACTGCAAATGCCATGGCCACCTCTATCGCCACCAAGGCGCTGACCCCGAAGGCAGCGGTGACCCTTTCGGCGATCCTGAACCTCGTCGGCGCCTTCCTGTCGGTAGAAGTTGCGATCACGGTTACCAACGCGGTGATCCGGATCCAGAACCCGGACGGCACCCCCAAGCCGGAGCTGATGGCGGACGGTGGCCACGGCCTGTTGTTGATCCTGATGGCAGGCCTGGCCGGCGCAATCATCTGGAACATCCTCACCTGGTTGTGGGGCCTGCCCTCCAGTTCCTCCCACGCGCTGTTCGGCGGCCTGGTCGGCGCAACGGTCGCGGCCATGGGCTGGGGCGGCGTTAAGTGGGTCGGTGAAGGCGCGAAGCTCGACGGCGTGATCGGCAAGGTGGTGCTGCCAGCCCTGCTGTCGCCGGCCATTGCCATCATCGTCGCGATGATCGGCACCAAGCTCGTCTTCTGGGTCACCCGTGGGGTGGCGGAGAAGTACCAGGAATCGGGCTTCCGTTGGGGCCAGATCGGCACCGCGTCCCTCCTTTCGCTCTCCCACGGCACCAATGACGCGCAGAAGACGATGGGCGTGATCACGCTCGCGCTGATCGCGTCCGGGCATTGGACGGCGACCCATGAAGTACCGCTCTGGGTGAAGATCGCCTGCGCGGTCGCGATCGCGTCCGGCACCTACATCGGTGGCTGGCGGATCATCCGGACGATGGGCAAGGGCCTGGTCGAGATCTCGTCGCCGCAGGGCATGGCCGCAGAGAGTTCGTCCGCAGCGGTCATCCTGACCTCCAGCCAGCTCGGCTTCGCACTCTCCACCACCCACGTCTGCACCGGCTCGATCCTCGGCTCGGGCCTCGGCCGCAAGGGTGCGAAGGTGCGCTGGGGCGTCGCCGGACGGATGGGCCTGGCCTGGCTGACCACGCTTCCGCTGGCCGGCCTGGTGGGCGCGGTGATGTGGTTCATCGGGCACATCATCGGCGGTTGGCTGGGCTCGACCACGATCTTCCTCCTGATGTGTGCGGCCGCGCTGTACATGCGCTGGCACTCCAAGAAGGATCCGATCGGCCACCACAACGTCAACGACGAATGGGACGCCGAGCAGCCGGACGCGGACAAGGTGCCGGTCTCGGGAGGGGTGCACTGATGGATCAGCTATTCGCAGCTCTGGACGCCTCGTGGCGCGTCCTACTGGTGGGGGTGGTGCTCGGCGCCGGCCTGCCCACCATCTATGCGCTTGGCATCCGCGCGCTGGCGTGGGGCACCGGCGGTGAGGCCGAGGTCCATGAAGCCGGGGTGGAGCTCAAGCCACACCTGCTCGGTCGGCTGATCGCCTACTCGCTGTTCGCTTTCGTGGTGCTGTGCGTGCTGCTCGGCATCGGCTACATCGTGGCCCACGGTCTGGGCATGACGATCACGTTCGACGGCATCGTGCCGGTCTTCACGTCAAAGTAGCCAGTTCCACTCGGGCTCGTCCCGCCACTCGCGCCGTAGTGCGGACATCGTCACCGAGCCTGGCCAGAAAGCTGCGTGCCCGCTGGGTGACGCCTTCGGCAAACATCTCCTCCGGTATCGGTTGCACCGAGATCCGGACGCCGCTGCCCGCGAGCACGAGCGGCAGCGTGTAGCCGACCGACGAAGGGAAGCTCGCCAGTCGGGCGGCCACCGGGGTGCGGCGGAGTTCTACTTCAAGCGGGACGGACGGACGAACAATCTCCAGCCCGGTCTGAGTGGCGATCCGGTCCAGTTTCTCGGCGGACTCGCGGCGGTGGGCGAAGTACCGTCCAGCGCTGCCGTCGATGGCAAGGGCAGCCACCGCGTCCAAGTAGGCACCCGGGCGCACCACCCCGGTCTCCACCAATGACGAGCCGATCACGTCCACGCCGGGTCGGGTACGCACCTGGCCGAACCGGTGCCGCGTCCAAGCATAGGAATGGCGCTGCACTCGGCTCGGCGGCAGCCCGGTGACTGCCATCACCGTGAACAACTGCAGCCTGGCGGTGTCGAAGAACCGGCGCGCGCGTTCGGCCAGAACTGCGCGCACCGGACCGAACGAACGGCCATGCCAGCGCCGCAGTCGCTCGCCAGCGGCCAGCTGGGCGGCGAACTCCAGCGTCGCGGTGCCGTCATCCACCACGACCACCTGCTGATTGCCCGGACGCGGCAGCAGCGCTTGGATCAACCCGGAGAACGGATCGCCAAGCAACAGTGTGTGCGCGTCCGCCACCTGGGGGCGAAGTTCGGCGATCACCCGCGCCGAAGCCGAGAGCGCCGTCCGCGGATCGTGCCATTCGACCGCGATGTTCTCTTCCCCGGCGTAATCGGCCATGGCTGCCAGCTGGACGCGGGTGCGTTCGTCCACGGGTGCCAACACGACCAGCCGGATGCGTTCGGCGGCGGCGTGCCGGTGGCACCACTCCAAGACATGCAGCAGCTGAGCCGGGCTCTCCACCAGTGCCAGGACGGTCACGCCACCTCCGATCCGGACTCGCTATCGGCGACCACCCCGGGCACTCGGCGCAGCTTGCGCATCGCCTGTAGTTCACCGTCGTACACCCGCTTCACCCCGTCGCCGAGCGCG
>DAOPRQ010000032.1:0-27956 GCA_035349055.1 Propionicimonas sp.
CAGCTATGGAGCCGGCGATCGCCACCGAGTTGGTGGCTGCAACCGATCGTTTCGCACGCTAGTTGTCACACGCGCCCGCCAAAGGCTTTGCTGCGGGTGTTCTTCCGGCCGAGCCACTGCTATCACTGAGCTTGACGAAGGTCTGGGCGAGGCTTCGGCAGGCTTGGCCGGCGTCGCTTGGGTGTTGTGGGCAGGCTCCGTGGCCGGCCCACACTGCGGGCCAGTCGGGTCAAGCCGCTATTCGCTCGGTGTGCCGGTGGCGGGCGTGTCGCAACCACACTCCGGCCTGCGGATGCCGGGCAGGTGCGGCGAACTCCGGTAGCCGATCAGCGTGGCTGATCCGGACTCGCCATTGGTAGCGCTGGTAGTACTTGGCTGGTTCGACCAGGCCGTGGTGGTGGTGACACATCAGGACCAGATTCGAAAGGGCGGTCGAACCGCCCAGCCAGCAGGGCACCACGTGATGGGCCTCGCACGCTGATGGTGGTGCGGTGCAGCCTGGGAACACGCACCCACCGTCGCGGGCGATCAGCGCGGCCCGTATCGCTGGGGTCACCAGCCGGCGGGAGCGGCCCACGCCCAACACCTCGCTACCACCACGAAGGACGACCGGGATGACCTCAGCGTCGCAACACACCTGGCGCAGTTCACCTGCGGACAGTTGGATGCCGTCCCCGACCACACCGGCACCAGCAGCACCGGCTTGGAGTCGGTCGTAGTCGAGCTTCACAATCACCTTCGCGGTACCCACACCAGGTGTGGGCTTAGCGGTCGCGGCATGCTGCAGCAGGTGGGTTAGCGCGTCGGCTCGGCGCTGCTCTGGGGTGGCGTTCACGTACAGCGCGTCCCGGGCCTCCACCGCCGTCCGCCGCAGCGCCTCGGCGTGCGCATCCAGCAGGGTGATGAACTGCTCACCCACCAACCTCGGCAGGCAGCCCTCGAACCGCACCGAACCACCCTGCCGCCAGAACCGCAACGAACGGGACCGGTGCGCGGCCTCGGCCTCACGCTGCAACTTGGTTTCGAGTCCCTCTATGGCGTCTGCCGGGGCGACCTTCGCCAACACCTGCGTTGCGGCCTTGCCCAACGCGTCCGAATCATGCGTGTCAGCCATGCTCCAGCAACTGCTCGGCCTGCGCCTGCTGCCCAGAATCCAGCTGTGGGGCCAGCCCAGCGAGCACGGTGTTGATCGCCCGCACCTGACCCGTACTCACCTTTCCAGCGACCGCGGCCTGACCGAGTACCTGACACTTTTCGTCCAGAACAGCTCCAAGCAGACATCATCCCCAGATTCTCAGCAAACCCTCAGAAATCCCATTCAATGGTCAGCGCGGACAGCCTGCTCAGGCGGGGATCGTCACGAACACGTCGAACAGGTGCGGGTTGTGCGCGTGCACCAGCACGGCGAAGACGATCGCGTCGAAGAGCAGGTGCACGGTCACCACATAGCCCAGCGAAGCGGTGGTGGCGAAGATCCAGCCCTGCACCAGGGCGAACGGAATCGTCAGCAGCGGTCCCCAGGATCGGTAGCCCAGTTCCCACAGGAACGACACGAACACGATCGCCTGCAGCACGTTGGCCGACCGCAGTCCGACATGGCGCCGGAAGAGCGTGAACACGATGCAGATGAAGAAGAGTTCGTCCCAGATGCCTACCGCGTTCACACCGACGAACAGCCGGCCGATCTCGTTCGCCGTCGCCACCGCCGGCCAATTCGCGTATGCGCCCGAGCCGACGAAGTAGAACGGCAGCAGCAGATAGGCGATCACGATCACCGCCGCCAGGTACCACCACTGGGTGCGGGTCCACCGCCGTCCGCGGACGGGGAAGCGCACCGCGTCCGCAGCCACCAACCACCGCGACAACAGCGTGGGCAGGACGACTGCACCCCCGAGCACCAGGGTGAACCGCAACATCCCGAGATCGGTCAAGTCAGCCTCCAGCGAAGTGGCCGACAGGATCAGCAACCCGACTGCGACCACCGCGAGGGTGCGGGCCAGGACGCGGTCGACCCAAAGCGCGAGGCCAAGTCCGAAGCCGAGGGCGACCACGCCCAGCCAGAACTGCTGCAGCGCTATGAGCGGGACAGCGCTCGCGCTGGTCAGCGCCATGCCAACGACACCGACCCGTCCGGTCGGGGTGATCGGCGTGCCCGCAGCAGGCATCGACGCCTCCCTGGAAATGGTTGTCCGACATTGTCTCCGCTCGGACGCACCCGCGTCACCGCCAGGGGAGTGATGTCAGTGCTGCTGGGTACGATGAACCCGATACCTGAGGAGGAACCCTGAACCAACCGAGTACCGCGGCAATCGCTGAACGCCGGGTCGCTATTCCCGCTTCCATCCCGATGGTGTCGGTGCTGGGTTCGCGCGACGAGTTCCTGCGCATCCTGGAGACCGGGCTGGACGCCGACATCCACGTCCGCGGCAACGAGATCACCTTTACCGGCACACCGGACGCGGTGACCGTCGCGGCCGATGTGCTGACCGAGCTGATCACCATCGTCCGCACCGGCCAGGGACTCGCGTCAGACACGGTGGAACGGGTGCTGGGCATGACCGCCAACCCGGACGTGAGCGCGGCCGAAGTGCTCACCCAGAACATCCTGTCCAGCCGCGGCAAAACGATCCGGCCGAAGACGCTGAACCAGAAGCGCTACGTCGACGCGATCGACGCGCACACCGTGGTGTTCGGCATCGGCCCGGCCGGAACCGGCAAGACGTACCTGGCCGTCGCCAAGGCTGTCCAGGCGCTGCAGGCTAAGGAAGTGAACCGGATCATCCTCACCCGGCCGGCGATCGAGGCGGGCGAGCGGCTCGGTTTCCTGCCGGGCACCCTGACCGACAAGATCGACCCGTACCTGCGTCCGCTCTATGACGCGTTGCACGACATGATCGACCCCGACTCGGTGCCGAGGTTGTTGACCTCGGGCACGATCGAGGTGGCGCCGCTGGCCTTCATGCGCGGCCGCAGCCTGAACGACGCGTTCATCATCCTCGATGAGGCCCAGAACACTTCGATGGAGCAGATGAAGATGTTCCTGACCCGGCTCGGCTTCGGGTCGAAGATCGTGGTCACCGGTGACGTCACCCAGATCGACCTGCCGGGCGGCGTCCGCAGTGGCCTGACCGCGGTCGAGGAGATTCTGGACGGTGTGCATGACATCGCGTTCTGCCGGCTGACCAGCCATGATGTCGTCCGCCACCGCCTGGTCGGCCGGATCGTTGCTGCCTACGACCGCTTCGAAGCGACCAAACCCAGGAAGAGCCGATGATCGAACTGAACAACGAGTCCGGCGTTGAAGTCGACACCGAGAGGCTCGTGCAACTGGCGACGTTCGCGTTGGCCGCGCTGCGCATCCATCCCCAGGCCGAACTGTCGATCCTGCTGGTGGATGAAGCCACAATGAGCGCGTACCACGAGAAGTTCATGGACGAGCCGGGCCCGACCGACGTGCTCAGCTTCCCGATGGACGAAATGCGCGCACCAGAGGCGGACGAGGAACCACCACTCGGGTTGCTGGGCGACATCGTGCTCTGCCCAACCGTGACCGCGGCCCAGGCGGCCGACAGCAACCGCACGCCCGAGGAGGAGGCCGACTACCTGCTGATCCACGGCTTGTTGCATCTGCTCGGCCACGACCACGCCGAGCCGGCGGAGAAGAAGGTCATGTTCGACCTGAACGACAAGATCATCGCCGCTTGGACGGCTTCGCGAGCCTGAGGCAAGAGGGCGCGGTCGGTCTCGACGGTCCTGGACGTTGGGACGTCCGGGTGTTCAGCTCAGCGCGGTGTGCAGGCGCACTAGCCGCAGCCGAGGACCGGTCTCGCTGACCGCCACCTCGGTGTGGGCACCGTCAGCGCCCCAGCCGGCCGAGATCAGGAACTCACGCAGCGCGTCGTCGGTCGAGCGCACCCACCAGGTGGCACGGCTGAAGCCGTCCGCGCGCAGGGTGTCCATGGCCGCGTTCAGCAGGCGCGATCCGTGTCCCATACGCATCGCTGCTGGGTCGATCACGAACTCCGCCACGAGCGCATCCTCGCCCTCGGTAGCGTCGGGATCGTCGGACGGGCCGAGCGCTGCGAAGCCCACCACCCGCTCCTGGCCGATCGCCACCAGCACGCGGAACTGGGCCAGGGGCGGACGCAGGATCGCGGCCTCCCAACTGGCCGTCATGGCGGCGAGGTCCACCGAACCAAGTAGCTGGGCTGCCAGGTCCGCGTCCGATGCCGCCCACGACCGGCGTTGCAGCGCAGCGATGGTGCCCGCTTCACGTGGAAGGGCAAGGCGGACGGAGTCGGCGATCACGGCGTCACTGTACCCACCCCACCGCGCGGTACCGACTCGCCATCGGGTCGCATGCGGCGCCGCCGTCGCAGTGTGGTCGAACAGACTGAGGCAACTGCGCAGGCTGGCAGGCCGTGCCCTCAGGCTGCGCCGCCGCAAGAACCGATAGGTTGGGGCCGTGCGAGATAGCTTGAAAACCCCACCCCAGCTGTCGCCGGATACGCTGCGGATCACCCCGCTCGGCGGCCTCGGCGATGTCGGCCGCAACATGACTTCGTTCGAGATCAACGGCGAGTTGCTGTTCGTCGACTGCGGTGTGCTCTTCCCGTCCGAGGACCAGCCGGGTGTCGACCTCATCCTGCCCGGGTTGCACCTGGTTGAGGACCGCCTCGACGAGGCCGTCGCGCTGGTGCTGACCCACGGGCACGAGGACCACATCGGCGCCGTCCCATACCTGCTGCGACGACGCAGCAACCTGCCCGTCCTGGGTTCGAAGCTGACGCTCGCGCTCGTGCGGGAGAAGCTGCGCGAGCACCGCATCCGCAATGTCGACCTGCGGGTGGTGAGCGAGGGTGACCGCGTCCGGATCGGCGAGTACGACCTGGAGTTCATGGCGGTCAACCACTCCATCCCGGACGCGCTCGCGGTGGTCATGCGGACCGCTGGCGGCACTGTGCTGCACACCGGCGACTTCAAGATGGACCAGTTGCCACTCGACGGCCGACTCACCGACCTGCGGGGCTTCGCCCGGCTCGGTGACGAGGGGCTCGACCTGTTCATGGTTGACTCCACCAACGCCGAGTCGCCGGGCTTCACCACGCACGAGCGGGACATCGAGCCGGCCATGGAGCGGGTGTTCGCGGCCGCCAAGCAGAAGCTGATCGTGGCCTGTTTCGCTTCCCATGTGCACCGGGTGCAGCAGGTGATGGACGCGGCCGTCCGGCATGGACGCAAGGTGGTCTACGTCGGCCGTTCGATGGTCCGCAACATGGGGGTCGCGCGTGACCTCGGCTACCTGCACGTGCCCGAAAACACGCTGATCGACCTCAAACAGATCGAGAATTTCCGCGATGACCAGGTGGTGATCATCTCCACCGGCTCCCAGGGCGAGCCGCTCTCGGCGCTGTCGCGGATCTCGAACCATGAACATCCCGTGGTGACCGCGGGGGAGGGCGACGTGGTGCTGCTCGCGTCCTCGCTGATCCCGGGCAACGAGAATTCGGTCTACCGGGTGATCAACGGGCTGGCCGGTAACGGCGTCACGGTCGTCCACAAGGGCAACGCCCTGGTGCACGTCTCCGGCCACGCCTCCGCGGGCGAGTTGCTGTACTGCTACAACCTGCTGCAGCCCAGGAACGTGCTGCCGGTTCACGGTGAGGTGCGGCACCTGATCGCCAACGCAAAGCTCGCCCAGGCGACCGGCGTGCCGGCGGCGAACACGATCGTGGTCGAGGACGGCGCGGTGATCGATCTGGCCAAGGGCCGGGCGCGCGTGGCCGGCCAGCTGGACTGCGGCTACATCTTCGTGGACGGGCTCACCGAAGGCGAGGTGGGCGACACCGAACTGACCGATCGAAAGATCCTCGGCGAGGAGGGCTTCATCACGCTGGTCACGGTGGTCAACCTGCATGCCAAGCGGTTGGTCAGCGGTCCCGACATCCATGCGCGCGGCTTCGCTGAGGACGACTCGGTCTTCGACGACGTGCGTCCAGAACTGATCGCCGTGCTGGAGAAGGCGTTGGCGGACGGGGTCGAGGACACCTTCCAGCTGCAGCAGTTGGTGCGCCGGACGGTCGGACGCTGGGTCAGCAACCACTACCGCCGCCGGCCGATGATCCTGCCGGTGGTGGTGGCCACGTAAGCCGCTGCCGCCCAGCCGAACCAGGCTCAAACCCAATTTCGCTCCCGAATGGGACTCCCGCTCCCGAACTATCGGGAGCGAGGGTCCCATTCGGGAGCGAAGCTGCGTTCCCCGACCGGCACCCCGTCCGCCGATTGGCGGGTGCGGGCGGGGTTCAGGTATCGTAGCTAGGTCCCTGTCGTGGGGACCGACTTCCGGGTGCGAATCGTGCCCGCACTTGATTAGACAACGAGGAGTACTCCGGTGGCTGCCGTCTGTGACATCTGCGCCAAGGGTCCCGGCTTCGGGCACAACGTCCCCTGGTCGAAGAAGAAGACCAATCGGCGCTGGAACCCGAACATTCAGCGGGTCCGCGCTGTGGTTGAAGGCACCCCCAAGCGCCTCAACGTGTGCACCTCCTGCCTGAAGGCCGGTCGCGTCACCCGCTGAAACCCTGACGAGAGACCCGCTGCGGCGGGTCTCTTCGCATGTCCGGAGCCGTCGTTGCGGCGGACGGCTCGGACTTCACCCGTACTCAACCGCTCGTGGGACGATCTGACCTGTGACCCAGCCAACCGGCACCGAACCCGCTGACCGTGACCCGCAGTCGGGCTGGCTGTGGCGCCTGCGCTCAGCGGCGATGCGACTGCCCGGCCTGCGTGCTGTGCTTTCAGCCGTCCACGCCGGGCTGGGCGAGATCCTGATCGTTGTGCTGCTGCTGATCGCCATGCCGCTGGCGCTGCTGTTGATTGTCGGCGCCTTCCAGTTCGGCGGCCTGCCTGGCGGCTTCCTGTTCCTGGGCGTGGTCGCGGCCGCGGTGGTCGGGTGGCTCGTTCGAAGCCGCAGGTCGTAGGCGGTCGGCCGCCGAGCTGCTCGATCACGCGGGGCTTCCCGGCTCTGCCCGTGCGCGACTGTCGGCCGGACCGCCTAGGCTGACCAATCGTGGAGATCGGGCTGAGTGGTTGGCGGACGCGGATGTTCGCCGAACTGGCCGCGCCGTTGAGTTCGGTCCTGGGGGAGCGCACCGGCAAGGAGTTCGCGGCGCTGCGCGTCCACACCCTCGGCGACCTGCTCCGGCACATCCCCAGGCGCTACCTCTCCGGCACTGAACTCACCGATTTGGCCACGATCACTGAGGGCGATCTGGTCGCGGTGATCGCTCGGGTCGCGGACATCCGCCGTCACGAGAGCCGCGGCCAACCCGGCCGCAACGCCCGTCCGGGACGACTTGAGGTGCTGCTCAGCGACGGCCATGGCCGGCTGACGGCGACCTTCTTCGGCAAGACCCACCTGCTGACCTGGTGGGAGAAGCAGCTTCGCGAAGGCGTGGCCGGAGTCTTCGTCGGCAAGGTAGGCAGCTTCCGCAACGAGTTGCAGATGAGCCACCCGACCTTCGCGATGATGGACGCGAGCGGACGGATCGTCTCCACTTCGGAGGAGAAGGAACGCATCGCCGTTCTTTCCAGCGGCGGCCTGGTGGGCATGTACCCGGCGACGGCCAAGCTCCCCACCTGGAAAGTGGCCGAATGCGCGCGGCTGGCGCTGTCCGCGATCTCCGGTGCTGACGACCCGTGGCCCGAGTGGTTGCGGGAGCGTGCGGGCGTGCTGGGCTTGGCGGACGCGTTCGCGGCCGTCCACCAGCCGGCCAGCCTCGGCGAGGCCGAGCGTGGCGCCGATCGGCTGCGTTTTGACGAAGCCATGGCCACCCAGCTGACCATGGCCTACCGGCGAGCGGACGCGGCCAGGCAGCCGGCGCAGCCCCGTCCCCAGGTCACCGGCGGACTGCTGGACGCCTTCGATGACCGGCTGCCGTTCCAGCTCACCGCGGGCCAGACCGAGGTCAGCGCCGCCATCCTCGCCGACCTGGCTCGTGATCGGCCGATGCAGCGGCTGCTGCAGGGCGAGGTGGGTTCCGGCAAGACCGTGGTGGCGCTGCAGGCGATGCTGACGGTGGTCGACAACGGCGGTCAGGCCGCGCTGCTGGCGCCGACCGAGGTGCTGGCAGCACAGCACTACCAGACCATTCGTTCCCTGCTGGGCGACCTCGGCGAGGGCCGCATGCTCGGGGCGCCGGATGTCGCTACCGACGTGGTGCTGCTGTCCGGATCGCTGCCGGCGGCCGCGAAGAAGTCAGCGCTGCTGCGCGCGGCGAGTGGGGAAGCGGGCATCGTCATCGGCACGCACGCGCTGCTGGCCGACCGGGTGCAGTTCGCCGATCTGGGATTGATCGTGGTCGACGAGCAGCATCGTTTTGGGGTGGAACAGCGGGCTCAGCTACTCGACAAGGCGAGCACCCGTCCGCATGTGCTGGTACTCACCGCAACCCCGATCCCGCGCTCGGTGGCGATGACGATCTTCGGCGACCTGGACGTCTCCACGCTGGCCGAGCTGCCCGGCGGGCGCGCCGACGTGGCCACGGTCGTGGTGGACGCAGCCAGCCGCCCGCAGTGGGTGGAGCGCGCCTGGAGCCGAGTTCTGGAGGAGGTCGCGACCGGCCGGCAGGTCTTCATCGTTGCGCCGCGGATCGGCGGCCAGGGCGCCGACGGCAAGGGCGTCACCGAGCTCGCTGACGAGCTGCGCGCCGGCCCGCTGGCCGGGGTCCGGGTCGGCGTGCTGCATGGGCAGTTGCCGAGCGACGTCAAGGACCAGGTGATGGGCGACTTCGCGTCCGGGCAGCTCGACGTGCTGGTTGCGACCACCGTGATCGAGGTCGGTGTGGACGTGCCGAACGCCTCCATGATGGTGATCTGGGACGCCGACCGGTTCGGCATCTCGCAGTTGCACCAGCTTCGCGGCCGGATCGGCCGGGGCAGCCACCCCGGCGTGTGCCTGCTGATCACCAGCGTGCCCGCGGGCGAACCAGCTCGCGCGCGACTGGACGCCATCGCGTCCACGCGGGACGGGTTCGAACTCGCCGAACTCGACCTGGAGCAGCGCCGTGAAGGGGACGTGCTGGGCAGCTCGCAGGCGGGCAGCCGATCTAGCCTGCGCCTACTTCGGGTGCTCGAGCACGCCGACCTGATCGCCCTCGCCCGCGACCTGGCCGCCGAATGTGTGGCCCGCGACCCCGGTTTGACCACCCCAGGCTTCGCGGACGCGATCCGCGCCACCGAACTGCTCGCTTCCCCCGACTGGCTCGAACGCAACTAGGGCAGTGCTGAACGACGTGCCCCGAGTCGGATTCCACCGATCGCGCTGAGAGATCCCGGCCTGCGCCGGGATGACAGTAAAAAGCGGGCCGGGATGACAGTGGAAAGCGGGCCGGGATGACAGTGGGAAATGGGCCGGGATCACAGTGGGGAGTGGCCTGGGCCGGCGAACGATCCGTGAGCTTGACGAAGGGTCGATCGGGGCTTGCGAACCTTGTCGCGGAACGGCGCCGAAACCGGCGCAACCCGTCGGCACCGTTAACCTGACCACCGTGACCAGGA
Source organism: Propionicimonas sp. (assembly GCA_035349055.1). GTDB lineage: Bacteria > Actinomycetota > Actinomycetes > Propionibacteriales > Propionibacteriaceae > Propionicimonas. The sequence goes on from DAOPRQ010000032.1 coordinate 9,559, forward strand.
TCATCGCGGGAACGAAGAAGGGCCACCGGCTGCGGACGCCGGCGCACTCGGCCACGCGCCCGACCAGCGACCGGGTGCGCGAGGCCGCGTTCTCTCTGATCGCGGATTGGGCCGGAACCGCGGGCGAGGCCGCCGAGAACATGCTGACCGGGCTGGGCTTCCTCGACCTCTACGCGGGCTCGGGCGCGGTCGCGATCGAGGCGGCGAGCCGTGGGGCGGCCCCCGTCCTCGCGGTCGAGAGCGATTCGGCCACCGCGAGGCTGGCCAGGGGAAACGCCAGCGACACCGGTCTCGCGGTCACCGTTCTGGCGGCCAGCGCTGAGCGCACGGTGGCGGCCCAGGCCACTACCGCCTACGACGTGATCTGGGCCGACCCGCCCTACGCCCTCGCCAACGATCGGCTCACCGCAGTCGTCGAAGCCGCCCTGAGCAACGGTTGGCTGGCTGAAGACGGGCTCATCGTTCTAGAGCGCTCATCGAGGGATGCGCCGCCAGCGTGGCCCGCACAGGTGACCGATAGCTGGCACCGGCGTTACGGTGAGACCACGTTGTACTTCGCCACGAAGGGGCGCTGAATGCTTGCGATCTGCCCGGGGTCGTTCGACCCCGTCACCTACGGGCACCTCGACGTGATCTCGCGCGCCGCCAACCTCTTCGACGAGGTGATCGTCGCCGTCGGCCAGAACTCGGCCAAGAACTACCTGTTCACCGCGGCTGAGCGCGTCGCCCTGGTCAGCCAGACCACGGCCGACCTGGCCAACGTCCGCGTGGCGGCTCTCGAGGGGCTGCTGGTCGATTTCGCCAGGGCCCATGGTGCGCAGGTGCTGGTAAAAGGCATCCGGTTCGCCTCCGATTTCGATTTTGAACTGCAGATGGCGCATATCAACGGCATCGTCGGTGGTATCGAGACAGTCGTATTGCCCGCGTCGGCCCAATGGTCCACGCTTTCCTCGACGATGATCCGCGAAGTCGCGGCATACGGCGGCGACGTGTCGGCCTTCGTGCCCGAACCGGTCGCGCGGCAGATCGTCCAGAAGCGGAGAAAGGAAGAAGCTGATGGTTGAGCGGACCACCGAGGTGCTGCGCGAACTCCGCGAACTCGTCAACAACGCCAAAGCCGTGCCGATGTCGGCCTCGTGCATGGTCAACCGCGCCCAGGCCCTGGACCTGATCGAGAAGGCCACCCAGGCCCTTTCCACCGACGTGGGCGAGGCTCAGCGGGTCACGGCGACCTCGCTGGAGACCCTGGAACGCGCCCAGGCCGAGGCCGCCCAGATCATCGCGTCCGCAGAGGAGAAGGCCAGCTACCTTGCCAGCCAGACCCCGGTGATGGAGGCGGCCAAGCGAAAGGCCGCTGCTCTCGAAGCCAAGGCGTTGGCGGACGCGGAAGGTCTGCGCCGCGAAGCCGACGCCTACGTGGACACCCGGATCGCCACCTTCGAAGCCAGCCTGCAGAAGACCATGGGGCAGGTGCGCACCATGCGTGAACGGCTGGCGTCCCGCTCGAGCCTCGACGACAGCAACACCCAGATGTTGCCGAGGGCGAAGGCCTGACCAGCACGTTTTGGAGACGGAGCGCGGCTCAAGGTAGAGTCTTGCGTTGGTTATGACGCTGCTCGATTACCGCAATGTGCGAAAGGAAACGTCGTGACTCCCCGCCTGCCTGACCATCGTTCTGGGCTTGTCCTTGACACCCATGAGTTGACCCGTCGGGCCGGAGTGTTACGGGAAGTCACCCGGGTCACCGAAGCACCTGTGGATCTCGGCATCGAAATGATCGGGGTGCCACCCGGCTCACCCGTCGACCTCGACCTTCGGTTGGAGTCGGTGGTGGAGGGGGTCCTGGTCTCCGGTACCGCCACGGTCCGGCTCCGGGGTACCTGTGCACGCTGTCTGGACGACATCGACGCCCAAGTCGAGGTCGACCTGCAGGAGTTGTACTGCTACCCGGGGAAGGAACTCGACGATGCCGAGGCCTTGCACATCGAGGGCGAGTTGATCGACCTCGAGCCCGTCCTGCGGGACGCGGTGGTACTCGAACTGCCGTTCACGCCCTTGTGCCAGCCGGATTGCGCCGGGTTGTGCCCCGAATGCGGGGCCAACCTGAATCGGGATCCGCAGCACAGCCATGCCGAACCCATCGATCCTCGATGGGCTGAGCTGGAAGCGTGGCCGGCTCCGTCGAACGAATCGAAGAACAAGGAGTAACGCCGTGGCCGTTCCCAAGCGGAGAATGTCCCGCAGCAACACGCGGGCCCGCCGTTCCCAGTGGAAGACCTCCGCGCCGACCCTGGTGACCTGCGCCAACGCGGCTTGTGGTGCCAAGCACCTGCCGCACACCGCCTGCCCGGAGTGCGGCCAGTACGGCCCGCGCGCTGCCCGCCGGCAGATTCTCGAGTCCTGAAGGCTCTCCGGCCACGTCCGGTGATCCGGCGGCAACGAGCCGCTGCCTCGAGCTGATCGAAGAGCTGGGGATCCAACTGGATCCCCAGCTGTTTCGCCTTGCCGTAACCCACCGTTCCTACGCCTACGAGAACGGTGGCCTGCCGCACAACGAGCGCCTCGAGTTCCTCGGCGACGCTGTGCTTGGCATCGTGGTCACCGAGTTCCTCTACCGAAGCTTTCCCGACCTGCCCGAGGGCCGACTGGCCAAGCTCCGGGCTGCGGTGGTGAACGCGCACAGCCTCGCCGGGGTGGCTCGTTCGCTCGACCTCGGCAGTGAGATCCTGCTGGGCAAGGGCGAGGTCGCCACCGGCGGCTCCGACAAGTCCTCGATCCTGGCGGACTCGTTGGAGGCTGTCCTCGGCGCCGTACTGATTTCTTCCGGACGGGACGCCGCCGACCGCCTGGTGCACCACCTTTTCGACCCGCTGGTGCTGGACGCGGCCGTGCTCGGTGCCGGTCTGGACTGGAAGACCAGCCTGCAGGAACTGAGCGCCGAGCTGGAGCTCGGGGTGCCGGTCTACCGGGTCACCGAGTCCGGCCCTGACCACGAGAAGCGCTTCGAAGCCGCCGCAGTGATCGGCGCGCGTGCTTTCGGCACCGGTTCCGGCACCTCCAAGAAACAGGCCGAGCAGGGCGCGGCCAAGAGCGCGTTCGCCGCGCTGTCCGATGTTGCCGCTGCCAGGTCGGAGTCGGCGCTTTCCGGCGATTCCGCCTGATGCCTGAACTACCCGAGGTCGAAGTCGTCCGCTCCGGCCTCGCCCAACTGATTCCCGGTCGCCGGATCTCGGCCGTTACAGTGCTCCACCCGCGTCCGGTGCGCCGCCACGTCGGTGGCCCGGACGACTTCGCGTCCGTATTGGTCGGACGGAGGTTCGCCGAACCCAAGCGGCGCGGCAAGTTCATCTGGCTGCCGTTCACTGATGGGGACGCGCTGATGGCGCATCTGGGCATGAGCGGCCAGTTCCGGGTCGACGCTCCCGAAGCTGAGCTGCCGCCGCAGTGCCGCGTCCGCTTCGCCTTCGACGATGGGGGACCGGAGATCCGGTTCGCCGACCAGCGCATGTTCGGTGGCTTGTGGCTCAGCCCGGGCGGCGCCGAGCTGCCGGTGGAAGTGGCCCACATCGCCCGCGACCTGTTCGATCCCGACCTCGACCGGGACGCGTTGGTGGCTGACATCCGGCGCAGGCACAGTGGCATCAAGCGGGTGCTGCTGAACCAGACGGTCGTCTCGGGGATCGGCAACATCTACGCCGACGAAGCCCTGTGGCGCGCGCGGGTGCATTACGACACTCCGGCCGACCGGCTCAGCCCGGCGTTGGTCGTCGAGTTGCTGGACGCGGCCGTTGCGGTGATGCGCGAATCGCTGGCTCAGGGTGGCACGTCCTTCGACGCCCTGTATGTGAACGTCAACGGCAGTTCCGGATACTTCGGCCGCTCGCTGTCGGCCTACGGCAGGGAAGACCTGCCCTGCCTGCGCTGCGGCCGCGCCATCGTCCGCGAGCCCTTCATGAACCGCTCCAGTTATCGCTGCCCTGCCTGTCAGCGGCGTCCGCGCACCCAGGTCGTTCGATGATGTTCAGCGCTGAGCGGGAAGACGCCCCACGTCGAGCCGTCGCGCGCTGCACGCAGCCTCTCGCGTATTGTTCGCAGATGTGACCGGAGCCGAACCGACCCAGCGCTTCCAGCGCGTGCTGCGGCAGTTCGTGAAGTTCGGCATCGTGGGCGGCGCCGGCGTGGTAGTGAACATGCTGGTCGCGATCGCCATGAACAAGGCCAACGGCGGCACGATTAACGCCCAGCGCATCCTGTTCGCCATTCCTGGCACCAACTTCAACTTCCGCTACACCGTGCTGGTCTGGCTGGTCGCCTTCCTGGTCGCCAACGTCTTCAACTTCCAGCTGAACCGTTCCTGGACCTTCCGGCACACCCGCAAGGCACCGTGGTGGCAGGAGTTCTGGCCGTTCCTCGCGGTCGGTTCGGCCGCCGCGCTGCTGGGCATCTTCATCAAGGTCGCCTTCACCAACCCGACCTCGTGGTTCTACCTGCCCGAGCCCTGGTTCCATGAGAACGCCGGGTTCGCCTCCCGCGAGTACTGGGCGCAGCTGTTCACCATCGTGATCACGATGCCGATCAACTTCGTGGCCAACAAGCTGTGGACATTCACGCACGTGCGCAACAAGCACCAAGCGGCGGTGTAGTCGATGTACCTGAAGAGCCTCACCCTGCGCGGCTTCAAGTCGTTCGCGTCCACCACCAACCTGGTCTTCGAGCCGGGAATCACCTGCGTGGTCGGACCCAACGGCTCCGGCAAGTCGAACGTCGTCGACGCGCTCGCCTGGGTGATGGGCGAGCAGGGGGCCAAGTCGCTGCGTGGCGGCAAGATGGAGGACGTCATCTTCGCCGGCACTTCCGGACGCGCCCCGCTCGGGCGCGCCGAAGTGGTGCTGACCATCGACAACTCGGACGGTTCGCTGCCGATCGACTACACCGAGGTCACGATCAGCCGGACGATGTTCCGCACCGGCGGGTCCGAATACGCCATCAACGGTTCGCCCGCGCGGCTGCTGGACGTCCAAGACCTGCTCAGCGACTCGGGTATCGGCCGGGAGATGCACGTCATCGTCGGCCAGGGTCAGCTCGATTCGATCCTGCAGGCCACGCCCGAGACCCGTCGCGGCTTCATCGAAGAGGCCGCCGGGGTGCTCAAGCACCGCAAGCGCAAGGAAAAGGCACAGCGCAAGCTCGAAGCCACCGCGGCCAACTTGAACCGGCTCTCCGACCTGCTCGGCGAGATCCGCCGCCAGCTGAAGCCGCTAGGCCGGCAGGCCGAGGTGGCCCGCAAGGCTGCGGTCATCCAGGCCGACCTGCGTGACGCGCGCGCCCGGCTGCTGGCCGACGATCTGGTCGCCGCCACTTCGTCGCTGGCGACCGATCTGGCCGCCGAGGCCGAACTCAAGCAACGCCGACTGCGGATCGAGGCGGAGCTGACCTCCGCCCGTGAGGCCGAGCAGGCTGCCGAAGTCGCCGCACGAGACGCCCTGCCCGCGCTGACCGCAGCCCAGGAGACCTGGTACGCGCTGGCCGGGTTGGCCGAGCGGGTGGCGAGTACGACGACGATCGCGTCCGAACGGCTGCGCAACGCGGCAGCGATCGGCACCGACGAGCGTCCGGGGCGCGATCCGGAGGCCATTGAGCGCGAGGCGGCCGAGATCCGTAAAACCGAGGCGTCCGTGCAGGCCGAGGTGGCCGAACGCACCGCGGCGCTGGCGGCCGCGACCGATGCCCGCAACGCCGCCGAGACAGCGCACGCCGAAGCCGAGAAGCAGTATTCGGCCCAACTGCGAGCGATCGCCGACCGCAGGGAGGGCCTGGCCCGGCTTGCCGGTGAAGTGAACACACTGCGCAGCCGGTCCGAGGCAGCCGGGGCGGAGATCGAGCGGCTGGTGGCGGCCAAGGCCGAAGCTGAGGACCGGGCCACCAACGCCAAGCGGCAATTCGCTCAGTTGGAGACCCGGCTCGCCGGGTTGAGCGCCGGAGAGTCCGGGCTGGACGATGCCTACGAAGCCGCTGAGGCTGACGTGGCTGCACGGCTGACCGCACTGGAAGAGCTCCAGACAGCCGAGCGGGCGGCCACCGCGGAGCGGGGAGCCGCAGCGGCGCGCGCCGAAGCGCTGGCCCTCGGCCTGGAGCGACGCGACGGCACCGCCGCCCTCCTCGCCGCCGGTGACCAGCTGGACGGCCTGCTGGGCTCGGTCGCGGCACTGATCAGCGTTCCGGTCGGCAAGGAGGTTGCCATCGCGGCCGCGCTGGGTTCGGCTGCGGACGCGATCGCGGTGACTGGGGTGGACGCCGCCGTCCGCGCCTTCGACCACCTGAAAGCCGAGGACCTGGGCCGGGCCGGCATGCTGCTGGGCGCTGACCTGCCCGCGGACACGTCCGGCTGGCCGAAGCTGCCGGCGAACGCCTGCTACGCGGCCGGGCTGGTGGACTGCGCGGCGAGCCTGCGTCCGGCCATTGAACGGCTCTTGTTCAAGGTGGCGGTCGTGGACGACCTGGCCCAGGGCCGCGAGCTTGTGGCCAAGCTGCCGGATGTGACCGCTGTGACCACCGGCGGCGACCTGCTCAGCTCCTGGTTCGCGGCCGGCGGATCGTCGGCAAAGCCGTCCCTGCTGGAGGTGCAGGCCGCGCTGGATGAGACCAACGAAAAGCTCAGCGCCGCTCAGGCCGAGGTCGAGCGGACCCGGTTCGCGATCGCCGAGGCCGAGCAGTTGCTCGCGTCCGCTCGCGAACGGTCGGACGCGGCACTGGCCCGCCTGCACGAATCGGACGCCGAGCATGCCGCGATGGCCGAGGAGGCGGGCGAGCTGAACCAGATCGTCCGCTCGGCCCAGGCCGAAGCCGGACGCCTTGCGCAGGCGGCCGACAACGCGGCCACGGCCCGCGACCACGCGCTGGCCAACCTGAGCGAGCTTGAGACGCGACTGGAACTGGCCTCCGAGCAGACCGAGACCGGTGAGGCCGATCCGACCGAACGCGACCATCTCGGTGACCTGGCCCGCGCGGCCCGCGCCGCCGAAATGGAGGCGCGGCTGGCGTTGCGCACGGTCGAGGAGCGGGCACGAGCCTTCGCCGGACGGGCGGACAGCCTGCTGCGGGCAGCCGATGCGGAGCGCTCGGCCCGGGCCAAGGCCGCCGCGCGTCGGGAGCTTCTCCGTCGGGAGGCGGAGGTGGCCGCCGGCGTCCTGAAGGCCGCCGAATGGCTGGCCGAACAGGTGAGCGCGTCCAGGGCTCTTGCCGAGACCGAACGCATGCGTGCGCAGGAGGCTCGCAGCGTTGCCGAGACCGAGCTGACCGCCGTCCGGCAGCGCGGGCGGGAACTGGCGAAAGCGTTCGAGAACCTGGTCGACACCGTCCACGCCGACGAACTCGCCCGCGCGCAACAGCAGATGAAGATCGACGCGCTGGCCGAGAAGGCGCTGGCCGAACTCGGGCTGGAGCCGGAGGCGCTGGTCGGCGAATACGGGCCGGAACAACTGGTGCCGGTGCTGGTCAACGCCGACGGCAAACCGCTGACCGAGGACGACCCGCAGCCAGATCCCGTCCCGTACGTGCGGGCCGAGCAGGAGCGGCGGCTGCGGGCGGCTGAGCGTGACCTCGCGGTGCTGGGGAAGGTGAACCCGCTGGCGCTGGAAGAGTTCGACGCGCTCAGCGAGCGGCACACTTTCCTGGCCGAGCAGCTGGCTGACCTGCGCAAGACCCGCGACGACCTGAACGGGATCATCGCCGACGTGGACACCCGCGTGCAGGAAGTGTTCGCGGCCGCCTACGCCGACGTCGAACAGGCCTTCGAGGACGCGTTCGCCCGGCTGTTCCCCGGCGGCGAGGGACGCCTCGTGCTCACCGAGCCGGGGGAGTGGCTGACCACCGGTGTGGACGTGGAGGCACGTCCCGCCGGGAAGAAGGTGAAGCGGCTGTCGCTGCTTTCCGGCGGCGAGCGTTCACTGGTGGCGGTGGCCTTCCTGGTGGCGCTGTTCAAAGCCCGTCCCAGCCCCTTCTATATCCTCGACGAGGTCGAGGCCGCGCTCGACGACACCAACCTCGGCCGCCTGCTGGAGATCTACGAAGAGCTCCGGGCGAACAGCCAGCTGCTGGTGATCACCCACCAGAAGCGCACCATGGAGATCGCCGACGCGCTGTACGGGGTGACCATGCGGTCCGACGGGGTCTCGGCCGTGATCAGCCAGCGACTGCGGGATGCCTGAGCCCAGCCAACGTCATCCCGACGCAGGTCGGCATCTCTGAAAATTCGCCACAAGGAGACTGAGAACTCGAGGAGGCTCAACTGAGCCTTCCGCCGCGTGCGGCATACTGTTCGTAGTCCATCGGAAGGCTGTGTCTTGAGTTATTGGATCATCACCGTGGCGCTCGTCGCGATCGCCCTGTGTGTGATCGCGGTGGTCGCCGTCGGCATGAACGGCAGCCTCGCCAGCAAAGCCCCCGAATTCGCCAACGTGATGGCCAACACCGCGAAGCACCTGAACGGCGACGCGGACCCGCCACAGGGGCTGGTCGAGTTCTTCGAGGAGATCGAGGACATCCGGCCCAAGAGCGCGGATTCGGCCGCAGAGGCGCCCAAGCGCTGACTTTGGCTGGGTGGTGGGCCTGGTGTTGCCTACCATGAGCGGCGTGGAGAACTACTTCTGGTACGTCCTGGCTGCGGTCGCGGCCGTTCTGATCGTCGCTGCCGTCACTATCGTCGTTGGTAACCGCAAGGGCCTGCCGCCGGCCGAGCCCACCCCGGAACTGCCTTCGGCGGAGCGCGAGGAGTTCGGCGAACCGGTTGAACCGGCGCCAGCGGAAGTGATTCCGGCTGCTCCGGCCGAGCCCTCGGCGCCGGTGCTCGAGACGCCCGAACCGCCGGCTTCCCGGATGTCCCGGCTGCGGCGCAAGCTGTCGGCCAGCAACAATCCCTTCGCCCGCGGCCTGCTTGGTCTGCTCGCGGTCGACAAGTTGGACGCGGACGCGTGGGACGACTTGGAGGCCACGCTGATCACGTCCGATCTCGGCGCGGGCCCGACCGATGAGTTGATCACCGCCTTGCGCCGCGAGTTGTCACTCGACGCAGTGTCCGACCCCGACAAGGCCAAGCAGGTGCTGCGTACCGAACTGCTGAAGCTGGTCGCCACCACCGCTGATCGAAGCCTCAACGTGACTGGCGCGGACGGCCTGCCCGGTGTGGTGCTGGTGGTCGGCGTCAACGGCACCGGCAAGACGACCACGATCGGCAAGCTTTCCCGCGTGCTGGTGGCCGAGGGGCATTCGGTGGTGCTGGCCGCGGCCGACACCTTCCGGGCGGCCGCGGCCGACCAGCTGCAGACCTGGGGAAGCCGGGTGGGCGTCCCGGTTGTGCGCGGTCCGGAGGGCGGCGACCCGGCGTCCGTGGCTTTTGACGCGGTCGACCAGGGCATCGCGAGTGGCGCGGACGTGGTGGTGGTCGACACCGCTGGCCGGCTGCACACCAAGACCGGCCTGATGGACGAGCTCGGCAAGATCAAGCGGGTGATCGAGCGCAAGGCTCCGGTGACCGAGGTGCTGCTGGTGATCGACGCCACCACCGGGCAGAACGGGCTCGCCCAGGCGCGGGTGTTCGCCGAGGTGGTGGACGTCACCGGCATCGTGCTTTCGAAGCTGGACGGCTCGGCCAAGGGCGGCATCGTGGTTCCGGTCCAGCGGGAGCTGGGCGTGCCGGTGAAGCTGATCGGGCTCGGCGAGGGCGCCGACGACTTGGCTCCGTTCGAGGCCGAAGGCTTCGTCGACGCGCTGCTGGCGCAGTGACGACCATCCGTCCGGCCCGACCGGAAGACCTGCCCGCGCTGCTGGAGATCTACAACGACTCGGTGGTGCGCGACACCGCGAGCTGGGATTTGTTGCCCTGGAGCCCGGTGCAGCACGCCGAGTGGTATGCGACCAAGGTCGAGCACGGCTGGCCGGTGCTGGTCGCCGAAGTGGACGGCGAAGTCGCCGGCTACGCGACCTACGGGCAGTTCCGGCCGAAAGCTGGTTTCACCCTGAGCATGGAGCACAGCGTGTACCTGCGTCCGGCGTTCCAGGGACGGGGTCTGGGTCGTGCGCTGATGACGGCGATCATCGCGGCAGCGCGCGAGAACGGCGTTCACGTCCTGATCGGCGGCCTGAGCGCCGACAACGACGCTTCATTCGCCTTGCACCGCTCGCTCGGCTTCGTCGAGGTCGGGCGGCTCCCCGAGGTGGGCCGCAAGTTCGACCGCTGGCTCGACCTGGTGTTCGTGCAGCTAACCCTCTGAACCCATCCGTCCCCATCCGTTCACCTCAACCGGCAGCAAGGTGGACGGTTTGCTGGCGTCTCGGCGAGAAACGGTCCACCTTGCTGCGGGCGGGTGATGGGGACGCTTCTCCGAGGCCGATGACGCTACCGGTAGGATGTCGGAGTTCCCGACACGCGTGAGGTACCACCTTGTTCGACACCCTGTCCGATCGGCTTTCAGCTGCGTTCCGCAATCTGCGCGGCAAGACGCGGCTGTCCGATGCCGACATCGACGCGACCGCGCGCGAGATCCGGCTCGCCCTGCTCGAGGCGGACGTCAACCTGGGCGTGGTCAAGGACTTCATCGCAGCAGTCAAGGAGCGCGCTCACGGCGCCGAGATTCATGCCGCGTTGAACCCGGCGCAGCAGATCGTCAAGATCGTCAACGAGGAGCTGATCGCGATCCTCGGCGGCGAGGCTCGGCCGCTGCGCTTCGCCAAGCGTCCGCCGACGGTGATCATGCTGGCGGGCCTGCAGGGCTCCGGCAAGACCACGCTGGCCGGAAAGCTCGGCAAGTGGCTGAAGGACCAGGGCCATTCGCCGCTGCTGGTCGCGTCTGACCTGCAGCGTCCGAACGCGGTGAACCAGCTGCAGGTGGTCGGCGAGCGGGCCGGAGTTCATGTCTTCGCGCCCGAGCCCGGCAACGGCATCGGTGACCCGGTAGGGGTGGCGCGCACCTCGATCCTGCACGCGATGAGCAAGCTCTACGACGTCGTGATCGTCGACACCGCCGGCCGGCTGGGTGTGGACGCCGAACTGATGCAGCAGGCTGCCGACATCCGGGACGCGGTCAACCCGACCGAGATCCTGTTCGTCGTCGACGCCATGATCGGCCAGGACGCGGTCAACACCGCCCGGGCGTTCGCCGACGGGGTCGGCTTCGACGGGGTCGTGCTCTCCAAGCTCGACGGCGACGCTCGCGGTGGCGCGGCGCTGTCGATCGCCCGGGTGACCGGCAAGCCGATCATGTTCGCGTCCAACGGCGAGGGCCTGGGCGACTTCGACGCCTTCCACCCCGACCGGATGGCCAGCCGAATCCTCGGCATGGGCGACCTGCTCAGCCTGATCGAACAGGCCGAGAAGACCTTCGACGCAGAGGAGTCCGCGAAGGCCGCGCAGAAGCTCCTGCAGGGTAAGGGCGGCGAGTTCGGCCTGGACGACTTCCTGTCGCAAATGCAGGCAGTGCGGCGGATGGGTCCGCTGTCGAAGATCCTGGGCATGATGCCCGGGATGGGCCAGATGAAGGACCAGATCAACAACATCGACGAGCGTGAGATCGACCGCCTGGAGGCGATCATCTACTCGATGACCCCGGCTGAGCGGGCCAACCCGAAGCTGCTGGACGGTTCCCGCCGCGCGCGGATCGCAACCGGCTCGGGCACCAAGGTCTCGGACGTGAATTCCCTGGTCAACCGCTTCTTCGAGGCCCGCAAGATGATGCAGAGCCTGGGTGGCGCGATGACCGGAATGGGCGGACGCCGGCCCGCGGCCAAGCAGCAGCCCAAGAAGAAGAAGGGCAACCACAAGGTTTCCGGCAACCCGGCCAAGCGGACGGGTGGTGGCGCTGCGGCTCTGCCCCCAGCAGCGTCGGCGCCCACGTCCGCGTTCGGCCTGCCCACGCAGCCGACCGAGGCCGACCTGGCGAAGGCGGTCGGCGACTTCCAGCTTCCGGCCGAACTGCAGCAACTCTTCAATCCGAAGAACGCCGGCCCCCGCTGACGTTCGCAGTCGCGGCTGGTCGCGTCCATACTTCACCGGTCGGCTTCACGCGCCTGATCTGACTCGGCCCCCGCTTCGGCTTGGTCGAGCTAGACGACGAGCGGTCAGCCGATGGTGGCGTTGGCGTCTTGACCTAGGGATGCACCAGAGGCCGAAAGACAGTCGAGACCACCCGTGGCCGCCGACATGTCGTGATCTCGTAGTCGGATCTGCGCGCTGGCCCGATTCTCCGGTGTCTGGCTGAGCTGGCTGCGACTTTGCGACACCTGTGCCGCCGCGCTCTCGGTTGACGAGCCCGCGACCGCAATAATGACTCGATGAGCCACCACCACGCGCCGCCGGGATTGGGAGAGCCGGAGTTCTTCGCACACGATCACGGTGGCCGCGAGTCCCCGTCGACTCGCCCCGGATACCCGCTGCACCTACAGGGGGTACTGCTCCCCGAAGGCGAGCCGCGCGACCTGTGGGTGGCCGATGGTCTGATCCGCACCGAACCGGTGCCCGATGCGGTGACGGTCTGCCAGGGCGCCTGGATCCTGCCTGGACTGGTCGACGCGCATTGTCACATCGGTCTCGGCGCGAACGGCGCGGTCCCGGACGAGGTGGCCGAGGCGCAGGCGCTCACCGATCGGGACGCCGGCACTCTTCTGATCCGCGACGCGGGTTCGCCGATCGACACCCACTGGATCGACGAGCGCGAAGACCTGCCCCGGATCATCCGGGCCGGCCGGCACATCGCCCGTCCCAAGCGGTACATCCGCAACTACGCCGCGGAAGTAGAGCCCGAGGAGCTGATCGCCGAGGTGGCGCGGCAGGCCGTCCGCGGTGATGGCTGGGTGAAGCTGGTCGGCGACTGGATCGACCGCGACCGCGGTGATCTCGCGCCATTGTGGCCGGCGGAGGTGGCCGCCGCTGCGATCGAACGCGCGCATCAGTTGGGCGCACGGGTCACCGCCCACTGCTTCGGCGAGGAGTCGGTGCAGCAACTGGTGCGCGCCGGCATCGATGGCATTGAGCACGGCACCGGCCTGGACGCGGCCACCATCGAGTTGATGGCCGAACGCCGGGTAGCGCTGGTGCCGACGCTGGTCAATCTGGAGAACTTCCCTGCCTTCGCTGATGCCGGCGAGGCGAAGTTCCCGGCCTACGCGGCCCACATGCGGACGCTGCACGCGCGCCGTTTCGAGACCATCGGCGCGGCGATCGAGGCTGGCGTCCCGGTGTTCGCTGGGACGGACGCCGGGGGCAGCATCAGCCACGGCCTGGTCGGAACCGAGATCGGCATGCTGGCCAAGCTTGGCGGCGCGGAGTTCGCGCTGGGTGCCGCGTCCTGGCGTGCCCGGGAATGGTTGGGCGCCCCGCCGGTGGTCGACGGCGCCTGGGCCGACCTGGTGGTTTACGCAGCCGACCCACGACTCGATCCTGGGGTCACCAGGCACCCCAGCCTGGTGATTCTCCGCGGACGTGTTGTCGCGTCCGCACACTGAGCGGCCGAACACACCCGCAACTCGCGTTTGCCACCGAATTGGGCGCTTGCCACCGAAATTTCGGCAGCGAACGCCGACTTCGGTAGCAAACGCGAGTTGACGTGGGGCGCGATGCGAGTTGAGGCGGGGCGGGATCGGACGCGGGTAGGCGCCGGGGCTCAGCTGCCGCGGGACAGCGCCCACCAGATCATCACCAGGTTGAGCCCGATGATCAGGGTGACGATCAGCCAGTTGAGCGCCCGCTGCCACGCACGGTCTACGAACTCGCCCATCAGCCGGCGGTCTCCGGTCACCAAGGCCAACGGGGCGGCCGCCAGGGCCACGCCGAAGCTGAGCACGATCTGACTCCAGATCAACACCGAAGTGGGGGAGACGCCGGTCAGCAGCAGTAGCACCGCCGGTCCGATGGTGATGGCCCGGCGCAGGGTCGGTTCCACCTGCCACACGTGCATGTCCTTCAGGATCCGCGCCCCCGCATGCGTGCCGACCACTGCCGAGCCGATGCCGGACGCGAGCAGGCCGATCGCGAACACAGCCGCCGGCCACGGGCCAAGGTCGGTGCCGAGCGTCACGTGTATGGCCTCGATCGGGTCGCCGACCACGCCCGCCAGCGCCACCGCGCCCAGCAGCAGCATCGAGATGTTCACCGAGCCGGACAGCACCAGCGCGAGGCCCACGTCCAGCTTCTGTGCTCGCAGCAATCGGCGCAGCGGACGGTCCAGGTGTCCGTCCGGACGGTGCCGATCGATCGCCAGCGCCGAGTGCAGGTAGATGGCGTGCGGCATCACGGTCGCGCCGAGCATCGCCGCGATCAGCGGCCACGCGTCGCGGTCGGGCACGGAGGGCCACAGCCCGGCCAGGGTCGCGTCCCAAGAAGGTGCCTTGAAGAACAGCGCGCCGACGAAGCCGAGCGCGACCACTGCGAGCAGTGCGCCAACACCGGCCTCGAACACGCCCTCGCCGCGCGAGCGCAGCACCCACAGCAGCACCATCGCCACGACGCCGACGACGATGCTGCCCGCCCACAGCGGCAGCCCGAACAGCAGGTACAGGCCGAGCGCACCGCCGACCACTTCGGCCAGGTCGGTCGCGATCGCGATGACGAATGCCTGCAGCCCGTAGCCGACCGTCAGCGGACGCTGATACCGATGGCCGGCGAAACGATCGGCCATGGCCTGGGGCAGGGTGGCGCCGGTGACCAGGCCCAGCTTCGCCGACTGGTACTGGATCACCATTGCCATCAGCGACGCCACCGCCAGCACCCACACCAGCGCATAGCCGTAGTCGGCACCCGCGCTCAGATTGGCGGCAACATTGCCCGGATCGACGTAGGCGACGCTGGCAACGAAAGCGGGCCCGAGCATGCCCAGCAGACCCAATCGCGCCTTGTCGCGGGGCCGATCTGCCGAGTCGGGGCGGAACATGATGGGGGCAGGCTAGCCGGTTGGCCCGGTGAGGACACGTTCTGGCACACTAGTAGGCGCATCTGGCTCGGTCGGCGCCCTCTAACTCCGGCTGATCCGGATCCAGCCGAGCTTCGCCGTCCGTAGCCCCACTACGAATAGCGGAGTTCACCCGTCCGGGCCGGTGGTGTCACCGTCCCAAGTTCTGCACAGGAGAACCCACACTCGTGGCTGTCAAGATTCGTCTCAAGCGGCTCGGCAAGATCCGCTCCCCGCACTACCGCATCGTCGTCATGGATGCCCGCGCCAAGCGGGACGGCCGGGCGATCGAGGAGATCGGCCTCTACCACCCGAAGAACGACCCGTCGGTGATCAGGATCGACTCCGAGCGCGCGCAGTACTGGCTCGGTGTCGGCGCACAGCCGACCGAGGCCGTCGTCGCCCTGCTCAAGCGCACCGGTGACTGGCAGAAGTTCAGCGGTGACACCAGCCCGTCCGGTGTCACCCCGCAGCCCGAGCCGAAGGACAAGGTCGCGCTGTTCAACGCCGCACTTGCCGAGGCCGACAGCGAGCCGGCCACTGCCGCGATCTCGAAGTCGAAGAAGAAGGCTGCCGAGGCTGATGCCGAAGCCCCGGCCGAGGCCGAAGAGGCCTGAGCATGCTGGCCGAAGCGCTCGAGCACCTAGTGCGGGGACTGGTCCCCAATCCGGACGATGTCCGGGTTCGCGAGTCGGATCGGGGCCGGACGCGCACACTTGAGGTGCGGGTCCATCCCGAGGACATCGGCAAGGTCATCGGACGCCAGGGACGCACCGCCGGTGCCCTGCGCACGGTGATCGCCGCACTGGCCGGACGCGAGCAGGTACGGGTCGACTTCGTCGACGTCGACCGCCGCCCTCGCCGGCGCAGTTGAGCCGTCGCATTGAGCCAAGCCAGGTTCCGCCCCACCGCATCAGTGGTGGGGCGGAACTGTTTGGCGCACAATCACGTCGTGGAGCCAGAATGACTGACCATTTGATCGTCGGGACGGTCGGCCGTGCCCACGGACTGCGCGGCCAGGTGACCGTCCGTCCGCGCACCGACAGCATCGACGAACGGTTCGCGTCCGGGGCGAAGGTCAGCGCCGGCGATCGGGAACTCACCGTGACCGGCCACGGGCTGCAGGGCGGGCGGCTGGTGGTGAGCTTCGCCGAGGTGCGCGACCGCACCGCAGCGGATGCCCTGCGCGGGGTCGATCTGTGGGTCCAGGGCACCCCGACCGACATCGATGACGACGAGTTCCACGACAGCACCCTCGTTGGCCTGCGGGCCTGCGACCCGGCCGGGGCCGAACTCGGTGAGGTGGTCGCGGTACTGCACAACCCCGCTCAGGACCTGCTGGTGATCCGTACGCCGCTTGGTGAGCGCCTGGTGCCGTTCGTCACCGAACTGGTGCCCGAGGTCGACCCGGCAGCCGGGCAGGTTGTGATCAATCCGATCCCCGGCCTGCTGAGCGATGTCGAGGTGCGCGATGCGGATTGATCTGGTCAGCATCTTCTGCGACTATTTCGCGCCCCTGCAGCTCTCGCTGGTCGGCAAGGCAATCAGTTCCGGCATCGTGACGCTGGGCGTCCACGATCTGCGCGACTGGACGCACGACCGGCACCGCACCGTCGACGACACCCCGTACGGCGGCGGGGCCGGCATGGTGATGAAGCCGGAGCCGTGGGGCGAGGCGCTGGACGAGCTGGTGCCCCCAGACGGACCGAAGCCGCTACTGGTGGTGCCCACTCCGTCCGGGGTGCCGTTCACCCAGGCGTTGGCCCACGAACTGGCCGGACGCGACTGGCTGCTGTTCGCCTGCGGGCGCTACGAGGGCATCGACGCCCGGGTGGTGGCGCACGCCACGTCCCGCATGGAGGTGCTCGAGGTCAGCCTCGGCGACTATGTGCTCAACGGCGGCGAGGTGGCTGCCCTTGCGATCACCGAAGCGGTGGTCCGGCTGCTGCCCGGTGTCCTCGGCAACCCGGAGTCGCTGGTGGAGGAGTCCCACGGCGACGATCTGGACGGCCTGCTGGAGTACCCGGTGTACACGAAACCCGCCAACTGGCGGGGTCTGGAAGTGCCCGCGGTGCTGCTTTCGGGGCACCATGGCCAGGTCTCCGAATGGCGGCTGGCGCAGTCGCGCGAACGCACCGCGCAACGCCGTCCGGACCTCCTGGAGGGGTCGAATTAGGCAACGCTAGGTTTGCCTAAAAGCGCTTTTTCGACTGTTCGTCCAGTGCGGGTCCAGATTGTGAGACCTGCCACACTCAAAACCCGCTGACAGCACGAAATGCGGCGGTTTTCTTACTAGGGTGGCGCCGTGGCAACAACAACATTGACTCCTCATCAGAGGGCTCTGCGATCCACGGTCACTCTCAAGGTAATCATGGCTGTGACCGGCCTGCTCCTGATCGCTTTCCTGCTGATGCACGCGTTCGGCAATTCCAAGATGTTCCTCGGCGAGGACTCCTTCAACCACTATGCAGAGTGGCTGAAGGGCCAGACCGAAGACGGTGGCATCCTTTACCCGCTGCTGCCCGCCGGCTGGTTCATCTGGATCTTCCGGGTGGTTCTGCTGGCCGCGGTTGTGCTGCACATCTACTCGGCTGTGACGCTGTGGAATCGCGCGCTGGCGGCCAACCCGTCCACCTACGCGGCGAAGCGCGACCTAGCCCGTACCTACTCTGCGCGCACCATGCGCTGGGGTGGCATCATCCTGGCCGGTCTGCTGATCTTCCACTTGGCGCAGTTCACGGTTCACGCCGCGCTTACCGGTGGTGAGTACGGCGCCGATTACGCCAGTTCGCCGTACAAGATGGTGATCGGCGAGTTCAGCCAGTGGTGGATGGTGCTGCTCTACGCGGTCTGGATGGTGGCGGTGTGCATGCACATCCGGCACGGCTTCTGGAGTGCGTTCGCGACGCTGGGCGCCAACACCAGCGCGAAGGCTCGCGCGGTGCTGAACGGCTGCGCCTGGGCCGTCGCCCTCATCCTCTACATCGGCTTCATGATCATGCCGGTGGCCGTTCTCTTCGGATGGATCAACTGATGACTACGACTACGAAAGCGCCCGCGGCCGCGCTGCCCGGCGCCGACTACTTCACCCTCGGCGCCAACATCGCCGACACGAAGGCCCCGGCCGGCCCGATCGAGGGCAAGTGGGCCAAGCGCAAGTTCGAGGCCAAGCTGGTCAACCCGTCCAACCGGCGCAAGCTGACCGTGATCATCGTCGGCACCGGCCTGGCCGGCGGTGCCGCGGCGGCGTCCCTGGGTGAGGCCGGCTACAACGTCCTCAACTTCTGCTACCAGGACAGCCCGCGGCGGGCGCACTCGATCGCCGCCCAGGGCGGCATCAACGCGGCCAAGAACTACCGCAACGACAACGACTCGACCTTCCGGCTGTTCTACGACACGGTGAAGGGCGGCGACTACCGCGCCCGGGAGACCAACGTCTACCGCCTGGCCGAGGTCAGCGCG
>DAOPRQ010000033.1:0-4474 GCA_035349055.1 Propionicimonas sp.
AACCGGCGTTTGCTACCGAAGTGGACGTTTGCTGCCGAAGTATCGGTGGCAAACGTCCGATTCGGTAGCAAACGCGAGGAAATGGACGACAGGGTGGGCTAGATGGTGGGGGTGAGCCGGTAGTGACCGCGAATCTTCTCCGGGTTCGCCTGCTCGAACGCAGCCTCGATTCGCCGTCGCAACGCCGAAGGGTTCAGCAGGTCTTGCCAGTTCCATCGCACCACCACCCAACCGAGCTGGCGCAGCGAGTCTTCACGCGATTTCTCATTCATCACGGTTCGGGCCACCTGGTCCGAAGGTCCGATGTATTTCACCTTGCCGTCGAACTCCCCAAGCACACCTAGCGGACGCGGCCGTGCGGGCGGTCGCATCGGGCTCGCAGCGATCAGGGGCGACCCAGGCCTACGTAGGTCCACCCGGCGGCGCGCCAGCGCTCTGGGTCGAGCGCGTTGCGGCCGTCGATCACGATCCGGCCGGACGCCAGCCCACCGACGTGGTCGGGGTCGAGGGTGCGGTACTCGGGCCACTCGGTGAGCAGGACGACCACCTCCGCGTCCGCCAGCGCTAGGTCGGTGTCCGGCTCGTAGGCAAGCTGCGGGTGCTTCGCCCGGGAGTTGGCGATCGCCTGCGGGTCGGTCGAGGTCACCTTCGCGCCCAATCCGTTAAGGCGGACGGCCACGTCCAGCGCCGGCGAATCGCGGATGTCGTCCGACTCGGGCTTGAACGCCAGCCCCAGCACGGTCACCCGCTTGCCCACCACATCGCCGGCGAGCGCCTCGGCCACCAGCGTCACGATCCGTTCGCGCTGGCGCAGGTTGATCGCGTCCACCTCCTTCAGGAAGGCGAGCGTGTCGCCAAGACCCAACTCCTCGGCCCGCGCCCGGAACGCCCGGATGTCCTTCGGCAGGCAGCCGCCGCCGAACCCCACCCCCGCGTTCAGGAACCTGCGGCCGATCCGGGCGTCGTAGCCGATCGCGTCCGCCAGCTTGGTGACGTCGGCGCCGACCACGTCCGCCAGCTCGGACATGGCGTTGATGAAGCTGATCTTCGTAGCCAGGAACGCATTGGCGGCCACCTTCACCAGTTCGGCCGTGGCGTAGTCGGCCGTTACCAGCGGGGTGTCGGCGGCCAACGCGACCGCGTAGATCTCGTCCAGCACCTGCTTGGCCCGCTCACCGGCCGCCCCATCGGGCAGCCCGTAGACGATCCGGTCGGGCTCGATCGTGTCCCGGACGGCGAAACCCTCGCGCAGAAACTCCGGGTTCCAGGCCAGCGCGGCCTCGGGTTGCGCCGCGGCCAGCCGCTCGGCCAAAGCCGCGGCCGTCCCCACCGGGACGGTCGACTTGCCGATCACCACCGCGCCCGGACGCACGTGCGGCAGCAACGCGGCCACCGCTGCGTCCACGTAGCTCAGATCAGCACCATGCTCGCCGCGGCGCTGGGGCGTGCCGACGGCGATGAAGTGCGCCTCCGCGTCCGCAGCCTGGGCCGGATCGGTGCTGAAGCGCAGCCGTCCCGACTCGATGCCGCGCGCGAGCAGCTCGGGAAGGCCGGGCTCGAAGAACGGCGCCCTGGCCTGGCTGAGAGCCGCAATCTTAGCCGCGTCAACGTCGATGCCCACGACAGTGTGACCCAGTTCAGCCATGGACGCGGCGTGCACCGCCCCCAGGTACCCACAACCGATCACCGAGATCCGCATGGGGTCGGCCTCACTTTCATCGCTGGCGGCGTGATGTCGTCGTTCATCTTGCCAGTACCCGGCTCGGCTCGGCGTATGTTGCAGTGATGGTGTTCTGTCCAAGCTCGGCCAGCGCCACCAAGCATTGATCAGGGTTCCCTAGTCCTGCAGAACCGGCTCGACCAGCCGGGGTTTCGGGGCGTAACCTGCGGCGGTGCCTGATCCTGACTTGTTTCCTGGCGTCCAGATCCACCACAAGGGCGGCACCTACGCCGTCCTTGACGCCGGCGCCCACGTCCTGAACTGGACTCCGCCCGGCCAACAGCCCGTGCTCTGGGAGAGCCCGCTGGCCCGGTTCGAGCCCGGGGTCGCCGTCCGTGGTGGCGTGCCGGTCATCTTCCCCTGGTTCAGTGCCGGCCTGACCGGTGATCGGACGCCGGCCCACGGTTTCGCACGCACCGCCAACTGGGTCAGGGAATCGGTCACCGACGACGTCGCGACCACCGGACGCCTTCAGGTCGTCCACTCGCTCACCGCGGACGGCTTCGACAGCGCTCCGTTCGACGCCCGGCTGATCGCGGAGTTCGCCGCCGACCAGCTCCGCGTCCAGCTCGTTGTGACCAACCCCGGCCCGGACGTGTTCACCTACGAGGAAGCACTGCACACCTACTTCGCGATCAGCGACATCGGCCGGATCAGCATCGATGGCCTCGACGGCTGCGCGTACCAGGACAAGGTGACCGGCACCGCCGAGACCCAGGCCGGCGGCGTCCGCTTCAGCGGGCGGACGGATCGCATCTACACCCACGCGGGCGAGGCCACTATCGACGATCCGGGACGCGGCCGCCGCATCCACGTCGGCAAAGAGGGCTCCGCGAACACGGTGGTGTGGAACCCGGGTCGCGACCTCGCCATGACGCAGCGGGATATCGGTGACTACTACGCCGAGTTCGTCTGCGTCGAGGCCGCGAACGTGGGCGCGTCCGCGATTACCCTCGACCCCGGCGAGACGCACGCCATAGCGCAAGTCGTGCGTCTCAGCTGAACCGTTGCAGCAATCGCCATCTGGTCACGAGGGCACACCGATTTCTGTAACCTGACTCTGTTCCACCCAGCGTCGAGGAGATTCAATGTCCCGGATCGAAAGCGAGCTCTTTCGCAGCAAGGTAACCACCGCGGAAGCGGCTGCGAGCATCATCAAGCACGGCATGAATGTCGGCTTCTCCGGCTTCACCGGAGCCGGCTACCCCAAGGCTGTGCCGGTCGCCCTGGCCGCCCAGATCAAGGCTGCGCACGAGCGCGGCGAAGAGTTCATGATCGGCTGCTTCACCGGGGCCTCGACCGCTCCCGAGCTCGACGGCGTCCTCGCCGAGGTGGACGGCATCAGCTTCCGCATGCCGTACCAGTCCGACCCGATCATGCGGAACAAGATCAACGCCGGCATCTCCGGCTACGCCGACATCCACCTTTCCCACTCCGGCCCGCAGACCTGGGCCGGTTTCCTCGGCAAGCTCGACATCGCCGTCATCGAGGTCACCGCCATCACCGCGGACGGCGAACTCATCCCGTCCTCTTCGGTCGGCAACAACACCACCTGGCTCGCGTCCGCCGAGAAGGTCATCCTTGAGGTAAACGCCTGGCAGAGCCTCGACCTGCACGGCATGCACGACATCTACGAAGGTGTGGCGCTGCCGCCGAACCGCAAGCCCGTGCCGCTGACCGGCGCGGGTGACCGCATCGGCAGCACCACCATGAAGGTCGACCCGGCCAAGGTCGTCGCGGTGATCGAGACCGACGCCGCCGACCGCAACACCCCGTTCAAGCCGCTGGACGACGAATCCCGCCTGATCGCCAGCCACCTGCTGGACTTCCTGCAGAACGAGGTCAACCAGGGACGGCTCCCGAAGAACCTGCTGCCGCTGCAGTCCGGTGTCGGCAACATCGCCAACGCGGTGCTTGCCGGCCTGCTGGAGGGCCCGTTCGAGCAACTCACCTCCTACACCGAGGTGATTCAGGACGGCATGGTCGACCTGCTCGATTCCGGGAAGATGACGGTGGCTTCGGCGACCGCCTTCTCGCTTAGTCCGGAATATGCGAACAAGATGAACGACAATGCGGCGTTCTACCGCGACAAGATCATCTTGCGGCCGCAGGACATCTCGAACCACCCGGAGATGATCCGACGACTCGGCGTGATCTCCTGCAACGGACTGATCGAGGCCGACATCTACGGAAACGTGAACTCCACCCACGTGATGGGCTCGCGAATGCAGAACGGCATCGGCGGCTCCGGCGACTTCACCCGCAACGCCTACATCTCATCCTTCGTCACCCCGTCCACCGCCAAGGGCGGCGCCATCTCGGCGATCGTGCCGATGGTGTCGCACCACGACCACACCGAGCACGATGTCATGGTGGTGATTACCGAGCAGGGCCTGGCCGACCTGCGTGGCCTCTCGCCGCGGCAGCGGGCGAAGGTGATCATCGACAACTGCGCGCACCCGAACTTCAAGGACGCGCTGCACGAGTACTACGACCACGCGTGCAAGGTCGCCAACGGCCAGCAGACCCCGCACGACCTCAAACTGGCGCACAGCTGGCACGTCCGGTTCCTCGAGACCGGCTCGATGCTGCCCTGACCTGAACAAGAAAGGGGACGGTTCTTTTTCCGTTCAGCTTGTCCACAGCCCCGCGGCGCGAACCGCTCGCTCGGTGTGGACAACCTGAACAAAAAAAGGAACCGTCCCCTTTTCGTTCGCCTGCGGTGGCGGACGCGGACGCGGCTCAGCCCAGCAG